>DDVC01000109.1 GCA_002345145.1 Bacteroidetes bacterium UBA2322
GATTAGTAGTGGGTAGTGGTTAGTTTTGGTAGGTGGTAGTACCAAGTTATAGGGACTCCTTTAAAACATGGGTCATTTTTTTACCATTGAGCCGGGCTGCCAGCCATGTTTGTATTTCAAACCAACCCAAAAAATGCCCGGTGGGGGTAAATTGGGCAAGGGTTTGGAGGTCGTTTTGAAAATGTTGGAGGCAGTTTTTAAGTTCTTTTCGGTCAAGTTCATTAACCGATGCCAGCTTTTTAAAATTGCTGAGCAGGGTTTGTTCAAATCGTTCCAGGTCATCAGTTATTTTTAGGCTGCGGTAGGCGGAGCGGTGCAGGTTATCGAGCAAATCGGCATTACCCAGTTCAAAATGTACGGCAAGTTGCAGTATTCGGGCAGTTTGCCGCACCTCTTGTCGGGCATCGGCTTTGGGGTAGTAAAGTATTTCATTGAGCCAGGTAAGCGCATCGGCAAAACGGTGGGAAAAAAAATACATCAACGCTATATTGTAATATATAGCAAGCAGGCGCGAGGTATGTATTTTGTCTTTCCACGCCTGTAACTGCGGCAGGCGTTTGGGCAGCAGGGTTAATCCTTGCTCCACAGTTAGGGTATTGAGGTGGTAGAGCAGCTCATGATAAAAGGTAATGTGAAACAGTTTTACTTCCGTTGTAACATCGGCGGCGGCAAGGGCGCTAATTTTTTCTAATGTAGGCGGGTAATCTTCAAACCTGCGGTAAGCATGGCAACTGTTGAGGAAATTGCACAGGGCTTTACGGTACTCGTGCCGGTGTTCATTTTTAAATAAGGGGTTGGTTTCCCAAAGTTCAATAATGCGTTTATGATGCTCATACATGCGGGCGGGGTTGCCCATGCGCCAGTGGTAAAAACTCCAAATTTCATGGTAGTATATTTTAGCCATACGGGTAAGCGCCTGCTCTTCGGTTTGCAGGAGGGGGTGTTGGAGCAGAGCGTCCATTTGGTTCATGGCATCGGCATCTTTGGCGCGTATGCGCACTTTTAGCGATACCAGCAGGCGGTCGTGCAGGTGTTTCAGTTCGGCTGTATTTTTTAGTTGGTTAATGGCGGCATTTTCTTCGGTTATGAGGGTTTCTAAGGTAGCATCGGTGTTTTTATCGGTTTGGTCTAAGAGCAAGCGGCGTTCCCAGTGCAGCAGTTGCAGGGTGTATGGGGGCATTTCGTATTCGGAAGCCGTTTTTTTAAGTCGTCTGATATCTTTGTCCATTTGGTTGTAAATGCCTTTTTGGTAAAGGGCGCTAAGGTGGTTAAGGGCTTGGCGCAGCTCAAACTCAATAGAGCCGTCTTTACCGCCGCTCATGTATGCGCACAAGGCGTCAAGGATTTTATGGCGCAGGGTATTTTTGGTAAAAGTAAGTTGAGCCACAAACTTCTCCTTTTTAAACTTCTTTTTGATGGCTTCCTCATCGTAATCGGGTTGTTTGTCTATGGCATCAAACAAGAGCAGGTAATTAGTAGCCTCGCCCGATGAATGAGTTTGGGCGTATAGTTTAAAATACCGCTTTTCGGCGGGGGTGAGCGATTTTACCAGCGCAAACAAATCGTCTTGTGTCATGGTGGTTGTGGGGTTTATGGGCGGAGATGAGCAATGGTCATTTTGCAGGAATAGTTACCCGATATTCTTTTCCACAAATTGCTCCCCACCACAAATTACTTAATCCTAACTTCATCAGTGGTTCAACTCTTAACCTTATCTACTTTTTTGTTGATAAAAAAGTAGCAAAAAATCAAGCCTTCCTGAAAAACGGCTAAAAATCTGCTCTGCGGGCGGCATGCGCCAAGGCAAACGCCGGAAACAGTAGTTTTTCATAAACAACATGGGTAGTGGCGTTTGCTGCGCCGCCTGCTTTTCGCCCTCCGTTCCGATTTTCTTAACGCCGATTTTCAGAATGGCAGCACAGAAGACTAACTAATGCCTTGCAATTATCACAAAATTGACCAGCTATGGGTTTATGGGGTAAAAGTAGGTTTTTTTCGGTTTTTTTTATTTTTTCGGGTAGGTTGTTTTTGTTGGTTCTTTTTTCGGAATCCCTTTTAAATAAAGGCTTACAGAAATACTGCAAGCCTCAGAAACCTATGTTTGCCTAAAACATGGTTTCGGTACGGCTGTGGGCTGCGGTAATTTTGCACTGTGAGACGGAAACAACCACACCGCACCACATACCAAAAACAAAATCAATCACCCCCAAAAACAAAACACAATGAAAACGTTAGCCTTCAACACCCTGCAATCGCTTCTTCATTTTTTTACCCCCCAAAACATCATTGCCATGCAAACCGCACAAATTAAACAAACCCAATCTCTCATTTCTGATTTTTCAACTTTAACAAATCAATCTTTAACCCCAAAATTTAACCAAAACATGAAAACGCAAAGCATTTTTTCTGCCCGCCAATTGTTTGCCCTTGCAACCCTTTTTATTGGCATGTTCTTTTTTGTAAACGCAAACGCCGTTGAAACCATTTGCAAACGCACCATGTGCGGCACCACCTACAACAGCAACAGCGCCCGCCCCAATCTGCTTACCGGCGAAAGCCACACCATTAGGGTATTTGTAAAATTTGGCGATTTGGTGGGCAGCGCCTCTACCGGCGTATCGGGCATTACCGCCACCATTGGCAGCAAACAAAGCGGCGGCATAGGCGATTTTGACGGCTGTAAAACATGGGTTGATGTAAACATAACCGTGGGCAGCAACGTAGTAGAGCAAAACGGCATAACCATTTCTTTGTTTGGTGTTGCCAACACACTTACCGCTTCTTTTAAAGTAGATGTGCGCAAACGACCCACCGTAAGCACCGTTACCTTTATGGAAGGCAATAACAACGTATCGTTTTTGGTTGCCGGCAGAACCTACCAGATGGTGGTTTCGGGCACGGGGCACCAAAACCTCACCGTATCCGACAGCAATGTAGAATCGGCAAGCGTAGTATCCGGAGCTAATGCCAACGTTACCATCTTTAACACGGTGTTTAAGACTACTTCGCAAATTAACCTTACCGGCATCAGATTTAAAGAAAGCCTCACTGTTTGCAAGTTCAACATCAACAAATCTATCAACTCCATAGTATTGCACCCCCGCCCCGATTTGCAACCCGATGGCTTAACCGGTAAATATAACCTCAACAGCAGCCAATCTTGCGGCGGTTCGCTTGGTAAAGTTACCTCCTCTGATAATGCTACCCTTAATACGGTTAAATCTGCCATAGGCGCACCCGGCACTTCGCAAGCCGTTGTTACCAAAGAAATTACCTGGCCCAATATTCAGTGGGGCGTTAAAAACACCGGCGGACCCATTACCGGCACCTTCAAAATTCAACTCAAAAGTGGCAACACCGTACTGCAAGAACAAACCATTACCAACATGAACGCCGGCGAAACCAAATACTTTACCTACACCCGACCAAAATCTAAAAAGAAACTGATGCGCATGGTTTCCTGCAACAACGGCGCTGATGTTCATGCACACCAAGACAATGCCTCTAACCCCGATTACAACTGGGCTGACCCCGCTACCTTTACCATTGTAGTAGATACCCAAAACCAAATAACCGAAGGCAACGAAAGCAATAACAGCAAAGGGTTCTAATCTTCTTTCCCGATATAAACCCCCACAAAATCTGAAAGTCGGGCAATTACTTAAAAATTGCCCGACTATTCTTTTTTATCAAACTGCCTTCTCCTACCCTACTCACACATTGACCCAGCAACTTTAAAAACCTAACCCTCCTACAAAATTCTGCCATTGTTAAACCTCTAAGTTTTGGGCAACAGCCGTATCAGCATCATTTAAGCACTCGCAAACACGCAAAGCAAAAAAAAATTAACCACCTATACGGCTATAAGTCGGTACCTAAATTTAAACTCGCCACGCTTGCCACCATAACCTTAAAGCGCCCAACAACTTCCATAAGGTATCATTTACTCTCCCAACACCACAAACAAATTACCAACACAAATTCTCATCACGTATAAAATTCACCCCACATGAAAACGTTCCTTCTTTCAATCGTCATTTTCAGCATTTTGTTTTCTGTTCAGTCTGTTTTTGCCCAACCCGAACCGCAGATAATACCCGGTCAGTACATAGTTATTTTAAAAGAAAGCGCTGCCCGAGGGGTCATTTTTCAACAAACACCCGCCGCTAACGACCGAGCCCGAAAATTTCAGCTCAACCATACTACCCGACAGGCTAATCTTGCTACGGTAAGAAAAATTACCACCCAAACTGCCATAAACCCAGCCAATATACTTGCCCAGTATGCCGATGTAACCGTAGGTTTTGCCGCCAAATTATCTGATGCCAACTTGCGTGCCCTAAAAACAAACCCCGATGTGGCAGGCATTTACCCCGATTATGCCGTATCGGTAAGTTATTCGGCAACAGCAGCATCGGAGTGCAGCGATTACGGCAGTTATCGGGCTCAAGTTACCACTTGTGCCATTACCAAAGCCGGCGGTTTTGCCAATGGAGCCGGTAAACCTGCATGGATTTGGATTTTAGATACCGGTATAGACCTTACCCACCCCGATTTAAACGTACAAACCAATGCTACTTACGCCAAATCTTTCATTGCCGGACAAACGGTAAACGACCTCAACGGACATGGTACCCACGTGGCAGGCATAGCCGCCGCTAAAAATAATACCATTGGTGTAGTGGGCGTATCGGCAGGGGCTACGGTAGTGCCGGTAAAAGTACTTGCCAACTCCGGCACCGGTGCATTCAGCGCCATTTTATCGGGCTTAAACCATGTAGCACAGCACGATATACAAGGCGATGTGGTTAATCTGAGCATTGGGGCATATCCTATTGCCAACTGCGAAAACAGCAATCCGGCCATTAGAAATGCCATTAAAGCGCTGGGCAATGCCGGTACGCATGTGGTAATGGCATCGGGCAATAATGCAGGCAATGCTACTTTTAATTTTCCGGGTTGTGTAAACGGCGTTAAGGTTTACACCGTGGGGTCTATAACCTGCTCCAACACTTGTTCGGGTTT
>DDVC01000097.1 GCA_002345145.1 Bacteroidetes bacterium UBA2322
ATGGGGGTGCGGAAAGTGGGGTTTAACGTAGCTGAAGCTGCCCGCAGGTAAACCTAAAAACAAGAGCATATAGGGCTGTTTTACCACAAAACAGCCTCTACATACCCACACTATCTGCCCACTGCACAGGCTGCCCAACAATTGAGCCACTTTTTTTGCCCAAATACAACGCAGCTTACTAACTTTGCGTCTTGATTTAGCCATGAAAATAACTTAATGGGTAACAATAAAAAAATATATTAACATAGTGATAAGCCGCACAACCGTATTGCCGCGCTTTTATTTATTGGTTTTTTCCTTACTTGCACTGCTCCTCAGTTTTTGCAGAGAAGACTATTTTAGCGCCGACCCCACCCACAAACTTGCTTTTTCTACTGATACCCTCAGTTTTGATACCGTCTTTACCGCTGTAGGTTCTACTACAAACGGTTTCCTCATATTTAACAAACAAAAGCAAAAACTCAATGTCTCCTCCATAAGATTAGGCGGAGGCAGCAGTTCACCTTTTCGCATGAATGTAGATGGCATTTCGGGCAAAGAAATTAATGACCTTGAAATTTGGGCAAATGACAGCCTTTACATTTTTGTGGAGGTTACCATTGACCCCAACGATTTGCTTACCCCTTTTATAGTGGAAGACTCCATTATGTTTGAAACCAACGGCAATCTGCAAAAGGTTATGCTGCGGGCATGGGGGCAAAATGCCCATTTTTTTGGTCCGGGCACACCCAATGGCTTCAGGGTGGGCGTTACCGCCGATACTACTTGGACTAATGATAAACCCTATGTTATTTATGGCAGAATAGAGGTGGACTCGCTGCGCCGGCTTACCATACAACCCGGCTGCCGCATACACCTGCACAACGGCGCACTTTTACTGGTAAACGGAAGCCTGCACGTTAATGGCGGCACCGATACTACCCAGCAGGTAACTTTTACCGGCACCCGATTGGAACGCTACTACGACGGCGTACCCGGACAATGGGGAGGCATTTATTTCCTAAGCGCCAGCTACGACAATGTTATTACCGGAGCGGTTATTAAAAACGCTTTTTTTGGCGTTAGAGTAGATTCGGTATCGGTAAACGGTAAACCCAACCTCATCATTGGAAACAGCATCATCAGAGATATTTACGATTCGGGCATTATTGGGCTATCTACGGGCATTGTGGGGTATAATACCTTAATTTACAACTGCGGAAGGCATAATGTGCAGTTAGAATACGGCGGGCAATACACCTTTGTGCATTGCACTTTTGCCAATTTTAGCAATGTGTTTATTAACCACCGAACCCCCATTTTGCGCATTGGCAACTATTTTCCTATAAATAACAACATCAGCATTTTCCCCTATACCATCAGCAATTTTACCAATTGTATTGTGTATGGCAGCGAAAAGGAAGAAATAAAATTAGACGACGGTTTAACCGGAGGTGATGCCAACTTTGTTACCAACCTATCCCGATGTTTAGTTAAAACCGAGCGTACTGCCACCGACCCAATTTTTACCGACTGTATCCTGAACCCCGCCCTTAATGACACGCTGTTTGTAAATGCTTTTAAGCGCGATTTTAGGCTAAACAACGAGTCGCTCTGTATTAACGCCGGTTTGTCCGATTTTCAACTCGACTTGGGCTTTACCACCATTTCTCTACAAACCGACCTGCTCGGAAATTCTCGAAACGACGGCGCATGGGATATAGGGTGTTATGAGTTTCAGCCGTAACAGCCCCAAAATAGTTTAACTCCTTATTCAGAACGCCCTGTTTACCCCATGTTGGTTAGCTGCAACGGCAGCAATCAGGTTGGTAAGTTGGGTAATTTTGGCGTTGTTTAGGCGTGGGTTTCCTATCGGAATATAATAAGCGGCGCTTTCCCAGTCATCTGCCAGTTGGTAATCCGATTTTTTGTTGATGCGCAGGTTATAATGTGTATTAAGATAAGCAACAAAATCGGGGTGTTGCAAGGCAGCATTGCTGTACATTTGGCAAAATTGGTCTTGCACATAAAAAAGTTGCACATCAGCATCGCAGGTAATGAGCTTACCCCATTTGCTCACTGTTATGTCTTGCAAAAATTGGGTATAATGGTATTTTTGTATCCAGTAGTTATTTTGCAGCCAAAAATCGCGCTTTTGGTTAAAATGAAAAGCCGATATATAATCTAAGCCCAAATTACCGGTGCGGTTATACCAGTAACGCTCCTCCTCTTTTATTTCTACCACAAGGCAAGCCCCGTTTTTGAGCAGGCATTTAAGGTCGTGAAAACCGGTATTATCGGGTCTAAAATTAACCAATTCCGCTTCAAACCAAGGGTTGGTTTCCACAAAATGCTTAAAAATTTGCACTTCGCGCGAAGAGTAAATGCCAAAATTGTCTTTATAAACCATGTTATGAATTATGCGTTATGAATGGGTTTAGTACTCACTACTGAATACCCACTATCTACTACTATCTACCAGCCCAATTTTGTTTCACGCAAAGGCGCAAATTGGTTGTTATTTCTTTGTACCAACAACTATCTACCATATACCAAAACTACCCACTACCTTGGTAAAACTGCCGGTTGAGTTGTTTAGTTAGTTCGTCAATACCAAAATCGGTGTCATCAATTTCTGAAAACGGGAGGTAGAGCATGTTTTTATCTAAGAGGCTAAGCAGGATTTTGCGTTTTTCGGCAAGGGAGAGGTTATTAAAGTGGGGTGTAGCCTGTGCAAGCAGTTGCGGGGTAGTTTTGTAGGTTAGGTTAATAGCGTGGGGCAAATGATTTAGGTAAATAAGTTCCAGTTCGGCATCGGTATTAGCGGCGCTTATAAGGTTCAAGAGTTGCTCATTGGTGGGCAGCAGTTCCATATACACAAACTCCCCTCCACCCTGCCAGTTCACTTCTTTTGAAATACCTGCTTCATCGCCCGCCAGTACTTTTTTCATGCGTTCAAGGGTAATGTTTTCTATATAATCCATTTGCTCAATGCCTATATACCGGCGGTTTAGCTTGTGCGCTACGGCGGCAGTAGTGCCGCTGCCTAAGTGGTAATCCAGCACCAAATCGCCTTCTTTGGTACAGCCTTCAATAATAATTTTAAGCAATGTTTCATTTTTAGGATAAGCAAACACCTTAGTACCAAAAAGTGCGGTTATTTCATCGGTACCATTTTTGTTTTTAGTATTTTTAGCCAACTGTTCAAAGTTGATATTGATGGTATCGGAACTAAAAAAAGTTTTGTCAAAATCTTCGCCTTTTTGTTCTGTTTCTTCCGATTTAAACACCCGTAGCATAGGTTGGTTAAGGTTTAGGAAATCATAATCGCCCGGAAAAACAATTTTATGTTGTGCATAATACTTATGAAAAGTATCTTTGGTAACAGCCCACGAGCGGTTAGGATTTACCGGGTATTCCTTGCCATTTTTAGGGTTTACCATAGTAAAATCAGCGTTGGGTCGCTCATAAATGGTGCGTTGGGTGGTAATAGGGTTTAAGCGCCACTCATCATCAGGAAAATCAGCGCTTTGGTAGTACTTGCGCTCTATGGAGCGCTTAAAAAGGGCAGTTTGCGGAGTAGCATTTTTAGTATAAACCAATATCCAGTCATAATCTTGCGAAAACCGAAAAGGCACGTCCGATTTACCGGTTCGGGTTTTTCGGGGAATAGTGCCTACAAAAAAATCCCGACCAAAAATTTCGTCCATCAGCACTTTAAGGTAGTGCATTTCTTCGTCGCCTATATGCACAAAAATTATCCCATCGGGGCGCAGGAGTTGGCGGGCTACTGCTAATCGGTTTTTCATAAAAGTTAGCCACGATGCGTGGTTAAAACTATCGTTGTAGCCAAACCCATCAGTGCCGGTATTATAGGGTGGGTCTATATAAATAAGTTTTACCTTATTTGCAAAAGCGGGTAGCATACTGTGTAAAACGGGCAGGTTATTGCCTTTTATGATAAAATTGTCGGTTTGTGGGTTTATGTACGTGGCGCTATGCACGGCGTGAGGTGCATAGCGAAAAAATCGGGTAAACACTTTAGGCGAGGTAAGTTGGTCTATTTCCTCTGGGGCAAGCAGCTCGTTCCAAAAAATCTCTTTTCGTTTATCGGTTTCTTTTGTTTGCCCGCCTTCCAGCAGGCAGTCTTTATAAGGCCATGCCAGTACCACCTCTTTGCTTTCGGCAATAAACGCTCCATTGGCAGTAAGCCCAATGCGGTTTTTGAAGGCGGTAAAAGTATCGGGTAAAAAAGCTTTATTGTTTACAAATTGTTGAAATTTCACTTTATCAAACACCCACACGCCTTCCACTTCTACAAAAAAATGCTTTTTTGCGGCATCATTTGTTAGCAGCAACTTAATCAATTGGGGGTCTGCTTGCAGAGCCAGCTCGGCAATTTTGCTTTTAATCAGTATCCCGTTATCGGTAAATTGCGGGTTTTGGGCAAGTAGTTGGGTAAGTTGGTGCAGCAGGTTGGTCATAGCCGTAAAAATAAAAAGTAGTGTTAAATTCTGAAAAAATTAATAGCAGAAGGGGGTAAATTGATGCAAAAGTATAGCAATAAAAATTTAGCCCGATGTTTTAACTCCGAAAAATCTTTGTCGGTGTAAGGGGTAGGGTGTATTAAAGGCATATTTTGCTTTTTAGTTTGGTGGGTAAAAAGGTATTCTTCGCCAAATCTGCCATAAATGCCCAAACAATGGGTGGTGTTGGCATTAAATAACCCAATATGCCTTATATTTAAGCCCTAAAATCAGTTTTATGTTGCAAGAACCCAACATTATCAATCAAATTATAGCCCGCCGGCGCACGGTAAAACCCGAAAATTATAGCTCCCAACCGGTGGCAAAAGAGGTGATAGTACGGCTTTTGGAAAGTGCCCGCTGGGCACCCACACATGGCATGAATGAGCCATGGCATTTTGTGGTGTTTACAGGCGATGCCCGCCAACAATTAGCCGATTTTTTAGACAAGTGGTATGTAGCAAACACTTTGCCCGATAAGTTTAACAACCACAAATACCGGCTGCTTAAAACAAGACCCATCATGGCATCTTGTGTAATAGCTATTTGCATGAAAAGAAAACCCGATACTAAAATACCCGAAATAGAAGACATAGCCGCGGTAGCCTGTGCTGTGCAAAACATACACCTCTCTGCCACCGCTTACGGTTTGGTGGGCTACTGGAGTACTCCGGCTGTAACCTATACAGATGAAGTTAAAATTTTTTTGGGTTTAGCCGAAAACGACCGCTGCCTTGGCTTTTTTTACATAGGCTATCCGGTGCAGGAGGTAAAAAAGGGCAATCGCACCCCTATTGAGGAAAAGGTGGTTTGGGTAGTATAAAATGGGGCAAATAACATTATTTCACTTTTTTGCACCACTTTCGTTGTAAATTTGAAAAACCTTTTTTAGCTTTACGCCGGTTTTTCATGGCTTTAGGTTTTTAGGGTTAAACAATAAGGGTAAGGCATAGCGTTTAATTATAACGCTATGCCCCCCTAATTTATGCTGCTTTAAGGGCAGCGCATACCGCCTTAGGGCGGTTTTTTGCTTTATTACTTTTCAGATTTTTTCTTGGGCGGTTTTGAACTGTTACTCCCCGGAACCGGCGCTACCATTTTACCTTTTGAGGGTTGTTTCCCCTTATCAAACAAGGGAGATGGACGCGGCGGGGCCTCCATGCTTATCCCTTTAAGCACCATTGGGCGGGCTTCCCATACGCCTGTTTGTGTGTTAAGTTCAAGCCCCTGATAAGTACCATCGGGCACTAAGGCAAACGCAGCGCCCCCTATTTGATTGGCTTTTTCGTCTTCGGGTGCAAGAAAATCGTACACTATTTTGTTTTCTTCTTTGTTGAATTTTAGCGTAACAGCCGAGCCTTCTTTAAACTCTAAAATAAGGCGGTGTTTAATGGCTTTTTGTTTGGTTTGCGGGTTAATAACCTCAAAAACGGGTGCGCCAAATTTTGGTTTGTCATTTCTGAAAAAGAGCAAATCGGCAATTTTTTTATCGCTTCTAAAATTATTGCCATCCCACCCAAAAAGCATGTAGTACTTGGTGTTGTTTTGGGTGTATTCGTGTACATCGTAGTATAAAGAGCCCATCCACTGGTCATTTGTAAGCTCTTTGTCTTCAATAGAGGTTAGCTGGCGCGATTTGTCTTCTAACGGAAACAGCACTAATTTATCGGGGTTATTCATTTGAATAGCGCCAAAATATCGGTAAGAAATAGTGCGGTAATCATCGGCATTACCTTTTGCCACCATCCACGTAAAAATGCGAAACGCATCGTCGGTAGGTTTTACTATAGAAACCCATTTGCGCAGCGAGTCGAACGGATAATAGTAAGCGCCGGGCTCTTTGAGCGCTTTTACCAATGCAGGTACAAAAGTGTAACAAGCATTAAACCGGTCTTGCTCTTTAGGTAACTTGCGCACATTATCAAACAAGGCAATAAGGGAGTCCTCATGTTGGCGCATTACCTCAGCATTATAGGGTGGCGGTGGGTCGCTTTTACCACTCGGCTGTGCAAATGCTCCACTAAAAATGCTTAGTCCAAGCAATAAAAAGAGTATTTTTTTCATGTTAATCGGGTTGATGAAAGGGTAGTACCATTAAAATCGAGCGTTAAACGCAAGTAAGGCTTTGTAAATTGTGTCTTTTATAAATACTACTAAACGGCGCAAAAGTTTAATTAAGCGGGTAGATTGTGCGCAATGAGTACTACATACCAACACCAACTACTGACTATAATAAATGCAACAGCCCCAAAAGCAAACCTGCTGCCCTTATTATAGACTGGTAAGTAAACTTACAGCTATACTAAGAGCAGCAGGTATTGCCTGTATTTACGAGTAGGTAGGGGGCATAACTTAGCACAACTAAACCTGCCCACAAGGCAGTAGTGTAGGTGCTTTGCGATTTTAGTGTCCTGTACTGTGGGGGGCAGTTTCCCGAACATCTAAAAGGCTGCCATTACTGTCTAATTCAATAACAAGGTGGTGGTTGGTAACACTTATGGCTTTTTCAGTTGTTCGGTAGTCATTGGATACACTTATGGCTACCTTGCTCTTGTTGGTACGATGGTCATTGGTAATACCTACGCCTATTTTGGCAATTTCGCGGTGGTCGTGGGTTACGCCTACGCCTATTTTGCTTTGGCGGTGGTCGTGGGTTATGCCAACTCCACGGCGTAGGTCAATTACGAGTATCATTTTGTTTTCGGAGGTAGAGGCGGCAACCAAGGCTCCTTTTTCTCCTTCGCTCACACTCACCTCTAAGGGTGTGCCATTAAGGTTACAGACGGCGTAGTTTCCTTCCAAGTCGCATTTTACTTCGTTTTGTGCCTTGATGAAAGTGGTGGCAGCCAGCAAAATAGCTGTGACGCAAAAAATAAGTTTGAAACGGTTGTGCATTTGTGTAAAAAATTTATTTAATGAATTAATGTGATTAACAGCGATTTTCGGTTTTAGGGATAATTTACTATGATTCTATCCAAGCGCGGTATTTTAAGTTGTTCGGGATTACTAAACTGCCCCGATAAAAGTTGTTGGAACAAAGTAAACAACTACTCTTACTTTTTCCCACAATGCTTTGAGGGTTTTGGCAGCTTGGAAATTTTGGTCAAGATGTTGGGTTATTTGGTCTGGTCTAAAAGGACTATAATCTTTTTCTCTCCCATTTTCTCCCCAATCTGTGGCAGTAGTCGGATAATGGGCATTGAGTTCGCAGTCATTTTTACTGTTGCCGTCTTGTTGCACAATAGCCTCTGCACCTAACACAAATACAGTGGCTTGCTCCGGATGCACACATACCATACCAAGCGCCCGATGGTAGTAACTCATTACACCGTTTTGACTTGAAGTCAATATCAGTATCAACTACCATCCCAAAATAGAAGAGGGTCCCGATTTGGAGTACCAATATTCTTTATATCCGCCAACACTCATGTCTTGAATAGTGTTGTGCCTGCTGAGATTGCCTTCTCTGATAATTTGATCCATCAGTCCGTTGTATTCAGATGCACTCAAACTGCTGTTGTTGGTGTGCTGTGACGAATTAGAAGTATTGAGTTGCGCCAAAAATTGTTTTTGTTGGGAGGGATTTAGTTGTTTCATTACGTTTTGTATCATGGTGCCTAAGTAAGCATAATACATCACCATTGCTAATGCGTTGATTTCAAGATTTGGAAATTGAGCTATGATATCGTTGCGCAGAGCTAATTTTTGGGCGGGTTGGTCAAAGCCTGCATTTGTGTTGTTGAGGTTGACAAAATAGACAAATCCTTCAATATCGGTTTCGGTGATGGCAGCCTTGTTTGCATGATTGTAGGCTAAAACAGGGGCGCGGTTTTTAGCAAGTTTGGCAAATAAAGCCAGTTGTTCATCGGGGTAATTGTAGGTATTTTGGTAAAAATATCCTTTGATGATGCCCCAAGCCAATCCCACCTGCTTGGGATCACTTAGCTGTTTAAATGTATTAAAATCGCTTTGAAGTCCTACTGCAAAACTGACTATTTGTGCCGGATATTGGTTAAACAAATCAATTAGATTTTTTTTAATGGCTTGTTTTTCAGAATTTGTGAGCAATGTCATTGTAAGCAATTCGGTATAGCCTGTATAAATTTGAACATGCTCTGAAGTGAATGAATGCCCGCCTTTGCTGGCCAATATCTGCCCCTTGATTTGAGCAAAAGTTTGATAAAATGGGGAGGCGAACAGAGAGATGAACATGATGAACGACATTAAGTGTTGCATAAAATTTGATTTGTGGGTTAGTTTTGATTGTTTTACAGCACAAAGTTAGCCCCAACGAATGGCTTTCAGCAAACCAAAAATTGTTCGAATTGAAAGATTGACAACACTGTTACTTCGTTTTAAACTCCTTTAATTTAATGGTTTTACGTCAAAAAAAGATAAAGAACCAATTGTAAAACGGGCATGGTAAATAATGGTAAAATTTCCATTGGGAATGGTAAAACACCGTGTCCATTTCTATGAAGGCAGTCATTCGGAGTGTTTGGAGCCAGCTTTATAGATTTTTGACAATTCATTCATCGGTATTTTTTTTATTTTGCTTTCTAACCAAAACCTGAAATCAAAGAGGCGTAAAGCTGCAATTTCTTTAGGATCGGCTGCAATGGCTTTGTTTATATTTTCGTAAAATTCGCTATAAAGCAGGTCTATTTGCCCTTTATCTGGTGCACTGAGCAGTTTTTTGAGAAATTTCAGAAAGAGATTTTCAATAACAAACATGCGCTTCCGGTCTTTAAGGAACCGATAAGTAGCTCGTAGTATATATTCCAATAGTTGTTCGTTTTTCAATTCTAAGTGAATAAGCAGATTAATGATGCGCAACCCGGCATAGTAATCAGAAAAATTTTCTACTTCTTCTATAGTTAGCGCCTCGTTAATTTCAATCAAGGCTTCGTCAAACATGCCTAATATAAAGTAGGAGCGCGCAATAAAGTATAAGTTTCCGGTAATAATGTGTTTGTGAGTTGGGAATAAAGCATGAAGTGCTTTGATGGGTTCTACAAATGCTAAAGCAGCCTCTATATCCCATGTTTTAAAATGCCTTAACAATTGCAGAATTTTACACCCACTTTGATATAGCGCTGCATCTTCGGCTTTTAATTTGTTGCTTTCGGTGTTTAACAAATTTCTCAACTTGACGATACAAACATCAAACTCCAACCACATTTCACGCCCCATAAGTACGCCAAGTTGCATGTCTAAGAAATGTATATATTTGCAAAGATTGTTTTCTATCAAATAAGGATTACGTTCAAACAACTCAATGCCCTTAGACAAGAAAGAATGAATAGCTGTCGGATTGTTAAGAAAGGTTTGGTAAACTGCTTGAATGTTGTAAAATGCTAATTTGCTTTGAATGGTCAATGCTCGGGTTTCGTCTTGCAAAAAAGGGTGTTGCATAATTTGGTGTAACTCAGCAATCTGTTCTTCGCTCCGAGCAATCATACCGAGTTGCCGCCATTTAACATGGAAGGTTCTCAATAAAAGTGCAACATCAATATCGTGGTGAATTAGTTCGGTGTATTGCTGAATTTGTTTGATAACGTCTTCATAATAAACGTTGTTTAATTCAGAATAAAAATCGGTATTCTTTAATTGTTCAAAAAGCAAATAGCAGAACAAACTCCATTGTTCGTGCTGTTGAGCTTTTTTCATAGCAGCGTCGATCTTTTTCAGACATTGCCGGGACAGCCCCTTCCTGGATAATGCCTCAATTTCGCGTAACAGTACTAAGATTTGATCTGTTTGCGATTTCCCTTCATTGCAGGAAACAATACTGTCTAAAACAATACTATACAGATAGGCTTTAGTTGCCGAGAAGTTTCTAATGAATTTTTCTTTTTCAAAAAGCTTTAAAAGTTTACTCTCATTGTATTCTTCTTGTTTATCTATGGCACCAAATAAAAGAAGATATGGATTGTTTTTTACCCCTTTTTCGGTTGATGATTGCTTGTAGCCATACTTTTTAAAATATGCTTTTTCGGAAGGAGACAAAGATTTGATTAAATCAAACAAGTCTGTATTGTATGCCATAATTTAGGATTCTTCTAATGAACATTGAATTTAGACTTTGGACAAAATTTTTTCGATAGTCAGCAAAAGAGGCAGTCCAAGTGTTAGGTATTGATGCAAACAAAATACGCAAAAACACTCGGATGCTGCCTCCAAATCTTACTGTCGGGCACATCACGTGCCCGTTCGTTGGTAAACTATTTGATGAGTTTAGCAAACGGAGGTCATTTATGTAACACCTTGTTGACCTTACGCTACACCCCCATTGTAACTATATGTATAGTAGCCTAACAAAGGTAGTGAAACATTTTCATTATACGGAGGCTATCCTCCGTGATTTTTTTACAGCATCTGCCGTTACAACAACCTGCTTATCAGAACCAAGGGGGGCGCTAATATGAAAGACAAACCCTTTGATTTGGTCATGGTAACGCTACAAGATGCCGATAGCGGAAAAATGGTGTTTATCAAACTGATTTTCATAGCTATTACAGGCGAGTTTAAATCTGATGTAGGTACTTGAGAAGCATGCAAGGAGTAACTGCTGCGTTTTGATGTAGAAAAAACCTATCGGTTTAGCAATAACAACCTGATGATGAACGCTTTTCAGACTTTTGAAACAACCCATTTAGGCAGTTGATTGTTAATGACCCAAATGGCATATTGGTTCTTGCACGTTGCCCGAGACGAGATTGAGCAGGTACAATGTATGCCATGGCAAAAATACCTGAACATCAATCAATCGGCAAATGCCCCAAAAAATCAGCAAAACGGCAAGCGTACACTCACCCCTGCAAGTCTATCGGGGCTATTTTTTGCACTTTTAACAAAGGCCTGTTTATACCAAAAGTACAAAAAAATGGTAAAGGGCGTACTAAAGGCATCAAACTACCCAAACGCCCCAAGTATCCCATTGTAAAAAAGCATAAGAAAAGTCCAAAACAGCACCCAAAACAGCTAAATTGTTAGCCAAAAAACAGCATATTAAAAATGATTGGACCCAAACCAAGTGCGGGGGCTTCTGTCGTTTGTCAAAAGTCTAAATACTTCTTACCACACTAAAAACCATTGGTTATGAGCCTTAAAAAGTTGTTAGTTCATGTACTGTTATGGGCAATGTTTGCTCAGGTAAGCCTATTGGGGCAAGACACGTTTTCTATAGTTGCCGTTGACCCCGTAACGCGGCAGGTGGGTAGCGCCGGCGCTTCGTGTTTAGACGCTTCGGCTATAGCAGGCGGGGTTTCTATAATAGGCAAACTTTACCCCAACCGAGGCGCTATCAACACCCAATCATACTGGAACAGCCTTAACCAAAACAATGCAGGCAACCTGCTCTCCGGCGGGTTTTCGCCACAGGAGGTTATTGATTGGCTTTCGGTAAACGATGCTCAGGGCGCAGCCAATGCCGCACTCAGGCAATACGGCATTGTAGATTTTGACCCACAGGGCAATCCGCGCGCCGCTGCTTTTACCGGCGCTAATTGTTTTGACTACAAAAACCATATTATAGGACCCAACTATGCCATACAAGGCAATATACTGCTGGGGCAAGAAGTGTTAGACTCTATGGAAGCCCGATTTTTGAACACCGAAGGCGAACTGGCGGTAAAACTGATGGCTGCCCTGCAAGGCGCTAAAATGCCCGGTGCCGATACCCGATGTGCCGATGAGGGTATCTCCTCCCTTTCGGCTTACATTAGGGTGGCTAATCCTACCGATGCGCAAAATAATTTTTACCTCAACTTAGTTGTACCCGAAACCCCATTGCTGCAAGACCCCATAGACCTGCTCCAAACCCTGTTTAACAATTGGCTCACCACTGTTTCTGTCCCAGGCCATACCGCTCCCTACAACCAACCAAAAGTATGGGTTCAAAACACAGGGCAAACCTCACTACTGCACACCACAGCGCCTAATTTAGCGCAAAACCCTGCCCTGCTTATGGTGTTTAATTTGGCAGGTAAACAAGTAGCACATCTAAATATAACACAGCCGCAAGCGCCTTTAAACGCCCAATTGCTCAACCTGCCCGCAGGTGTTTACCTGTACCAACTGCACCAAAACCAAACCGCCATTGGCAGCGGTAAGTTTACCTTGTTTGGGCAGTAAACAACAAAAAATATGGCAGTTATGCCATAATACCCGGTAGCCTAACCAACCCGTTCCGTTTTGGGTTGTTTGGTTTTCAAAAAGGGGTTTAGCGCTTTTTGCCGTGAGCCTACCTGCCACCAAAGGCAATACCCATGCCCCAATTGGCGTTAAACACCCACAAACATCGGGGTTTTACCGCTGTTAGTTTGGTGAATTGCTTTTTATACCGTTATTTTGCCTTAAATTTAAAACCACTACCCCTATGCCACGCATTTGCAGCCTTGGTTTACTATTGTTTACCCTTATTATTGCCGGTTTGTTGGCAACCAATACCTTGTATGCACAACGCCAGCCCGTGCCGCGCACCAATACCCCGCCTGCCCGCACCAATACCGATAACAACCAACAAAATACATCGGGAAAGTTTGACCGCAGCCGCTTTTTTGTAGAAGGCAACATAGGCTTTAACTTTGGCGGCGGGTTCGGGTTTGTTTCGGCATCGCCTGTGTTGGGCTATCGGTTTACCAACCGGTTTTCTGCCGGCGCCGGACCCATTTTTGAATACTACCGTTTTAGCAGCTATAAAGGCAGAGTATTGGGCGGACGAACTTTTGCCCGTTTTCAGGCGTTTGAAAACCTCTTTAACACCGGCGGAAACCTGTTCTTGCACGGACAGTACGATTTTCTGAACTATAAAGACAATAACCTCTACGAAGAAAAAGCCGCCACCGCACATCGCCTTCCCGTAGGTTTGGGTTATGGTCAGCCACTTGGGCGAGCAGCAAGGTTTAACCTAATGGTTTTGTACGACATGTTATACAACCGCTACCGAAACTCCGATATACCTATCTATAACTTTGGTTACGTGTATAACGGTTTCATCATTCAGGGAGGGGTTAATTTTGGGTTTTAATGCCGCCAAAAACAAGAACCGCCGGTTAGTAATTTTACCTGAAAACTCATTATAGCAACACATCACCCATTCACCCCTACAATGGCACCACATTTAAACGAACAAGAGTTAGAGCGGCGCAAAGCGCTCCAAGAATTGCATGATTTAGGTATAGACCCCTATCCGGCAGAGGAGTATGAGGTAAACGCTACCACTACCGATATTTTAGAAAACTTTTTGCCCGATGCAGGTAATTTCCAAACCGTACAAATAGCAGGCAGGCTCATGACCAAACGCATTATGGGTAAAGCCTCCTTTGCCGTGCTGCAAGATGCCTTTGGCAGAATACAACTCTATATAAGCCGAGACGATATTTGCCCCACCGAAGACAAAACCCTTTACAATACCGTTTTTAAACGCCTGTTGGATATTGGTGATTTTATAGGCGTAAAGGGCTACGTATTTACCACCCAAACCGGCGAAACTACCCTGCATGTAACCGAGCTGAAACTACTGAGCAAATCTATCAAACCGCTGCCCATAGTAAAAACCGAAAAAGACGGAACCGTGCATGATGCCATTCATGACCCCGAATTTATTTACCGACAACGTTATGTGAACCTAACCGTAAACCCCGCCGGTAAAGAGGTTTTTGTAAAACGCTCGCAACTCATTAGCAGTATGCGCAGTTTTATGACCCAAAAAGGTTACCTTGAAGTAGAAACCCCCATACTGCAGCCCATTTACGGCGGCGCAGCAGCACGCCCCTTTAAAACCCACCACAATGCCCTTGATACCGTTTTATACATGCGCATTGCCAACGAGCTTTATCTTAAACGACTCATTGTGGGTGGCTTTGACGGCGTTTTTGAGTTTGCCAAAGATTTCAGAAACGAAGGCATGAGCCGGTTTCACAACCCCGAGTTTACCATGCTCGAAGTGTATGTGGCTTACAAAGACTACCAATGGATGATGGACTTTACCGAAGCCATGCTGGAACGCGCCGCCCTTGACCTGCACGGTACTACCCAAATACCCGTAGGACAACACCTTATAGACTTTAAGCGCCCATGGAAAAGATTTACCATGTACGAAGCCATTCAGCACTTTACCGGCATAGATATTACCCACATGGACGAAGCCGGCGTAAGAGAAGTTTGCCACCAATTGGGCATACAAACCGATAAAAGCATGGCACGAGGTAAACTGATAGACGAAATTTTTGGCGAAAAATGCGAACCACACCTCATACAACCCACTTTTATTACCGATTACCCCGTAGAAATGTCGCCCCTTGCCAAAAAACACCGCACCAAACCCGGCTTAGTGGAGCGCTTTGAAGCTATATGCAACGGTAAAGAAATTTGCAACGCTTTTTCTGAACTGAACGACCCTATTGACCAACGCCGCCGCTTTGAAGAACAATTGGAACTGGGCAAACGAGGCGATATTGAAGCCATGATGCTAGACGAAGATTTTCTGCGCGCCTTAGAATACGGTATGCCCCCCACCGCCGGACTGGGCATAGGTATAGACCGCCTTGCCATGATAATGACCAATCAGCCCTCTATTCAAGATGTGCTGCTTTTTCCGCAAATGAAACCCGAAAAATTTGACTAATCCACACAACATACCCCAGTAATACGGCGTAAGTTTATCACTTTATTATCTGTTTTAACTACCATGGTAACAGCCACCACCAATGGCATAAAGGTAAGCGTAGAAGTATTTTACTACCCCGAAGGGTCTAACCCACAGCAAAACCACTACCTTTTTGCCTACAAAATAAGCATACAAAACCAAAGCCAATATACTGTGCAGCTCCTGCGCCGCCATTGGCATATTTGGGAAAGCATTGGCACACGCCGCGAAGTAGAAGGGCTTGGCGTTGTGGGCGAGCAGCCCGTAATAGCCCCCGGTCAAACCCACAGTTATATGTCGGCTTGCAACCTGCATACCGAGTTCGGGCAAATGTATGGCACTTTTACCATGATAAGGCAGCACAACCATGACCAATTTAAAGCCGTTATTCCGTCTTTTACCATGACCGTGCCCTATAAACTCAACTAAACTCTGCCAATTTCGGTTTTTTTACCGGCGCTGTGTTAAACCTTTATGGCGCTTATACGTCAAAGGCTGCGCAGTTGTTTTCCGTTTATTTTTTACTCCTCTCAAGCATTTTCTTTTCTATGAAATTTTCCATCCTTTCCGTTGCCCTGCTGGGCTGTATGTTGCTGTTCAACGCCTTTACCCTGCCCAATGCCCCCCGCGAAAAAGGGAAGATAAACTGGGTATCTATTACCGAAGCCATTGACCTTGCCAAACAAGAACCCCGAAAAATTATTGTTGATGTATATGCCGACTGGTGCGGCTGGTGCAAAAAAATGGACAAAACTACCTTTCAGCACCCCGATATTGCTGAATACATCAACGAAAAATACTACGCCGTAAAATTTGATGCCGAGTATAAACAACCTATTACCGTAGGCGCCGAAACCTTTAAATACCGCTCCGATGCCCGCGGCGGCGTACACGAGTTAGCCCTTACCCTCCTTGAAGGACAAATTAACCTGCCCAGCGTAGTGGTTTTAGACCATAAACTGAGCAAACTTACCATTATACCCGGTTATATGGAGCCGGTAGATATGGATAAAGCCCTCCGCTATTTTGGCGATGGCTACTACGATAAAAACATTAAATGGGGCGTTTTTGAAAAAAATTTCCGCTCAAACCTTGGCAGATAAAAACTCCTAAAAATACCTATCACAGAAAACATCGGGCAGCGCTAAACTACCCGATGTTTTTTTGTTTGTACTGTTACCTTGTACCGTAAATTTGATTTTATGCCCTTGCTTGCCTACAAAATCTAACCATCTGTTTTCCTTTTTTGTATGGTTATGGTTGGTTTTTTGTTTTCCTGCTCCCAATTGGAGGTACAGGTGAATAACCCGGCTTACCAAACTATGCTCAATGGCATGTATAAAAACGCAAGGTTAGATTAAATTGAGCGCCCAATGGGGGAAACGCCTACGTAAAGGTTTAGATGCACTTGTTAAAAATGGGCAACAGATTACGGTGCGCTGCACCTGATAATAAACAAGGTACGCATCTGTGCTACCAAGATTACGGGGCGCTGCCCCTTGCGTATTACTTACCAACCCCATAAAATTGGCGTTTTGGGTTTTGCAAAGGTGGACAGCGCCAAAATATAGGGCGCAACGGTTAAATGCCCGATTAACAAGGTGCAGCGCACTGAAATATACTGCCCAATATGTTTGAGTTTAAGAGTCTTTTGCTGTAAGCCATTGAGTATGCTGAAAAGTAAAATCGCACGTGTTTTTTAGTACTACTTAGGCGGGTTTTGGCATCGGTTGCCGGTGTAGCCGTTGGTGCAGATGCACTCGCCTGTTTGGGGGTTGCAGTAGCCGTAAGCGCCGCAGTTAATGTTTTGGCAAAGGTTTGCCCTGTTTTGTTGCGGTTGTTCGGTTTGTTGGGTATTGGTGCGGGGGGTGTTGCAATCTCTTACACATTTACCGGTGCGGTCTATGTAGTAGGTTTTACCATTGAGGGTTACTTGGGCATTACCGTTGGTAAAATCGGTAGCTTGGTCGTAATATACACCCGGAAAAGCGGGGTTTCCTGAGCGGTTTAGGTAAAAGTATTTACCGCCGTTGTAAATGAGCAGCAGCCCACTGTTAAATTTATCTGCCACGCGGTCAAATTTGCGCAGGCTGCGCAGGTTTTCAATGAGGCGAGCTTCTGTTTCGGCTTCATTTGGCGGAGGCGGTGTAGTATTGGGCGGTGTATTATTGGGTGTTTGGTTGGCAGTGGCGGCGGTATTTTTTACCGTTACGGCAATGGGCGGATTTTGGGGTTGGGCGGCTAAACGCATTTTGAGCGGATTGGGTGTTACCAATTTCCACTGCGGCGGGTAGCGCAGCTCAAAGGTGAGGGTTTGGTTTTCTGCAAAAAATGATTTAGGATATTGAAAGGTGAACTCGCCCTGTTCATTGGTAGTGGTTTCCATAGACTCGGTATTTGATTTTTCGGCAATGCCCAAATTGGGTACGGGGTTGCCGTTGGTATCTTTTACCACGCCTCTTATGTATAGGTAATTGGTTGGGGGGTCGGGTTCCGGTAGAACAACATTTAGGTACAGGGCGGTGTGGTAAAGGCTGAGTTTACCGGTATCGGCGCTGTGTTGTACAGTGTATAAGCCATCGGGCGAAAAAGCGGTTTGCAGCAGTTGGTCATCGGCATTAAATTGCCAAACGGTTTGCAGGGTTTGGGCGTTCCACAGCGTAGGTTTGTTGCCAAGTGTGCCGGCAAGCAACTTGCCGTTTGGCAGAAAACTGATACCGCCGGTAAAAGGTTGTTTTAGGGCTACTTGTTGGGTTTGGGTAAAGTTGTTGTTGGTTTGGTGCAGGGCAAGTATGCCATTTTGAGCGCCAATGGCTAACCACTGCTCATCGGGCGAAAAGGCAAGGGCAGTAAAGGCATCGGCATAAACTTTGGCGCTAATTTGTGCTATTTGTTTGTTTTCGTGAATGTTGAAGATGTTGATATTTTGGGCGGCTTGGTCAATATAAGCAAGCAGTTTACCCGACGCCGAAAAAGCAAATACCTGCCTACCCGGTTGGGCAGGAGTAGCAAAGGTGGCTAATGGCGCCATGCTTTTAGCGCCAATGGCAAATAGCTGCAAATTGCCCGAAACGAGGTTAAGAGCAATATGCTCATCATTGGGCGAAAAGGATAGCTGGCTCACGCCGCCATACGCTTGTGTATTTATAATTTCTTCGCCGGTTAAGTTCCACACGGCAAACCCTTTTTGTCCACCGGCGGCTTTTAACTGCCCCTGTGCCGAAAAACCCAGCGCAGTTATTGTGCCTATGCTTGCCTCAAAGGTGTGCAAGGGTGTAAGCGAGGGCAAATGCCATAGGCGGCACTGCCCGGCGGCATAACCGGTAAGGAGCATGCTGCCATTGCCGGCTATGGCATAGGCAGTAATGGGCGGGGAATAGGCAGGTAGTTTGCGCGGCGGAAAATAGTACTCGGTTAGTTGTTTTTTATCTAACATAACTGCTAAGTTAGACGCAAACCGATTGTAATAGGCTGGGTTGGCATTATTGAGGCTATCGTAGTAGGCTAAGGCTATTTCGTTGGCAGGCGCCCAAAATCTATTTTGTTCGGGTAGTTTTTGCAAACTGAGCATTTGGTAACATGCGCCTAAGTTGTGCCATATATTGTATTGGAGTTCGGTAGTATCGGTAATGGGGGCGGCACGTTTAAAGGCTTTTATGGCTGTTTCGTAGGCATCGGTAGTATAGTAACCAACGCCTTGTGTGTAGTAGGTAACTGCAAGATTGTAGGAGGCAAGGTCGTAATTTTTTGAGGTATTATAGGCTTGGGTAAAGGCGGTTTCGGCAGTGGCGAGGTCGTTTTGGTAAAAGGCTTTTACCCCTTCATTTATGCGAATGGCGGCGGGGTCTTTTGCCAAAGATTGGTATAAATGCCCCTGTGTATAACCCATTTGGCTCAGTATGACCGATGCCCACAGCGCCACGCCGGGCAAAGCAGCCAACAATATGCCCACGGGCAAGGCGGCTTTTTGGGTTTGGCGGGTAAGGGCTATATATGTAAGGTACAAAACTGCTACTACAAAAACCGGCAAACCCAGCGCGGTAATAAGCGCTATGCCTAACAAAAACAAGGGCAGGTATTTACCCCACTGCGGCAGTATTTGGGTAAAAGATTGCCGCCAAAGGAGGGTATTGCGCAATTGGCGATTGTATTCGGTTTGGGCATCGGGCGGGGTTTGGTTGTTATGGGGTTGCAGTCGGTTTTTCCACCATTGTTGCAGGTTAGTTAATAAAGAATGGGGTTCTATAACTTGTGCGGTTTCTTCTGCTTGGGCTATGTTGGTAACTCTGCCTTTTTGTTTATTGGCAGATGTTTGCTGCTGCTGTTGTTGCTGTTGCTGCTGTTGCTGAATATATGTGAGCGTTTCTTCCGATTGGCGGAGTTGTTCGGTTAGGTATTGTTCTTTTTTTCGGCGGGCAAAGGAGTCGGGTTTAAGGTCAATGCTATCGAGCAGTTCAATGGCGGCTTTTCGGGCAAGGAGTTCTACTTGGGGCATTTGCCTTAATTGTTGTGCCAAATAAGCTCTTACGGGTTGGGGCATATTGGCTTCTTGCAGCCAGGGCAGGCGCGCCAGCAGCAGCAGGTGGTTGTGGGTAAGCGCTTGCGGGGGTACTATTGCATTATCTTTGAGTTCTTTGGCTATGGCTAAGGTAACCTCCCAGGTGATGGGTTCAAAGCAAGAAAGGGCACAAAGCAAGGTAAACAAAGCGGTATTAGGGTAGCCGTTTTGGTCATAAACGGTAAGGTATAGTTGCAGGGCGTTCCAGTCTATATTGGTATCGTGGGCGCTGCGCACGGGCATAGGAGGGTGTTGGTGGGTGCGCAAAAATCGGGTTTTGAGATTGGTAAAATCGGGGTTTTCATCTGCCGATAGCAGTTCGGCAAGCTGGGCTTGTCCTTGCAAGTTGGCGGGAACAACTACAAAAACCTGACTGAGCAGGCTCTCTGTATAACTCCACTGCTGTGGTTGTGCAGGCGTAACAAAAGCGCGTTTGCTCCATGTTTCAAAGGCGGTGTTTACCCACTCTTTTAGTTGCGGGCGAAGTGGGTGGAGCAGGTAATTGCCATCATCTAAAATAAGGAGGCGGTGTTTTGGGTGTAGTTTGGCTATATCTTGTAAGGTTATGCCGTTTGGGTAGGTTGTGTTCCAGCATTGTCGGGGGTCGTGCCGAAAAAAGTATTTATCCAAGAGAACATTTTCTCGGGCTAAGGAATCTATCCAATGTTCAAAAAATTTAGCCCGATGGTCGTTTTGGCAAGTGTGGTTTATAAGTACAAGGTACTCAGTGGCTTGGCTTTGCCGGGCATAAAAGAGGGTGGGCATACCCCCGGCGCGTATGGTATGCTGTATGGTTTTGGGCAGGTTTAAGCGCATTACCTCGCTACTTTGCCTTTGGCGCATGGCGGCGGCGGCGTCAAATACTTCTTGTGCGGCTTCTATGTGTGCATCTTGGTTAGGAAACGGAATATGAAAAGGGGGTTCTTTACCTCCTTTGGCGTTTTTTTGTTGTTGTTGGCGCAAAAACTCGGCTATGAGTTGGTTGGCAGCTTGTTTTGCTTGGGTTTTTACCTTATTGTACCATAAGCCGGCTAATAGCAGCAGGGCAAGCAATACTGCCCAAACAGCGGTAATGGCAATGGGTTTTGCCCAGTTGGGGCTTAGGTGGTACATATTGGTTTCTGCCTGCGGATACATAGCAGGCAAAGTAATTTTTTGAAGGGGTGCGGTTATGCTGAGGCTTAGGGTATAAATACTATCGCAGGTGGGATTTTGGGTATTGGGGTAGTAGGCGTATAACCTTACGGGCACTATGCCGGTTTGGTAAAAAGTATGGGTAATGGTGGGTTCATTAGACTGAATGGGTTTACCATTGCCAAAGTTCCATTGGTACACCACCGGTTGGTTTTGTTGGGTAATGCTTTTATTGGTAAACGTTACGGTTTGTGCGTAGGCGGGGGTTAGGTTAGAGGCTTCAAAAAAAACGGGCGGTTTTTGGTTGGCAGGGCAAACAGGGGCGGGGGTAGGCGCAGGGGGCGGCGCATAGGGTAGGGGCGCTTGTGGCGGAAATAATAAAGCAACGCCAATGCCAATGGCTAATAATGCGCCTATTAGCCCGATGCAAAGCAGTATGGTTTTGGGGTTTATTTTACCCCATTTTACCGGCTCTTGCGGCACCGGCACTTGGGGCAGGGCATCGGAGGCGTTTAGTTGTTGTATGTAGAGGTCAAAAATGCGGTTAAACTTAACCTGTTCCGGCTCGCTGTTGGCAATAATGGGGCATAGTATTTCTTTTAGTTTTTGGGGTTGGTGGCGGTATTGTTTACCTAAATGGAGCAATACATACTCTACGCGCAGCAGGGTATCCATGCTAATGGCAAACCCTTCGGCTTCTAATTGCTGCATTAGTGGCTGCAAAAACGGGTATGTATGCGAGGCAGGCATGTATGGGCAGGCTGCGGGTTATGGTTTGGAAAGGAGGATTTGCAAATCATCGAAAGTTTTTGCCAAAATAGCATAACTGATGCGCATGATTTTTTGCTGGTCTTGTGCCGATTTTTGGAGGAAATTGTGGGTTTCTAACATTTTTACCCAATTGAGCAGCTCGGCAGTGGCGGGTTTTTTTTTGGTGAGCAGTTGGCGCACCTGCATAAACAGGTTAATTAAATGGGCGCTGGCGTATGGCGAGTTTTCACCTAAGTGGCTTTGTAAGATATTGAGCAGTTTGGTTTCATCGGGAAAAGGGATATGGTAAAAGATGCATCGGCGCAAAAAAGCATCGGGCAGGTTTTTTTCGGAATTGCTGGTCATCAGCACAATAATTTTGTGGGCATCGGTTTTTAGCAATTCTGTATTATTGTCTTCTTTTATTTGGAAGGCAAAACGTTCTATTTCGTACAAAATATCGTTAGGAAAATCGCGCGGGGCTTTGTCTATTTCGTCAATCAGCACTACGGAACCGCCGGCAAAACCGGTAAGGTTGGCATCTTTTAGGTATTTGCGCTGTGGGCTGCCTACGGGAGCAGTTAGGGCAATGGCTTTACCCAATGCCTGCAAGCCTATGTACTCACTTACGTGTGGCAGCGCTTGCTGGGTTTGTTTGTTTACGCCTGCATCGTAAAAATGCCTGATAGCATCGTATTGGTAAAAAAGGTCGGTAGCGGCAGAGGTGGTTTTGGTGTGAAACACAAGCGGCGTGGGTAAAAAATCCCGATTATGTTTATTAAGGTCAAAAGCTATTTTGTGGGCAAGCTGTGTTTTGCCGGTGCCGGGTTCGCCGGTAATGAGTAGTGGCATACCTAAGTTAATGGCTACTTCTACTGCGGCTTGCAGTGGGGCGTCGAGCTGGTAGGTTTGGGGTTTGGGTTTGTTAAAACCGGCTTCGGGCAATTGGTTTAGTTGGAGGGTAATTTCAGCCATATAAGGTGGTAGTTTATGAGCGGTGAGTAAAATGGGGTAGGTTAGGGGTTAAATTGGGCGTTGTATTGTTCTAAAATGGTTTCTAAGGTTTGCTCTACCTCTCGCATATCAAACTCGGTTTGGTTGGCAAAATACTGTTGCAGGAGGGCGGTGCGGTCGGCGTCATCGAGCCGGCGAAGGTTAGCTTCGAGCCAAATTTCTATGTCTATTTTGGGTACTTTATCTAAGGGCGAAAGTAGGTTTGCTTTAATATCTTGGGTTTCAAACCGGGCTTTAAGTTGTTTAAGTTCGGTTTCTATTTGTTGTTGCTGGGTTTGGGAGGCGTAATCTATGAGCAAGAAAAAAAGAAAAACGGGCATATTGGTTTGGTTGCATTGGCAAAATTGGGTAAGCAGCCACTCTAAAAACGGGGGCACGGCGGCGCTCCATTTTTCGCTTTTTAGTTTAAGCCCTATGCACACTATGTCGTAGGGGCGCACACAAACGGCGCTTAGTAGCTGCTCAATGTTGGCATTAAGGTAAATATCTTGGTTAGTGCATTTAAGTTGTTGAGCAAGGTCGTCAATAAAGTTAAGTTTAAACACTTCGGGGTCATCATCGGGCAGGAGGGGCACAAACACAAATTGGGGCGAAATGTTTTTACCGCCAAACACCGGATTGCCGGGAATTTCGCGGTGGTAAAACCGCTTACTGAGCCCATCGGTAGATTGGTTTGCCAACCCTCTTATGTAAAAGTAAAGTATTTTTTGCTGTCGGTTTAGGAGAGTACTTTTAAGGAACTCGCCTTTTTGTACGGTTCGGTTGCAGGTATATTTAAGGTGCATCAGTTGGGCATTGCCGGTAGTAGGCGGCGTAGAGGGCAGGGTAGGCGGCAGGGGCAAAGCATTGGTATTACCAAGTTGGTTTAGGGTGGCTATGAGTTTAAGCACAACGGTTTGGTATAGCTGGGTTTCGGTTAAATCGGCAACGGGCGGGGTATCTTTATCGGGCAAAATACTCAGGTGTTGCAATACGGGTTCAAAATCCCAGCAGCAGGGGCGCACTAAAACAGGTATAATGCTGTTTTGGGGCAGGTGTTTTAGGAGCGGCTCTATGGTTTGCCACTCGCCGGTAAGGTAATCAATGCTAAGGAGCAAAATAACGGCATGGGCAGTTTGCAGGGCATTTGCGGTAGCTTGGTCTGTATTTTGTCCGGGCGCAATGCTGCCTTTGTGCCAAACAAAAAAGCTACCCCTATTAACATGGGGTTGCAAAAAATTGGCTATTTTGGTAAAATGTTCCCTATCAATAGGCGAATAGCTGATTACCACGTTTAACGGCGCAGAGGGCATAAGCAGCAACTGAATATGTGGCGGCAATTTGGCAGTATTATAAGGTAACTGCCTAAAAACAGGGCAAGTTAAAAACTTTTTTTAAGCCACGCTGCTAACAAGCAAATTTTAGGTAAAGTACAGGCTTGTTTTACCGCATTAGTGGTTAAGCGCTTGCAAAATGAACAAAAAAACAAGAACACAAAGAAAACAGCTTACCTTATTTTAAACACATTCTTAAAACCCGATTACTCAAAAGCTAAATTTTGGAGTAATGCTTTAAAACCGATGACGCCAAAATTTGTTGAACAATTGTATTTTTTGTAATTTTGCATACATAAACAATAAACATTTGCCTAAAAAGTTATAAAGTAGTTCAATTTTTTTTCAGATTTAAATGTGCTATTATGTCAAAACGATTATGGGCGCCGTTGTACAATACTTTTTTAGCAAATACACGCCACTCTTTTACCAAAGCGCTTACTCTTTTTGCCGATACTCATGCAAAATTGGCTAACGAACAAACAGACCCCGATATAGCCAATATGTATAACATGCTTGACCCTATTTTTAGGGATTACGCCATTATTTATGCCAACTGGCAAACAGTAAAAGGTACTTACAAGGGTAAAACTGCAAGTTTACAAGATATTTTAGAAAACCAAATGACCCAAAAACTGCGCTTATGGGAAGGAGCTGTAAGAAATGTTTATACCGAAGACTCGCCTACCGAAATTGAAATTTTTCCTAACAAACGCGCTCCATTTTTAAAAGGTACATACGAAAACCGCATAATTGCCATAAAAGCTCTTGCAGACAAACTAACCGAATATGCTCCTTTAAACGCCTTGCAAATACAAGTAATCAGCTTTTACAATACGCTTGAATCTATCCGTTTAAGGCAGCAAGAAAAAGAAGGCGATGTAAAACGTTTATCGGTGTTGCTCGAAAACCAACGCATTATTGTTTGTGAAACGATGTATGCTATTTTGGGTTTATTAATGTTTAAATACAAAAGTAACCCCAATGATATTGCCCGATTTTTTGACTTTTCTTTAATACGGCGTACTAAATAAAAAAAAAGAACAACAAAATTACACACCTCAATAAGTTGTTTTTAACAAATTTATTTAACGGCGTTTTTAAATAGACATTATTGTTTAGTACAATTTTTTGCTGCTTTGTTTTGCAAGGCGGCTTTTTTTATTATTGTATGACTGCATTATTAACAAAGGTAAAATTAGGGTACATTGCATGGGTAAAATTAAATGCACCATTCTGTTTTTTAATTTTGTTTTGTTTTT
>DDVC01000003.1 GCA_002345145.1 Bacteroidetes bacterium UBA2322
TGTTTTATCGGGAAAACGACTATAAAAAAATCCCCTCACCCCCATACAACCATACAAAATAACACGTATTATTGTGCCAAATATAAACAAAATTCCCTCCTCCCGATGACGATAGCGACACATACATATAATACCCCCCCCATATATGTTGGCTTACAGGCAATTGTAAGCTACGCTGTGTTGCGCCCTCCTTAGTACCATAAGTTTGCTTACATAGCTGTTTTTAGCAGCGGCATACGGCTTGTTTTTTTCTGTCTTACAGGGCAAAAAAAGCAGCTTAGGTATTGTATTTTATCATTTTAAAAACCCCCTTTTTATGAAAACGCTTTATTTTATATCAACCCTTAAACTTGGGTTATTATGGGCTTTGCTTGCAGCCCTGCCGTGTGTGCAAACGCTTATGGCACAATACAGCAACCGAAACATCATTATCACCCCGTCCCAAAAACTCAGCGAGGGAGAGGAAGATAATGAGATAGTGATAAACACCAACTCCAACGAAAGACCCGTTAGTATTGAATTTGTTTGCAAAACATCGGGCGATGTGTGCAGCCGTTTTGATGTGCAGGCTAACTGCCCTTTTGAAAAATTGCCATTTCCTATTTTAGAAAGAAAAAGCAACACAAACCCTTTCAAAAGATACAACTTAGAAAAAGTAAGTTCAAAGCAGATAGTTGAACTATTGCTGCCCAACCTCCCATTTGAAAACATTGATACCTGCAAAATGTACAGCACATCTACTCGCTACGGTGTGAGAAAATCAGAAAGCGGGAATTATGTAATAGTTTTCTATACTCTGGTTTTTTTTGGCGAGGGCGGAGGGGCTGTTGCCGCAAATACTTACCTGCTTAAATTTAACAATAAAGGCGAGCGCATATTTGCCATGAAAAACATGAACGGAGGTTTAGGAGACCTAATACTGACTGATGACGGCAGATACCTGGCTTATGGCTACGGAGGTTTTGGCGGACCGCACGGAGATTGCGTGGTTGGAAGTATACCGGCTTATGACGGTATAAACATTATTGATACGCATTTGGGGTTAGTGGTATTTAACCAGTTGGAGCACCATAAGATGGTTTTACCGGCTATGACAATGCATAGAAAGTTAATATTAAGCAATCAGTTAAAGGCTACTTTACAAAAAGATTTATATATAGAGTATATTGCTTTTGACTTTTCGCAAAACAAGTTGTACCGGAAGAAATTCTTATGGGAAGAACGGGTGCGCCTTAAAGATATAACAGCAACCGGCTTTGTTTTTAGGCACCCTACCATAAAAAACAAAGAAGTAATTTACTTGTACGAAAAAGATTTTAACCAAGAACCCTTAAAACACTAAACCATGAAAAAAAATATCATTTACTTGTTTTTACAGTTGTTTGTTGGAATTTCCTACCTCTCACATTTAGGGGCGCAGCCTCTTAGGTTTTCAACATGTACAGATTGCAGCAATGCAATTACCAACAATTATAATCAGTCCATGACCGGCACAGAATATGGCGCAATTTTCCCTATGACGGCAGGGCATGTAACTTCCGATTACGGCAGACGCGGTTCAAACAGCCGTTGGCACATGGGGGTTGATTTTAGTACACAGGGTGGAAATGATGATGCTGGCGACCATATCTACCCCATAGAAACCGGCACCATTACGGCTATCTTAAATTTAGGTTTCACCAATCATTACAAAGTAGTTGTAATTGAAGGTGAGCATATTTTTGGTTACGGACACCTCTTTTTTGATGAAGAAGGTGACTTTCCAAGCGAAGGCGTTCAGTGGGGCAATATACTCATGAAAAAACTAAATCCGCCCGACCAAAATAGCTATGCAATTATATATAACCCTGCCGGCGGTACCCCTGTGGCTTTTTCCAATGTTAACGGAGGAACGGTCACCCATCCCGATGTAAATGGAGGTTTACCTTTAACCACCACCAATCAGGTAACAAATTTAGATATTCCTATTGGGGCAATGGGTAACTCCGGCGGAGATTTTCAAGTACATCTTCACCTATATAGTTTAACCACTAATGTACCAGATGGAAATGATGTTTTCCTCCAGTACTATTCAGCTACAAATCAAATGCGCCGAACCAAAGACCCACTTCAGTATGTAACTCATGCCGAGCCGGAATATCTTGTGGATTTAGATTTTCAAAACATCAACTATTCGCCCACCACTTTTTCTTCAATAAAAGTGAGGTGCGCCATGGCAGATGCGGTAAGTGGATCCTCGTATGCTAATGCTGTCGTGAATATTGATGAGGTAGCATTGTATATTAAAGAAAAAGCTGCAACAACATCGGCATACCAACTTATAAAAGGTGCTTGGTTGGAAAGTAAAATTGTGCATGGTGCCAGAATTGGAGTGGACAGATACCCATCTCCCGGTTTTCCGGCGCACAATGGCACACCAACAGCTGCCACTAATTTTCCATTCAATGGTGTGGATATTGCCCACCCCGATGATAATATTGGGAAAGGTAGCACTACAAGAACAGGCATTTTCCCCTATGCCTATAGCAATTACCCCTACGATGATTTTTACTTTTCAGACCTGAAATTGCGCATTCATAAAGATGACGATTACTCAGACACGGAAATCCGGTATGCCCACATTACGGAGGATGCCCGTTATCCCGATAATGAATATGAGTTATATGCCCGATTGGTAACGGTAACAGGGGAGGAGTATCACAGCGACTTTTCAGCTTCCAATCCTAATACTTTAGTCATCGACAACTTCCGCCCATACATTAAAGAGGTTAGCATTACCCTATTAGGTTTGCCCCTATATACTGCCCGCTGGAATTGGGATGCCGATTACAACAATGGCGCCGGCAACCCGCCCGGCAAGTTGGTTTATGAGTTAGAGTCGCTAAACAATGGTTGGGTAGCAGACACGCCTGTTACAGTACAAATAACTGCTTCTGAGCCTATGAACGCACTCTTTTTTACCCTCAACCAAGATACTTACCAATACACCGCCGCCACATTTACCCAAAATAATACGGTGGCAGAAATAACCATTCCGGCAGCCTACCTTGAAGCCTTGGCAGGAACCATTGTGCTTAATATACAAGGGCAGGATATAGCCGGAAATCCTCTTATGGGCTTCTTGTACAACACCGATGAATATACCGCCGCCCAACTGCCGCACCGCACAGGTGCATCAACTTGGAGCGTACCCTTTGCAAGCCCGGTAGATGACAAACACTTTTTCTACATACCCGATTGCATTCC
>DDVC01000126.1 GCA_002345145.1 Bacteroidetes bacterium UBA2322
GGGGTGCGGAAAGTGGGTTAAAAAAACGGACAATATAAACTCCCCCCTTCTTTGAGGGGGGGAGAACAAATAGGCTCTGCCCTACTCTCCCTTCAATCTTACCGCACTATAGCCAAGCGCACCGTACCGGCAACCTGCCGGTCTTTACTTTCAACAGTAAGCAGGTAAACGCCGTTGGGCAGGTTTTGGAGTGGTAACTCAAAGGTGTGGCTGCCCGATGTAGTTGCCTCTAACGGAAACCGTTGCAGTAACCTGCCAGGCAAATCGTAAATAGAAGCGGTAAAACTGCCCGGTTGCGGCATTTGCAGCAACAACCAAGCCGCATCGCTTGCCGGATTGGGGTATAGTGCAATAGTACTGCCACCGGTAGCGCTGTGGGGTAGTCCTACCACTGTGCCTACGGTATAACAAGCAGTTGCCGTGCAGCCATTGGCAGCCGTAAGGGTTACACAGTACTGTCCGGGCGCTAAATTAGCAATATCGGGCGTAGTAGCTCCGTTAGACCATCCATAAATATAAGGCGATTGTGCTCCTTCGGCAAGGAGCGCTATAGCTCCATCAGTGGAGTTGGGTGTTTGGGCGGGGGTTATGCTGCCATTCAGAGAAAGAGCGGGGTAAATAGTGAGGTAATCTGTAAGCATTAAAGTATCAGTGTTAAGGCTATTACTTACTATGAGGCTTACATCATACACCCCAGGTTGGTTGTAAATGATAATGGGGTTTTGCTCAGTAGAGGTTTCCGGAAAACCACCCTCAAACTGCCAGTTGTAAGTAGTAGCGCCGTCATTGCCGCCATAAAACTGCACCACCCCCGGCAAGTTGCAGGGTTGCAAGTACGCAGTGTCAATAGTGGCAATTAAAGCGGAGCTTTCTACGCAAAAATTATAGGCTTGCGAGCAACCAAAATTACCGCCACCCTGTACGGCAACGGTACCATCGGGCAGCGCAACGGCATAACTTGCGCCCGGGTCCATACCATCGCAGTAAGAATCTAAAATGGTAAAAATATAACAGCCCATCGGCAGGCAGTAGCTGAGATTATAGGTTTGAAATGCGCTAAAACCGCCGCCGGTATAAAAAGTTTGCCCCTGCTGGTTGGTAATGGTAAAAGAGGTTTCTTCTGCCCAAAAATCGCACACAATTTGCACTGCTATATCACTCCCACCGGTAACCGTAAAAGTAGTAGTGGCGGCATCATTTAAGATATTTTCGTCTAAGGCTATGCCGTTTGGCTGTACTACGGCAACCCACAAGGTATGCTCCCCATCGGGCAGCGATATGGAGGGCAGCGAAATATATGCCGGCGATAAAAACTCCAAATAACCCGTCCATTCCAGCGTTTCTATTAAACCACCGTTTATTTGGTAGGCAATGGTTAAGGCGGTAAGCGGTGTACTGCCGTAATTGCGTACTAATATCTGCGGGGTAATAGCAGACACATTGCACAAAAACGAACCGGGCGCGGTTATCTGTGCAATGCCGGCATCAAGGCTGTAAACGGCTTCGCTACAGTTTCGGCCGTCTAAAACCAATGTGCCGGTATTACCCGGGTCTAGCCAATCGCGCAGGCGGTTAGAGGCAGTAGCGCCGGTATTCCATGAGTACGAAACCTTGCCATAGGCATCATAGGTAATGCTGCTGCACGATGCCGTGCCACCGTGCAACTGCCCCACAATGTGTTTATTTTGGTCAAACAGAGGTGAACCCGATGAACCGCCTTCGGTAGTGCCGTCTTCCCACTCGGTAACCTCCCAATGTGAATCTGCCACGCCCGATAACCCTTCGGTACTGACTAATGGGTCATAATTAAAGGTAATTTTCTTAATATCGCCGGCAGGGTGATGTATGCCTACCGATGAGGTGCCGGGTGTGGTTTCGGCGCTCCAGCCGGCATAGTAAACGTTGTAATCAATGGGCGGCACCTCGCTAAGCAACAATAGTGCAAAATCTGATGCAGGAGCATTTGCTACCAATGTGCAGCCCGATGTAGTTTGATTTAGTGGTCCGTCTATATTATCGCAGGTGGGGCTTTCATAGTTAAACATAAACACCCATGTATTTACCGAGCCGTCTAAACAGTGGTTGGCGGTAAGGAAATAGGGCGTACAATCATTATTTATATTATTTACCATAGCCCCGCTGCAAGCCCTGAATCCGCCCGAAATGATAAGGGCAACCGAGCGTTTTTGGTCTTGCCAGTCTGCACCTTCGGGGCAGTTTACATTGTTATTGCACCCCCCCGAATCACCAAATCCTTTTTCGGGCGAAAAAAAGCCTCTGTATCCATACACCGCTTTTGATATGGCTATTTTACCCTGCCCGGCTACCAATGCGGGTTCGTAGTATTCTAAGGTAGTTATATCGCCGCGCAGTAAGCCGGTGGCAAACTGCCCATGCGGCTTGTTGTTTGCAGAAGTGAAAGCGCCTATCAGGTCGGTTTTAGAGCCATTATACAAGTGTAGTTTAGCGCCGGGCGGCATATAAAACCTACTAAAAATAAGGTTAATTGTGCGCGCCTGTTTGCCATAAATACGCAGTCGCCACAAGCGGTCGCCATTAGGCAGCGTTTCCCACAGCCCGGCATTATCGGGCGTAAATTGTACTTTTAACTCCGCCCCAAACCGGTAGGGTTGGTTTTTGGCATCGTTTAAGGCATCTTCGGCAAGTAGGGCAGCCACATCTACCGCAGGCAGGGTAGCTACCGGCACATAAGCGCTTACCTGATTGGGATATACAAAGCTATACGGCGCACCACCGGCGCTTACTTGCGCCACTGCCAACATATAGGAACATAAAAACAAAACCGGCAGCGCAAAAAAACTTGCTTTATTCATGGAAATACGGGAGTTTAAAAAACAAAGTATAAAGGTAACGCAAAATGAGCGCACAAAGTAAACCAATAGCACACAAACCGGTAAAAATAAATGCAAAATCAGTAGGTTACAGACAATTTGCCCCCGAAAAAGAATTGGTGAAATTGCTTATTTACTAATACCGTTTACGGCAACTTGGTTTGTGTTACGAATTAAGAATTGCGGGTTACGAATGATAACTACCCGATACCCACTACTATACATATACTATCTACCAAAACTACCCACTACCCACAACAAAAACAGCCCCGATTTTTGTTAAATCGGGGCTGTTTTGCAAAAAAATAGTACAAAATGCTACTTTTTGGAAAATTTGGCGTACTTTTTCTGAAATTTTTCAATTCTACCGGCTGTATCCACAAATTTGGTTTTACCGGTAAAGAACGGGTGCGAGGCGTTAGAAATTTCTAACTTAATAAGCGGGTACTCATTGCCGTCTTCCCATACTATTTTGTCTTTAGTATCGGCACATGATTTACCTAAAAAAGCATAGTCGCAAGAGAAATCTTTAAAAACGACTAATCTATACTTGTCAGGATGGATACCTTTCTTCATGGCGTTGAAATGCTTTAATTTTAATCGGAGCGCAAAGATAAGTAAATTTTTGGAACTTGTAACTAAAAAACCCTTTTTTGACCAAAAAAAATTCGGGAACTTTTTTTACCCCTTTTGCAGTTTCTATTTCAGCATGTAGTTTATGTATATAAATGCCTCCCATTTACACATACCAAGCGCTAACACAACCTTGCATCGCAGTCCATTATTAAAACTTATTAAATTTGCCCCATCTAACAAAAAGATAACATTACCCTAACAGGTATTTTACATAAAAGATGTTCCTTTACCAACAAAACAAAATAGTATGAACAACAAATGGCGAAGATTAAACGGCGAGCAAATTACCTCAATCAAAAAAGCAGTAGAAGAAACCATAGTTAAAGAAACTGCAAACGGTAATAGGTTAAAAGTATGTATTGGCAGCGACTCGCAGGTGCGTGGCGATGCGGTAGAGTTTGCCACGGTAATTGTCTTTCTTCGCGAAAAAAAAGGGGGCTTTATGTTTATTTACAACGAAAGAAGCACCCAGCATTTTTCGCTCAAAGAACGTATGTTAACCGAAGTAGCCAAATCTATCAGCATTGCCTATGAACTCTGCGACTTGTTTGACCGCTACAACATAGAGATGGAGGTTCATGCCGATATTAACACTAATCCCAACTTTGAATCTAACACGGCTTTGCGCGATGCAATGGGTTACATACTGGGCATGGGCTTTGTTTTTAAAGCCAAACCCGATGCCTTTGCCAGCTCTTGCTGTGCAGATAAGGTGGTGTAATACCAAAACATATTTTTTGTATTTGTCGCTTAATTTAAGCGGCACGTATCTTATTGTATGCTGCTGATGCTGTATCTCACGCAGCCAAGTTTTGGGCACAAAAACATTAAATTTAAGTAACTACTTACCCTGTGTTTTGGTCTTAACTAAATTCCTTGTGATAACCAAAAGAACGCAAAGGTGAGCGCAATGATCGCAAAGACTTGGTGTTCTTGGCGTAAAATCTTACCAATTAGCCGTCTGCAAATACGCCATGAACCTGCATGATGGGCAGTACCTAAGTAGCTACTATTTTTAAAAAATCGGCGCTAATCAGCCGCATCCGTGTTATCCGTGTGCTAATTGCTGCCGGAAATCTTACCAATTAGCTGCCTGCAAATACGCCATGAACCTGCATGATGGGCAGTACCTAAGTAGCTGCAAATTTAATGCTTTTTCTCGCAAAGGCGCAAATTAGTTGTTAGTTATTGGTACCCACTACCATCTTCTATCTACCAAAACTATCCGCTACTAAGATGGCTAAAAATAGACAAACTCAAAGAGAACAAAAAAACATCTTTGAGTCTTTGCTCCTTAGCCAAAATTATCCTTGTTGTAGGATAAGAATTGACAATGTACAGTATATATAACAAAATATGGCTTTCATTCAAAAAAAGTGCGTACTTTTGGAGCGGATTCTAAAATTACTATGCACACATACGCAATTACCCCCCTACAAGCTCTAAAAACTTATTTTGGCTACAGCCAATTCAGACCCATGCAGGCAGAAATTATAGATACCGTGCTGCAAGGGTCTGATGTACTGGTGCTAATGCCCACCGGAGGCGGCAAATCGGTTTGTTACCAAATTCCGGCGTTGGTTATGCCCGGCGTAGGCGTGGTGGTATCGCCACTTATTGCCCTAATGAAAGACCAGGTAGAAGCCCTAAAACAAAACGGTGTTACCGCCGCTTTTATAAACAGCGCCCAGAGCCTTGATGAACAAAGGAGAACGGAACAGCAATGCTTATCGGGACAAATAAAACTCCTGTACGTTTCGCCCGAAAAAATTCAGTCCGAAGGATTCCAATACTTTTTGTCGCAATTGCAAGTGAACCTTATTGCCATTGATGAGGCTCATTGTGTTTCTTTTTGGGGGCACGATTTTAGACCCGAATACGGACAACTGCGCACGCTAAAAAACCGCTTTCCCAATGTGCCCTTTATAGCGCTTACCGCCACCGCCGATAAGGTTACCCGTGCCGATATTGTAGAACAACTGTACCTGCACAACCCCCGGCAGTTTATTACCTCCTTTGACCGCCCCAACCTTAGCCTTGCCGTGCTGCCTGCCATAGATAGGGTAAAACGCATTATCCACTTTTTAGACGAACACCCCCGCCAAGCCGGTATCATTTACTGCCTTAGCCGTAAAGGCGCAGAAACCCTTGCCGAGCGCCTCCGCGCCCGCGGCATTAACGCCGCCGCTTACCATGCCGGTATGGAAACCGATGAAAGAAGCCGCGTACAAGAGGCTTTTTTGCGCGATAATATACGGGTGGTTTGTGCTACCGTAGCCTTTGGTATGGGTATAGATAAATCTAATGTGCGCTTTGTGCTGCACTACAACGTACCCTCCAACATTGAAAGCTACTACCAAGAAATAGGGCGCGCCGGACGCGACGGGCTGCCCTCTAAAACCGTGCTCTTTTACTCTTATGCCGATATTATACAACGCCGCAAGTTTATAGAAGACGAGGGCGGCGCCCGACAAGAAGTAAAACTGACAAAACTGCAAATGCTGCAACACTACGCCGAAGCCCAAATTTGCCGAAGACGCATTTTGCTCAACTATTTTGCCCAGCAAACCGATGCCAACTGCGGCAACTGCGATGTGTGCCGCCACCCTCGCCAGCAAATTGACGGCACACTAATAGCCCAAAAAGCCCTCTCGGCTGTGGCTCGCCTACAGCAGGCTGCCCCTATGGGCGTGGTAATTGATGTGCTCAGAGGCATAAGAAGCGCTACCGTAACCAAAAATCAATACGACCAAATTAAAACGTTTGGAGTAGGTAAAGACCTTAAACACCCCGAGTGGAACGATTACCTTATTCAACTTATTCAACTGGGGCTTATAGAAATTGCCTATCATAAAAACTATGCCCTTGCCCTTACCACTGCCAGCAACGAGGTATTGTTTAACGGGCAAAAAGTGGGGTTGGTGCAGTACTCGCCCATTACCGATGCCAAAAAAACAGGCGCTTATGCCAATGTAAGACCCAAAAGCCAACAGGAACTGTTTGCAGAGCAATTGTTTGAACGCCTCCTACAACTGCGCAAGCAAATTGCCGATGCCGCCGAAGTGCCGCCACATATGATTTTTTCTGATGCTACCTTGCAGGAAATGGCTGCACAGTTTCCGCTTATACCCGCCGAAATGAAACTCATAAACGGTGTGAGCGTTAGAAAACTTGCCGATTATGGCAATGCTTTTATGGACGAAATTGCCCGATTTTTGCGCACCGAGGGCAAAGATTTTAAACCGGCTACCCGACAGGTAAGTTATGCTTTTTACCTACTCCACCCACACAGCCCTACCCAAATTGCTCAACAACGCAACCTTACACCCACCACCATTGCCCGACATTTGGCTGAACTGTACGAAAAAGGCTACCCCATTAACATTTACCACTTAGTGGAGCTGCCCGAACTGAAACAAATTTTACCCGTTATTGAAAAACTTTCGCCAACTGCCGCATTAAGTACCATTAGTAACCACCTAAACAACCAATATGGCTACGATAAAATAGCCGCTGCTATTGCCTACTATAAACTAAACGGCATGAGCCTTACGCCGTAAAAAACCAACGCCATTTTACGTTCACCCATAACCATTTATCCCTATGTCATCAAATTTACTGCTCACACAGCTAAACCCCGATAATGGCATATTAACCATTACCATTAACCGCCAAGAAAAACTGAACGCCCTAAACACCCAACTGCTCATTAGTTTGCAGGAAATCTTGCAAAATTATCAAACCGATGCCGCCGTAAAAGGGATAATACTTACCGGCTCCGGACCCAAAGCCTTTGCCGCCGGCGCTGATATAGCCGAGTTTGCCCATTTTAATACCCGGCAGGGGTTAGATATGGTAAGCCGCGCCTATCATATTTTTAAAACCGTAGAGAGCTACCCCAAACCCATTATTGCAGCCGTAAACGGATTTGCCTTAGGCGGCGGTTGCGAACTGGCTATGGCTTGCCACCTGCGCGTGGCAACACCCAACGCCCGATTTGGGCAGCCCGAAGTAAACTTAGGTATTATACCCGGCTATGGTGGTACACAAAGATTGGTGCAATTGGTAGGAAAGGGTAAAGCCCTTGAACTGCTCATGACCGCCGATATGATTTCTGCCGATGAAGCCTACCGATTGGGCTTGGTAAATTATGTAGTGCAGCCCGATGAGCTTATACCTAAATGTACCGACATATTGGGTAAAATAGCACAAAAAGCGCCTCTTGCCATTGCCAAAGTAATTGCTTGTGTGGACGCTTATTTTACCGAAGGCGAAAACGGCTACTCTACCGAAATGCGCCTGTTTGCCGATTGTTTTAATACCGAAGACTTTGGCATAGGCACACAAGCGTTTCTTGCCAAACAACAAGCCGTATTTAAAGGGCAATAATGCTCATGCTCTCATTCCGCACCCTATTTTTCCGCTTTTGGTCATTATATTCTTGTAATATGAACAGTATTTATACTGCCCGATAGACAGTACAATGGACAATCCCGATGGGGTGTGACCCGAGTTTGACCTAAACCGGTACACAAAGGTAGGAGCGCAAAACCGGCAAAATTTAGCACACGGATAACACGGATGGCGCTGCTTAACGCCGCTTTTTTTAAAAT
>DDVC01000020.1:0-14652 GCA_002345145.1 Bacteroidetes bacterium UBA2322
AATGTTTTTATACTTCATTTTCTTGTTTCTTTTTTATTTACAGGGGCACAATTTACAATGGGGCGCCCCGCGTTGGAAAAGCATTTGTGCAGGGCGGGTTTAGTAGCGCTACCGTTTCTACAAGGAGAGAGGATAGACACGGGGCTTGATGTACCCTTGTGCAGTGCGGAATTTAATAGCACTATCGTTTCCATAGGCACAAAAGCCAATAGAAAGCACAAAAATTCAATTTAGGACGTTTGCCCGCATTTTTGCTAATATAATGTTGTGCGATGCTTATTTTATTGCGAATAATGTTGGGCTATCTTGCTTCACAAAATAATGTATTGTGTTTGACTTTTTAACGGTTTGTATGTTAGAAAAAGATTTGAGTTTTTTCGCAAGTTCTTTATCTGACATATTTAGTTGCACTTTTTCAAGTATCTCCTTGAGTGTAAGTGCTTGTTTTTCAAGTAAAATAATTACTGCTTCTATGCCATTCTTTTCAGAAGTTCCATTTAGTTTTTGTGTTATTTCTGTAACTTCTTCATTTTCAATTATATTTCCTTCAAAATCAACTGCTTTTGCTCCTTTTTTAATCAGAATAAGGTTGGCATTTTTTTCATCTTGATTAGGTTTGCGAACTAAAATAGTCCTTCCTTTCTTTAAACCATCAACTACGCCTGCCCAAGTGCCGCCACTTTCAGAAGATTGTGCTACATAAATTTCGGTTGCTAAGGCATAAATGATTGGATTGCGTGCCATTGCCAAACCTGCACTCCAAACAGATTTTGGGTGAAAGGTACTTAACACTAATACATCACCCTTTATAATCTCTTTGTAATATTTTTTGATGCCCGAACCAAAGGTCATAATACCTTGCGGAAGTACAATAATACTTTGTCCTTTGTATTGAATAGCGCTATCCAATGCTTGTTTATCAACACCCTTTGCAAAACCACTTACCACAACTTTAAACTGTTGGGAAGCCTTTTTTGCAATATTATCCGTAAATTGTAAAGAAATATCATCTGCATCACGACTGCCAACTATTGCAATGCTGTTTTCTTGCATAATTTGCTTGTTGCCTTTTACATATATAATCGTAGGGGCTTTAAGTTTTAGATTAGATTTCAAGGTCTTAGAATATTCGGGCGCATTGATAGGCACCACTTCAAAACCTTGTGAAAGCAAATCTTCTGCTAAAAAAGCATTATTGGGCAATTCGGATTTGGCGTTTTGCAAATCCAAAATATCTGTATCAGACAAAGCAAATTTGTCTTTCCATTCACTTTCAGAATGGAAGAAGGTTTCCAAACTCATTTGGTTATCGTGAACAATTTTCACTACCAAACGATTGATTTTCTCTGTTCCCCACTTTGGTAAGTGAGCCAAAGTAATCCAATAAGGTATTTCGGTGTGTTGTTTCATAAATCTCCGCCTACGGTTTTAGCAATGACTAAAGGTGCTATTTTTACAGCCCCCAATTTAGACAAATATTTTCCAATTTCCCTGATAGTTGCCCCACTATCATAGATATCGTCTATCAGCAAAACACTTTTTCCAATAATTTGGTTTGGATTTTCAAGTACAAAAGCATCTTTCAAATTGTCTGTTTTGAGCAAGCCTGTCTGAAAAATCTTTTGAGGTTGTGTTGCTTTGTTTTTCTTTAAGGTGTGTGAAAAAGTGAAATTTAAAGATTTAGCAACTTTTTCAGCAAAGTTCTTTACCAAATCTCCACTTTCGGTAGGTGGTACGTACAAAACAATATCAAATTTTTCTTTTCCAAAATGCCTATGAAAGGCTTTGAGTGTTAAACGCAACAACCAATCAGGAAAATCCCCGCCATTTTCGTATTTACTTCTGTGAAGCGCCTGTCCTACATTGGAAATGCCATAGTAAGATGCTGCCACACCATTTACCAAGTTGGTCGTTTTATTTTCAACTTCCAAAATAGGAAAATAAGTTTCTCTGAAATCGGATAATATATTTTTCCATTCCTCTGTTACACTTACTTGAATGTTTTTTTGCCGACAATTATCACAAACTCCACAATCGTTGTGAATATCATCCCCTAAAAAAACGCAGAGAAATTTCATTCTGCAAGTTGAAATTGCCAAATAGTTCAACATTTCGTCAAATTCTTTGAGTTTTGCATCTCGCAACTCTTCAAAACTTTTCGTATCTAAAGCAGGCGCATTAAATTTGTATTCATATTTTTTGCTTTTGCCGTCAATGGCTTCAACAACAATGCCTTGTTCTACTAAGTCTGCTAAAACTACTTTAACTTCTGTTTGTTTTAGGTTAGTGGTTTTTATAATTCCGTGCAACCCTAATCTTTCAAATTTTACAGCATCTATTACGCGTTGGTACTTATTAATTGCAGGTCTTCCGCCTTCTATAAAAGATAAGGGTAAAGTTTTGTCGTCATTAGGATTATAAAATAAAATAATATAAGAAGGCTTACCGTCTCGTCCTGCTCTGCCAATTTCCTGGTAATAGTGAATAGGCGAAACAGGAATTTGCGTGTGTATTACAAAACGAATATCGGGCTTGTCAATCCCCATTCCCAAAGCATTGGTACTGACTACACACTTGTACTCGTTGCTCATTAAGCCTTGTTCTATGTCTTTTTTGGTTTCAGTATCTATGCCCGAATTGTAGTGTACTGCACTGATTGTAAGATACGCAAACCATTTGGCATAAATTTCTGTGCTTACTCTTGTTCCTGTATATACTACTCCTGTTCCTTGTATTTTTTCTAAGTTTTGAGCCAACCAAATCATTTTTTCGTCTTCGGATTGCACCGTTATTACATATAAGTTTAGATTTTCTCTCAACAAGTTTCCACGAGTTGAAACAATGTTTTTCCCAATTTGTGTTTTGATGTCTTCTTCTACTCGTTTAGTTGCGGTTGCTGTGGTGGCTAAAACAGGAAAATTGAGGGGAAGTAAATTTACTAAATTGACAATTTTTCGGTAAGAAGGAATAAAATCGTGTCCCCAAGTAGAAATGCAATGTGCTTCATCTACTACCACCATTGCAATTTTGAAATGCTTATCTCGTACCGTTTCTAACCACTTTACATTTTCCATTCTTGCAGGGTGAATGTAGAGCAATTTTAGTTTACCATTGAGTGCATCATTGATAGTTTGATTATTTTCTTCATCGGTATGCTGTGAGGAAATAAAATTAGCTGAAATGCCTAATTCTTGTAATTTTTGAACTTGGTCACGCATCAAAGCAATCAAAGGTGAAAAAATAATCGTAACTCCTTTAAATTGGGTGGCGGGAAATTGGTAACACAATGACTTTCCAAAGCCTGTTTTTTCAATAAAAAGTACACGCTGCCCTTGTAATATTTTTTCTATTACAGTCCATTGGTTATCGTAAAATTGATTAAAACCAAAAATAGCTATTAGCCTTTGTTCGGCTTGTTGTCTTGTCATTGGTTTATTTTGTTAAGTATTGCATAACTATGCTTTACCCACCCTTTTTATTCCTATATCCAACCAGTTTAGTTGCTTTTACACACTCCCACCCCGCAAACATACAAAACAAATAAACACCTTGTATCACCTATTTCCTAATTTGTAAGGCGTTAGTTACGTAATTACTGCAAAAGAGCCACCGGTAAGCATAAAAAAGCCAAATTACAAAAAACAATAACCGCCAATCTTTATGGCGCTCAATACCTTTTTTACCCAAATATGCCTATTTTTGCCCCCAATAGCATAAAACACAACCACTTAATTACCTAAACCAATATGACCTTTTTAGAAGAACTAACCTGGCGTGGCATGATACACAACCTTACGCCCGGTTTAGACCAACTCATGGAAAAAGAAACGGTGGCAGCCTACTGGGGTATAGACCCCACTGCTCCTTCGCTCACGGTGGGCAATCTTGCCGCCGGTATGATGCTCATACATTTGCAACGACACGGGCATAAACCCATTTTGCTCATGGGTGGCGCTACGGGTATGATAGGCGACCCATCGGGAAAATCGGAAGAGCGGCAGCTTATGTCGGTAGAAACCATACAGGCAAACATCGGTCGGCAAAAAAAACAGTTGGAGCGGTTGTTCGATTTTTCTGATAAACCCAACGGCGCAATTTTGGTAAACAACCACGATTGGTTTAAGGATATGCCTGTACTGGCTTTTTTGCGCGATATTGGCAAGCACCTTACGGTAAACTACATGCAAGATAAAGACAGCGTAAAATCGCGCATGGAAACCGGCATTTCGTTTACCGAGTTTTCGTACCAACTCATACAGGGTTATGATTATGTACATTTGTATAAAACATACGGCTGCAAACTCCAATTGGGCGGCTCCGACCAATGGGGCAATATAACCGCCGGTATTGAACTTACCCGCCGCATGTGTCAGGGCGAAGTGTTTGCCGTTACCTGCCCCTTGCTTACCAAATCGGACGGTACCAAGTTCGGAAAGTCAGAAAAAGGTAATGTATGGTTAGATGCCGAACTTACCTCGCCCTACCAATTTTACCAGTTTTGGCTCAATGCCGCCGATGACGATGCCCGAAAATTTATGCGCATTTTTACCTTTCGCACCGAAGCCGAAATACTGCAATTAGAAAAAGAGCAAGCCGAAGCCCCCCACCTGCGCACTTTGCAAAAAGAACTTGCCAAAGAGGTAACTACCTTAGTGCATGGCGAACAAGAATACCTGCGCGCTGTGCAAGCCTCGCAACTTTTGTTTGGCGAAGGAACACAAGAAATGCTCCAATCACTGCCCGAAAAACAATTGTTAGAAATTTTTGCCGGCGTGCCCACTACCACCATACCCCACGCATTGCTCCACCCTGACGGCGTTGATTTAATAGAGTTTTTAGCTACCCACGCCGGCGTTTTTACCTCAAAAGGCGAAGCCCGCCGAAGCGTAAGCGCCAATGCCGTAAGCCTGAACAAACAAAAAATTGCCCAGCCCGATTACCGTGTTTCTACCAATGACCTCATCAATAACCGGTATATTTTGGTACAAAAAGGCAAACGAAACTACCACATGGTCATTGCAGAATAACCTGTTTAGGGTAAACCCGCCTAATACTTCCGCACATGAAAAAGAAGCAAATTGCTTTTCCTACACAGGGGTTAGATAAAGAAGCGCTGCTGGAAAAACTCCGGCTGCTAAAAACCGATGATGCCCGCTGGAAAATGGGGCGCACTTTTGCCCATATCTACAACCCGGGCAACGACATATCGGAAATGGTGCGCGAGGCATACAACCTCTTTTATTACGAAAACGCCCTAAACCCCTACGCTTTTCCGAGTTTAAGAAAAATGGAGCTCGATGTTGTGGGCATGGCTGCTTCACTATTGGGCGGCAATGAAGAAACAACCGGCACCATAAACAACGGCGGCACCGAAAGCATTTTTTTAGCCATGCACTCAGCCCGCGAGTGGGCAAAAGAACATCACCACGTAACCGAAACGCCGGAGGTAATCATACCGGCATCGGCACACCCCGCCTTTCACAAAGCCTGCCACTATTTGGGGTTAAAGCCGGTGGTTGTTCCCGTTGGAACAGATTACAGGGTAAACCTTGCCGAAGCATGGAAAGCCATTACACCGCACTCCATAGCCATTATTGGTTCAGCGCCCTCGTTTCCGCATGGGGTTATTGATAATATACCCAAATTGGCAGAATTAGCTGCCGAAAACAATTTATGGCTGCATGTAGATGCCTGTGTGGGCGGATTTATCTTGCCCTTTGCCCGAAAATTAGGACACCTTATTCCCGATTTTGATTTTTCGGTAGCCGGCGTTTACTCTATTTCTGCCGATTTGCACAAATATGCCTACGCCGCCAAGGGCTCATCGGTTTTGCTGTATAAAAATGCACAGTTGCGGCGGTATCAATTGTTTACCTACACCGGCTGGTCGGGCGGCATTTATGCCTCGCCTTCTTTTGGCGGCACACGGGCAGGCGGCGCTATTGCGGCAGCATGGGCAGCATTTAACGGCATAGGCGAAGCCGGCTACCTAAAACTAACCGAAAAAACCTTGCAAACCGTAAGGCGACTTAGGCAAGGCATAGAAAACATAAAAGGGATAAAACTCATAACCCCGCCCGATATTTCACTGCTGGCAGTAGGTTCAGACAAATTAGACATTTACGCCATAGCCGATGAGCTTTCCGAAAAAGGCTGGTTCATAAACAGGCAGTTTAAACCCGCCTGTATGCACCTCACTGTTTGCCCCATTCATGCCGATGTGGCAGACGAGTTTTTGCTCGATTTACAACAGGCTACCGAAAAAGTACAAAAACTTAGTTTTACCCGATTTGCTAACACCATGCAACTGGCTGCGGTAAAAGGACTCAAAAAAATACTCTCGCCCGAAAATTTCCAAAAACTGAAATCGCTTACCACATCGGGTAAATCGGATAATGTTTCCAAAAACAGCTCGGTTATTTACGGCGTTTTTGATGAGCTTGCCGGCACATCGGAACTAAACAATATGGTGATTGACGCCTTAGATAACTTATACACCAATCTGGAAGACTAACCCCCAATTTACCTTCCGCCCCCTTTCTCTAAAACCAATTTTTCACCCCTAATTCATACACCACAAATGAGTCATATAGCAGTAATAGGAGCCGGTACTATGGGCAACGGTATAGCCCATGTTTGCGCCATGAACGGACACACCGTTAGCCTTATAGACCTTAACCGCGATATGCTGGATAAAGCTATTGCCACTATTAGCGGCAACCTCGACCGCATGATTAAAAAAGAACTGCTTACACCCGAACAAAAACACGCCGCCCTTGCCAATATAGGCACGTTTCAGAAAATAGAAGATGCCGGCATTGAATTGGTTGATGTAGCCATAGAAGCCGCTACCGAAAACGTAGAGATAAAATTAAAACTGTTTTCGCTTTTAGATAAAGAATGTAAGCCAGATGCTATTTTGGCAAGCAACACCTCCTCTATTTCTATAACCAAAATTGCTGCTGCTACCAACCGCCCCGATAAAGTAATAGGTATGCACTTTATGAATCCGGTGCCGGTAATGAAATTGGTAGAAATCATAAGAGGTTATGCCACCTCTGAGCAAACTACCCGCTATATTGTGGAGTTGAGCAAACAATTGGGCAAAATTCCGGTAGAAGCCAATGATTACCCGGGTTTTGTGGCTAACCGCATACTGATGCCCATGATTAACGAAGCCATCTGCTCCCTATATGAAGGCGTAGCCGGCGTAGCCGAAATAGATACGGTTATGAAATTGGGCATGGCTCACCCTATGGGTCCGCTGCAACTGGCAGATTTTATCGGGTTAGATGTTTGCCTTTCCATTTTAAGGGTCTTGCACGATGGCTTTGGCAACCCCAAATATGCCCCCTGTCCGTTGTTGGTAAACATGGTAACAGCCGGTAAACTTGGGGTAAAAAGCGGCGAAGGATTTTATACTTATGCAGCCGGCTCTAAGGAGTTGGTAGTGGCAAGCCGGTTTAAGTAAATCCCGATAAGTGGTATAGCTCTCACTCCTCAAATTAAGGCTGTGCCTGCAAGTATGCCATGAGCCTGCATGACGGGCAGCGCCTAAGTAGCTACTATTTTTAAAAATTGGTGCAAATCAGCCACATCTGTGTTATCCGTGTACTACTTGCTGCCCGTAATCTTACCCATTAGCCTGCAAATACGCCATGAACTTGCAGGGTAGGCAGTACCTAAATAGCTACGTTTTTCTGCCGGTTACAATGGTTCTTATGCTTAGGGCAACCACTATAATACCCCCACCCAAAATAGCCCATGCCGAGGGCTGTTCATTATACCCCAACCATACCCAAACAGGGGTTAAAATGGGCTCTATCATGGCAATAAGGGCGCTCTCAATAGCTAAGGTGCGTTTAAGCCCGTAGGTAAACAGCAAGTAACCCACCCCAATCTGAACAAAACCTAAAAACGACAGCATGAGCGCCTGTGGCGGAGTAGGCACAGGCGCAGCCACAAACCAAGGCAAACCCACCAATGCCACCAATATATTACCCCAAAAAATAGCGGCTATGTAATGCCGGCGGTCGTTTAACCGCTGCGTAAGCAGCAATCCGGCTAAAAACACACCCGATGCCAGCGCAATTACATTGCCCCATGCGCCCCCTCCTTGCAGATTATCGGAAAAAAATAAGCCCATGCCCACTATACAGGCAATAATGGTAAAGATATTGATGCGCTGCAATTTTAGCCCAAACAGCTTAGGCTCTAAAAGCAGTACATAAACAGGGGCAGTATATTGCAAAAAAATGGCATTGGCAGCCGTAGTCAGCTTAACCGCCGAAACAAAACTGATGAGCAACAAGGCATAAAACCCCGATGCCGCCCAACTTAACCGGTTTACCTCCAAAACCTCGCGGCGGTAAACCACCCCAAAAAGAATGGCAGCCAACAAAGAACGGTAAAACAAAATAGTCATGGCATTAAACGGAAGCAATTTAATAAATAAGCCGCCCGTACTCCATACTACCGATGCTGCTACCACAGCCATAATACCTTTTAGGTGTTCCTGTGGTTGGGTTTGCTGTAACATATTGGGGTTTTGGGGTGCAAAAATAGGTTATTAAGCGTCATTAGCAGTTTTTTTTTGCGCAATTATCCTTTCATAGGCAACCATTTACTTTGGGTTTGCGATTAAAGGGTATCTTTACAAAACAAAATGCTAAAACGCACTTTTTATGAAAAAACTAACCCTATCACTGCTGCTGGCAGTATGTTGTTTGGCAGCGCTCACCTTTGCGCCCTCCTGTTCCGATAAATGCGAACAGACCTTTACCTACATGGCTCACGAACCGGTTTACCTATCACTCCAAGACCTCCGCAAGCCCATTGCCGTTACTGCCCCGCGCGATTTAAAAAAGCCGGGTAAAATTTACTTTAAAGCGCCGTATCTGCTCATCAACGAGTTTCACGAAGGCATTCATGTAATTAACAACAGCAATCCGGCAAGCCCTCAAAACATAGCTTTCATTGAAATTAAGGGCAATGTGGATATGGCAGTTAAAAACAACGTATTGTATGCCGATAACTATGTGGACTTGCTGGCAATAGACATTACCAATCCCGAAAATGCCACTATCCTCAGCCGTACCGAAAATGTATTTTCCGACTTTTATCCGTTTGATTCCGAAAACGGCATCATTACCGGCTATAACGAAGTAGAGCGCACCGAAGTTTTTGACTGCAATACCGGCGGACTCTTTTATTATGCAGAAGATGCCTTATCCAGCAGCAGCGGCGGCGCGGCACCGGTTAATACTCACACAGGCAATAGTGGCGGCAACTCAACTAACAATGCTCCGTCTGCCGGTGTAGGCGGCTCTATGGCGCGGTTTACCTTAGTAAACGATTACCTTTATATTGTAACCCTCAGCAATTTGCATAGTTACAACGTAGCCACCCCAGCACAACCACAAATGAGCAGTGTTGTTAACATTGGTTGGAACATAGAAACCATTTTCCCCTTTAAAAACCACCTCCTCATTGGTGCGCCAACAGGTATGTTTGTGTACGGGCTTTCTAATCCGGCTACGCCCAATTTTGTATCTACTTTTGCCCACGTAACCAGTTGCGACCCCGTAGTGGCAGAAGGTAATTATGCCTACGTTACATTAAGGTCGGGCACTTTCTGCCAAGGTTTTACCAACCAGTTAGACGTTTTGGATATTAGCGATATTAACAATCCTACCCTCGTTAAAACTTACCCGATGACCAACCCCCATGGTTTGGGCATAGATAACGGCACGCTCTTTATTTGTGATGGTGATGCCGGACTGAAAATTTACGATGCCACCGATGTTTACACCATAGACCAGCACCAGCTTGCCCACTATGACAACATCAATGCTTTTGACGTAATACCCTATAATCAGGTATTGCTCATGATAGGCAGCAACGGATTGTATCAGTATGATTACAGCAATTTGCAGCAAATTTCGCTGCTCAGTACCATTCCGGTAAAACCCTAATTTGCTCCACTTAACACAAAAACGCTCAGGCGGGTCACAACTTGCCGCCTGAGCGTTTTTTTTATTAATAGCGTGGTTTACGGAGGTTAAAAATCTAACGGGCGGAAATTTTTGAAGTAGCCATTCATTTTTACCTTCATTTTTAGCCTTTCTACTTCTAAAACTCGGGGAACCAACTCTTTTAGGTGTTCCAAAATAAATTGTTGCCGCTCATACTCCGATAAAATTTTCAACAGTTCATACTCCTGCTCCAAGTTAAGCCCTATATGGTGAGCTATGGTATATGCCCTGTAATCGGGCAGCGTTTTGCGTATATGCAATATATCGTACAACTGCTGAACAAGAGCCTGAATAGATACTTCTGTTACCACATCGGGGTTAAAAAGGTTTTCCGGTGTTTGCACTTCGCCTTGTGCATATAATTTTCCGGGCGCTTTGAGGTGAAATTGCTTAATCTCAAACACTGCTAACCCCAGCGCTACAATATCCATTTCTCCTTCGGGATAATACCGGGCAACTTGTTTTACCCGCATCTCCGTGCCAAACATGCCCACCTGATCTTCTAAAAAAGTAGGTATGCCAAAAGTAGTTTCCTGAGCTACCGCTTCGGCAACCAACTGCCGGTAGCGAGGCTCAAAAATGTGCAATTTGAGTTCTTCGCCCGGGTAAACTACCAAATTGAGTGGAAATAGCGGAAGCAGTTTAGTTTGCATGAACGTAAAATGGTTACTCTTCAAATGCCGTAACGTGGCATTTTGTTTTACCAAAACACAAAATTACCCTTTTTACAGGCATTTAGCAGTGTTACAACCTTAACATTTTAATAGGGCGCATAGAATAGGGTAAAGCTCTTCGTGTTTTCAAACAGAATAAGCTAACTTTACCCCCCAAATACCACCCGTTTATGCACCTAAAAGCTGTTATGCTGCTCCTGCTTGGCTGGCTAAGCGCCATTACCCCAATAGCCCATGCTAATGAAAATACCTATCCCCAACAGGTTTTTACCGGTGTTTACCTCATGAACATCTACGATATAAACGCCGATGCCCACTCCTATTATGCCGATTTTTACCTGTGGTTTAAGTGGAAAGGCGATATAGACCCTACCAACATTGAGTTTGTAAATATGGTAGAAAAATGGAGCGCCACCATTGAGCCCTTTGCCGATACCATCGAAATTCTTGAAAATGGGTATAGTTATGCAGGCTGGCGGGTAGAAGGGCGTTTTTACCACCCTTTTCAAATGGAACGTTTTCCGCTCGATAGGCATGTTTTTGATGTGCAAATAGAAAACCAAGATTATCCTACCGATTCCTTAGTTTACCTGCCCGACCCCGAAAATGTAACCCGACAACGCCCTACCCTGCTGGTGCCCGGCTGGAATGTGGGCACTTGTGTTATTGCACCAAAAACCCACCATTACCTAACCGATTTTGGCAATACCGATATAGGGCAACATGCTTACAGCAATGCCGTTGTGGAAGTGCCGCTTGCCCGACCTATTAACTATTTTCTGCTAAAACTTATGCTCCCGTTGGTTATAGTGCTGCTATCAAGCATTGGAGGGCTTATTATTTTCCCTTCGCGAAATTATGTAGATGCCCGAATTTCGCTCCCCATAGGTGGGCTGCTTACTGCCGTATTTTTGCAGCTATCTTATGCCGATGCCCTGCCCGATGTGGGGTACATGGTACTGATGGATAAAATTTACCTGCTTGCCTACACCGTTATTGCCGCCGTTGTTATGGAAATTATTTTAGCCGCCAACTACCTTAAACATCACAAAGAGGCTAACCTAAAATCGCTCCTCAAAATTGAACGCAATTTGGCTCTTTTCCTTATCATCGGGTTTATTATTGGCAATTTAGCGCTCATTTTTCAAGGATAATCAATTGAACCGCCACAAATTTATGCAAATAAATAACCATGACAAAGTAAGACAATGGGTAAAACAGGGCGAAAGTGATACACTTGAATTTAAAGTGCAAATACCCGATGCCCCCAAAGCCGCACGCGCTATTTGCGCACTTGCTAATACAAGGGGCGGATATTTAGTTGCCGGTATTGCTGATGATGGCGAAATAGTAGGCATAATAGAACCCGATAAAGATAAGGCGTTCCTGACAGAAGCGGCATTGATTTACTGTGTGCCGCCCGTGCAAATTGAAATTTGGGAATATACCGAAGATTTTCTGACCGTTTTAGCCGCCTATATTCCCGAAAGCAACCACAAACCCCACAAAGCAATTAACAAAAACGGTTTGGAGCAGGCATTTATTCGCACCGGCAACAAAACAATGCCCGCTGCCCCAATGGTACAAAAAGTACTCAGGAATGAGGTAAACAACCACCATTCAGACCCACCAGATAACACCAAACTGAACAGCAAAGAAAAAGGGTTATTGGAATACCTTGCTAAAAAGGAAACCATAACCCTTAAACAATTTGCCCGATTGGTTAATATATCGGAGCGCAGAGCACGCCGTATGTTGGTACAACTTACTCTTGACGGTTACATACGCATTCATACCTCCAATAAAGAGGATTTTTACACCCTTAGCTAATAGGTTTTACAACGCGAGGCAAAAGTTAAAATAAACGCCCAATGGTTAAAGCACGCATGAAAGTTTGCATTGTCCTACCTTAAAACCGGCAGCAATTAGCACACAAATAACACGGATGGAGCTGATTAGCGCCGATTTTTGAAAAATAACGTAGAGGCAGTGCATGCACTGTCTCTACCGAATACCAATTACCCACTACCATCTAATTAGTTGATGCAAAAGAACCGTTTAGTTAGCTTACCACCGTTTTCTAAAACCACCGATAAAAAGAAAGCGCCCGGCGCTTGCTTACCTATCAGCAAATCTACGGTGTTGATACCTGCCGGTAGTGGCAACTCCTGTATCATAACCTGCTTGCCGCTTAGGTCAGAAAGATACATTTTTACCACCTGCGCCTGCATCAACTCTATTTGCACTATCAGGTTTTCCGTATTAACGATATTGCTGGGGATATTGAGTTTATTGCCCGATGCGGGGTTTTCAATGGTAACACTGCGGCAGTAGGTGCTTTGGCAGCCATTAGCCGTAAAAATGGTTAAACAAACCTCGTAAACGCCCGGATTGGCATAAGCATGATTGGTTGTAGCTCCGGCTTCGGAGGTAGCGCCATTACCAAAACTCCAAAACCACCCTATAATAGCGCTGTTAGCCCCCGAAGGATTACCATTTACCCAAAGTGTAGCGCCATCGGTTTCAAAATTGAAATTGGCGTTACATTCGGGCGTTCCGCCGGGCTGAATAACCGTTATATTAGAGCAATAGGTGCTTTCACATTCGTTGGCAGTCCATATTGTAAGACAAACATTATAGGTACCTGCTGCTGCATAGGTGTGGTTGGTTTGTGCAGCCCCGGCAGACCCCGTTCCGGCGCCATCGCCGTAGTTCCACTGCCAACCAATAATTGTGCCGTTGGCGGTTGAGGGATTGGCGTTCATGTAGGCATTTAGCCCGCTTGTTTCATAAATAAACTGTGCGTTGCACTGCGGCGTAAGACCGGTAATAACCACCTCTTGGCAAGTAGTGTGCTGGCAGCCATTAGCGGTGGTAATGGTAAGGCAAACATTATACGTACCCACCACCGAATATACGTGTGTAGCCTGCATGGTGGTAGCAGTATTGCCATTACCAAAATCCCACAACCACTGCACTACATCGGCATTGGCGGCAGAAGAGCTGCCATTAAAGGCTGCTGTAAAACCTTCGGTTTCAAAAACAAACTGTGCATTACACTCAGGCGTAATAGGCGCAGTTACGGTAATTTCTGCACAGTGGTCATCGGTACAGCCGTTGGCAGTGGTAATGGTAAGGCATACTAAATAAGTGCCTGCTGTTGCATAGGTGTGGTTAGTTTGCACAGTAGCAGGCGACGGTGAGCCGGTGCCGTCTCCAAAAGTCCAACTCCATGAAGTAATGGTACTATTACTTTCTGACGGGGAGCCGTTTAAATATACGTTTAGCCCCGAAACATCAAAGTTAAAATGTGCAGCACACTGTGGCGTGGGAGTAGTGCCGCTAACCATAACCGTAGCACAATAATTATCTTCGCAACCGTTAGCTGTTTCAATAACTAAGCAAACCGTATAAGTGCCCGATGTGGTGTAGGAGTGGCTAACCTGTGCCCCAGCGGTAGAAGAGCCACCATCGCCAAAAGTCCATGTCCAGCTTGTAATAGCAGCATTAGCCGTTGAAGCATTGGCATTAAAAAATACGTTTAGCCCTTCTTTTTCAAAATTAAACTGGGCGTTACAAGTTGGTGTAGGCGCTCCGGTTATGGTAACGGTTTGGCAATAATCGTCTTCGCAGCCGTTATTTGTCCAAATGACCAAACAAACCGTATAAGTGCCGGCGGCGGCGTAAACGTGGTTGGTTTGCGGTGTGCCGCTGCTGCCACTGCCGGTGCCATCGCCATAAGTCCACTGCCAACCTATTATAGCGCCGTTGGCGGTAGAGGGGTTGGCGTTTAAATAAGCCGTACTACCTGCCACATCATAATTAAACTGGGCGTTACATTCGGGCGTAGGGGGGCTGCTTATGGTAATGGTTTGGCAATAATCGTCTTCGCAGCCGTTATTTGTCCAAATGACCAAACAAACCGTATAAGTGCCGGCGGCGGC
>DDVC01000020.1:14897-24329 GCA_002345145.1 Bacteroidetes bacterium UBA2322
GGCGTAAACGTGGTTGGTTTGCGGCGTGCCGCTGCTGCCGCTGCCGGTGCCATCGCCATATGTCCACTGCCAACCTATTATAGTGCCGTTGGCGGTAGAGGGGTTGGCGTTAAAAAATACGGTTAATCCTTCTTTTTCAAAATTAAACTGGGCGTTACAAGTACCACCGCCCGCAGTAAGCTGAATCCATTTACAGGTTTCGCTGCTACACAAATCGCTTTCTATAACTAAACAAACCTGATAAGCGCCGGCTTCGGTATAAGTATGAGAGGGAGAAGAGGCATTGGATTGTGTGCCATCGCCAAATAACCAAATCAATCCGCTGTAAGCGCCGGTACTGAGGTTGGTAAACTGCACCGTTAAGCCCGATGAGGAGGAAGCAACGGTAAAATTTGCGGCAAAGTTTGCGCAAGGGTCGGTTTGTGCTACAACCGAAACACAGCAAAACAACAAAGTTGCATAAAATAAGTGTTGAAATGTTTTCATACAGAATTGGTTTATTAAACGTAAAACAGAGGTTAGAAAAATTAACGGCAATTTGTGTAACAGATGCCCTTAAAATTCAAACAAAATTATCACTTTTGCAAAAAGTTATTGCACTATGGAAAGAATTAAAATACTTTTGCCGCCCAATTTACCTTTTACCACCCAACTACCGGTAAGAGTTACCGATTTGAACTATGCCGGTCATGTGGGCAACGATTCTTTTTTATCGCTCATTCACGAAATCAGGCTCCAGTTTTTTGCTCATTACGGCTATGACGAGTTAAATATAGAAGGCGTAGGCACTATTATGGCAGATGTTGCCATGCAATATCGGGGAGAAGTTTTTTATCCCGATACGCTCATTTGCCATGCCGGTTATGGCGCTTATGGGCGCACCGGTTTTGAAGTATATTATCAAATACTGAGCCACAAATCGGGCAAAGAGGTACTAAAAGCCAAAACATCGCATGTGTTTTATGATTACAAACTGCACAAAATGCTATCGGTGCCCGATGCCTTTAAGCGGTGGTTTGCTGTTGGGTAGTGAAAAGTGATTAGTGATTAGTGTATGGTACTTGGCAGCATAGTAGGTACTTATAACTCATAGCTCACAACTTTTTTCACTATTCACTTTAAAGGTAATAGCTAAAAAATTTCGGGGGTTGGGAATAAACCTTTGTTGCGTTATGTCAAAGAGGCATTAAAACAGTTTACCCCAAAAAATCATTCACCCCAAAAACATCGTTATGAATTTTGCACAAAAAAAATCCGTAGTTTTAGCATTGGTTATGCTTGGCATGTGGGCTGCCGGTTTCAGCTCCTGCCAAAAAGAAGAAACCACAGGTAACAATGAAGCCAGTATTTCTCTTGCCAAAGACGAAAGCGCCGCCGAAGACTTGTTTGCAGATGCCTTTGACCTTGCCGATATGTACATGGAAAACATGGGCGGAAGCGGAAAAACTGCCGATGATTGCCCTACTGTTACCAGTTCTACACCGGCAGGCACTTTTCCTAAAACCATTACCATAGATTTTGGCGATAGTTGCGAAGGTGAAGGCGGCAGAATACGTTCGGGACAAATTATTGTTACCATTTCGGATACCATGTCTAATGCAGGCGCTACCAAAACTCGCACTTACCAAAACTATTTTGTAAACGGTATTCAAGTGCAAGGTACGCATACCACTACTAACAACGGCGTAAATGCAGAGGGCAACCCCACCTTTACCCACACCCTAACCGATGGCTCACTCACTTTTACTGATGGTTCTACCGCTACCCGTCAATCTGTACAAACCATTACCACCATTGCCGGCTGGGATACGCCTCCACAGTGGGATAATGTTTGGGCTATTACCGGCAACAGCAATGGCGTAAATAGAAATGGTATTGCTTACAGTACCCTTATTACCGAACCCCTCATTAAAAGACGCAACTGCCGCTGGATTGTGAGCGGTACGGTAGAAATTACCCGAAATGACCAAACGGCTACCCTTAACTACGGCAATGGCGCTTGCAACAGGTTTGCCACGCTTACTACACCCGATGGCGAAACTCACGAAATTCAATTGCCCTTGTAGTTTGCACCTTGTTTTATTAACTTGGGTAAACAACATAAATTTACTCTATGCAGCAGCTAAACCCCCATAGCCAACAGCTATGGGGGTTTTTTAATATCTACTTAACTAACGTGTGGTGGGAGTTGTGAGCTTGCACAAAGGCTTGCCCCAAAAGGATTTCAGACAGGTGGGGTGATTTATTTCGGTGCGCTGCACCTTGTTAATCGGGCATTTAACATGGTGGCTACCTATATTTCGGTGCGCTGCACCTTTGTAAAATAAGTGCGCCAATTTATGTTGGTAACACCCAAGGGGCAGCGCACCGAAATCTGTTGCCGGTTTTAACAAACACACCTAAACCTTATGCAGAGTTTACCCCTATGGGGCGTTTATTTTAATTCCAACCTTACGTTAACTACTGCCCACCTTTCCATTTAATGGCGTATTTGCAGACTAATTTGTGCCATTTACAGCAAAGAAAACCACAGATAACGCTAAGGTTTTGCCAAGTTTGCGGTAAAAAACATGGAATTTGGTTAAGACTACAATACAGGGTACGTAGTTGCAAAAAAGGAAAGCGGTTTGCTGTTATGGATATGGGGTAATCAATACAGGCAAACAACCAATAACCCATGCTGCCCCTGCCCTACTCTACCAGCAGTTTTATGGCTTGTGTATGTGTGGCAGCTTTTAAATGCAATACATACAACCCTTTTGGCAATTGATGGGCAGCAATGTCGGCTGAATGGTTACCCGCCGGCAGGTAACTGTTTACCACCTCTGCCACCATTTTACCGCTTAGGTTGTAAAGCTCTGCTACTACCGGCGCTGATTGGGCGAGGGTAAAACGGAGTTGTGCGGTATGGCTAACCGGATTGGGGTATAACTGTGTAGTTTGTAGGGCAGACTGTGGGCTAACGCTTACTATAAAGGGGATACTGTCGTCAAAATTGGGGATTTGGATATATCGGGCAATTACGCTTGGCTGCGGCGAGCCGTTTACCGTTTCTGATATGATGCTGAAAATAGGATAGGCTAATCGGGGGTGATACCATGCGTAGGTTTCAACGGCATACTCAAACGGCGGAAATCCGGCTATGGTTTGGGTAAAGCTTTCTACTATGCGCACCCGCAATACGTTGTTAATGGTGCCATAGGGCAATACCAATGAGCCGTAACCATCGGCATTAACGGTAAAATTACCGGCTTCGGTTACGCTGTTTGGTCCCGATGAATAGTTGGCGGTAAAATTATCTATATGGGAGTTGCCGTAGGTAAAGGGGTAAGGCATGAGTGTTTTAGGGTCGGAATAATTTACGGCAATGGGTGTGGAGGCATTGTTTACAAAACCGTTTTTGGTTAAACCGGAGTTGTTGATGGTAAAAAATTCATAGTTGGCGGTAAACGAACCGTACTCAATGCCCGGCGTGTAAACTACGGCTGTGGTAGCGCCCGGAAAAGCGGCTGCATGTGGGGTGGCATTGGGCAATACAAAGGTGCCGGTTTTAACGTTTAAGGAACTTAATGAAGCAAAATTCCAGGTAATGCCCGCTCCCGATGCGCCCTGCGTAATAGCGCCGGTATTTACACGGGTAATGGTCATGGTGGTGCCGGGCTGCGGGTTGGGGTTGTAGGCGTTGGTTAGCGTGGGTGATTGCTGTGCCATGAGCGGAAACAACCCGCCAACTAATAATAAAACGAACAAACCTGAAAGGAACGTGGAAATGTATTTCATAAGAAAACAGATTTACTGATGAACCGAAAACTGAACTCCCCAATTTACTCCACAAATTATGCCGATATAAAACTACAAGCCCGAAATGCGGCAAATATGACGGTTGTATGACTAAAAAAGCCCTGCACTACTTTTTAGGTAATGCAGGGCTATGTAATTAAATTGGTTGTAAATGGGTATTGTATGGAGTTAGCTAAGGAGCTGCTCCGTTAATTTTTGTTTGTTGGGTTACACCCTTATTTTTTGTAAGTAACCTTTATAATTTGGTCGCCCATGGCAATGCTGTTTACCACTTTTTGGTCTTCGGGGCTTTTTACCTTACCCCAAACGGTGTGTTTACCATCTAACCAAGGGGTTTCTTTGTGGGTAATAAAGAACTGACTGCCATTGGTGCCGGGTCCGGCATTTGCCATAGAGAGTACGCCGGGAGCGCTGTGTTTTAACTCGGGCACAATTTCATCGGCAAACATATAGCCCGGTCCGCCTCTGCCGTTACCTAATGGGCAGCCTCCTTGTATCATAAAATCGGGGATAACGCGGTGAAACGTGAGCCCGTCGTAATAACCTTTGTCCACCAAGCCTAAAAAGTTGGCTACGGTTTTAGGGGTTTTGGTGGCATACAGGGTGAGGTTAATTTTACCCTTGTTGGTTTCAATGGTGGCATCTATGTCTTTGTCAAACTTGGCGTTGTTCATTAGCGCCTGCATTTCTTGGGGGTTTATGCCGCGCACAAAGCCTTGATTTTCGTTGGGGTTTTGCTGCATTTGTTGTTGATTGTTTTGTGTTTGCTCCGTTGGGGTAGTTTGTGTTTGCTCAGTGGTGGTTTTGGTTTCTTCTTTTTTTTGCTGGCAAGCGCTTAGTAAAAATGCGCCGGCAAGTAGCATTAGGAATGTTTTTTTCATGTTACCTATGGGTTTTGATTGATTGAATAATTGAGAATTGACGGCACAAAGTTAGTATTTACCTCAATACCTTGCCCGTAAACGCTATAATGACAGCATTTTTTTTTGTTGTTGGGGAAAGGGGGGTGTAACTCATGTTTGATGTAAAAGGATATAGTTTCTGTTAGGTGTTACGTTGTTCCTGTATTCTTTGTTCTGTCGGCTAAAACTTTCTTTACAAAGTCAGGTAGTTCAATGCCGTTTTTGTTGGCAATAATTTTGATTGCGTCATAATAGCTTACTTTGTCTCCTGACCATTGAATATCAAGCCTTCTTATCTCTTTTAGTGCAATGTGGTTGTAGTTTTGAGGGTTACCCCAATAACACTCCATACAAACATTGGGTTTTTTAGCGCTTTTCCAGTTGTTGCAATGTTCGCAAGACCATGATTTTGCCCTATTGCACGAAGCACAAAGAAGCATAAAATCATCTGTTTTTTTTCCGTATTTATATCTCCCCCCACTTGATATGGCACTCTATGGTCAACTTGCAAATATCTTTCTTCAAATTCACCATTACAGATATAGCAACGCCCTTTTCCGATTTTGAACAATTTCTTTTTGAACTCTTTAGAAAATAATACGCGCCCAGCTACGCGGCTCTTTTGGAAAGTAGCAATATCGCCAAAACGGTATGCAGCAATTAATTTATTGTTTTGCGATTTGACCTTAAACGTTTCAAGCGGTACACCTGCTTCTCTTACGTCTCTTGCTGCTCTGGGGGGATGACTGTAACCATATATATTTTTAAGTTCTTCTGTTGTTATGAAACCATGTTCCATAATATGGTCAATCACAATTCTTGCTCTCTTGTTTAAGATAGCATTGATATGGTCTAAAAAATCTTTTGGGTAAATTGGTTTTTCCTTACTCATTGGCAGCAAATAATTCTGTTTGATAGCGCTGATTTGAATTTACTTTTTCAAGGTTTATTTTTGCTGCCAATGATGGCGAAAGATAAATTGCCTCAAAAGTGTATTCCTTTCTGTTTAATAATGTGGCTTGCGATGACCTACCTGCATTAACTTCTATTTTTGTGAGATTTAGTTTATGGGGCAAGGGGATGCCAAATATTTTATTACCTGTTCTTCCGTCATAGCTGAGAATATAGGAGATATTCCTTGCATTTAAGTTGAAAAGTGAAACAATGAAGTCTTCAAATTCAATGTTGCCTGCATAATTAAATCCGCCATTAAGACCTGTTCCTTGATAGGGCGGGTCCATATAAACTAAATCTGATGCCGTTGCATTATCTAAAATAGTTGCGTAATCTTGACAAAGAATTTCAGTTTTCCCTTTCAGTAATTGCGAAACTCTCAAAATATCCTCTCTCATCATTTGTGGGTTTCTGCCAAGTCGCCTTTTATCGGGACTTTGGTTAAAGTTGCCTTGTGCATTGTATCTAACTGCTGCCTTTACACATTTTGCTAACAAAAAAAGTAAATACTCGGGCTTTCTTGTTTCATTAAATTTGTCTCGTATTTGGTAATAATACTGTTCTTCGTTGCCGTGTTGTCCGTTCCAAATTTCGTGGTAGCCCTTTACTGCCTCCGTTGGTTGGTTAATAATTAAATCCCAAAGTTCTGTTAATGGCTGATTGATGTCATTTATAACAAACTTGTTAGCTTTACAATAATAGGCTGCTGCAATGGTAATTGCTGCCGAACCTGCAAACGGCTCTATAAGTCTATCAAAATTGTTGGGGAAAAATTGCAGAATTTGGTCTGCCAAATTTCGCTTACTACCTTGGTATGGTATGGGGTGTGGTAGTTTCATGTTGCCTTGCTATATGTTTAAAACACACTCATTACTATTGAAGTGCGGTGTTGTTGATGCTAATGCTAACTGATAAAAACCCGATAAATTACCTTTTACGGGGTCATTTTTGTTAGAAACGCTATAACCGGGCGTTTTTACGGGGTGGGTGGCAGGGGTTTACCAAAATAAACCAGCATTTGCTGTTTTAGGAGGTTTTCTTGGGGGGCAAGTCCGCGGGTTTCTTGGGGCAGGGGTTTTAGCTGGCGGTAGTGAGGCCAGCCATCGGGGTCGTGGCTTTCTAACTCGTAATAGCCGCATTGGCTTAGCAGGCGGCAAACTGCCAAGTGCATGAGGTCTTGTTTTTCTTCTTTGGTAAAACTGCGGTGCAATTGCCCCAGTTCTTGTATGCCTATTAAAAATAAAAGGCTCTGAAAATTTGGGCGCTGGTTAAAGGCGGGTTTTAGCTCGTTTAGTAATCGGGTAAAGGCTAATTCCAGCTCTGTTTTAGGGGGTTTGGGGGTTTTGGGCTCCATTGTTTTTTGGGGGGAAGTTAGGATTTTATTAGTGGCATAAGTTTTTCTTTTAACAAATTATTGTTTTGCAATCTTTTTAAAGAATTTTTGCTTCCATACTTAACGCAAAATTCAGTTCTTGGTATAATGTCCTATAGAAACAGGGATATTTAAAGCCAATATAATATCGCCAATATCTTTGTGATATGTCAATCTATGCCTATGTTTATGTTTTTCCTTTTTTAAAACATCATCTGCACACTTTGAACACAAAGGATGATAATTGCTAAGATAAGCAGATGGCAGAATTTCAAAATCATCTTCCCTGCTACAAAGAAAGCATTCCCATTTATTGTTAATCATATCGAAGTAGAATAGTTAATTTGAGTTAATTGTCTTTCAATTTTTTTAAAATTCAATCTGCTGTTTAATGGGTCAAAAAAGAATTGATGTGTTGGCTTTTCCACAAAATTCACAACAACAAATAAGCAATACTTATCCTTTAACTCGTTTGCTATAAAAAACTCTTTTTCAGTTAGTGCAACATTTCCAGAGTTTGAACTCAACCCTTTTACTTCAATACAATAAAAATTACTTTCTTTTGACAATTTAAAATCAAAGCCACACGCCATATTTGTAGTATCCTTTAAATCAAACTCTGAAAATACATTTACACTTGTGTAATTAATCTTAAAATACTCTTCTGCCGCTTTTCCTGTAATCAGTCTTTTTGCCACACTTTCAGATTTATCTTTTCTCTCATTTTTTTCTACCAATTTTTCAATATCATAATTTTCTATAAGAAAACTGTTTATTAGGTCAAAAAAACATTCAGTTTTAAATGAGAAAATTCATCAAAAATTTTTTTGCAATATCCTCTTAGTAATCTTTTATGCCATCCCTTTCTTGGATTTAGAAAGTAAGGGTCAAATTCATCACGATAGTTTTTTATTGAAGCAGGTTTTATTCCTATTGAATAACCTAATGTGTTAAATGCTTGATTAAATCCTTCGAATCCTAATTGTTTTAATCCATCTTCATCAAACTTTGATAAGAATAATCCAATTAAAATTGCTCTATCTCTAACAGAAAAATCTTTCATCACCTAAAATTAAAAATAAGGAAAAATACTTTGAGGGTTTCGTTGCGTGAGGGATAGAAGAGGAAAGCCCACAATGAAGCGAGGACTTGTAGCAGATAGCCCGACCCGAAGGGGCACGCCCAAATCTTATGCGGCACACGAGTATGGATAGCTACATATATTGCCCGCTTTGTTTTCGTGCCAAATAGATAATTTATACGCCGATTTATGTTTTTCTTTTCTCTTATTTTCTATGTAGGCAGATGCGTAATGTTTTTTATCAACATTTTCTTCAAGAATTTCCGAAAGCGGCTTAAAAGGCTTAATTGGTGAAGGAAAAGAAAAAAAAATAGGGTCTTGATGCCCTACAATAATAACGCGCTCTCTTTTTTGTGGAAGTCCATAGTCAAGTGCATTCAGTACAGCATATTGAACATGATAACCAATCTCTTTAAGGGTTTTTAATATAGTTGATAGTGTTCTGCCTTTATCATGTCCTACAAGTTGTTTAACATTTTCTAAAACAAATGCTTTAGGACGCTTGTAATTAATAATCCTTGCAATATCAAAAAACAAAGTTCCCCTAATATCATTAAATCCTTGCATTTGACCAATAATACTGAAAGGCTGACAAGGAAAACCCGCAAAAAGTAGGTCATGGTCAGGAATATCTTTTTCATCAACTTTGGTTATATCGCCTGTTGGTCTATGTCCAAAATTGGCTTCATAACTATCCTGACAAAATGGGTCAATATCTGATGAAAAAACACATTCGGGTATTAGGTCATTTTCTCTACAGGCTTCATCCATAGCTACACGAAAACCGCCAATACCACAAAACAAGTCAATAAATTTTATTTTTTCCATTGTAGAGAATTTAAAATTTGGGCAAATTTAAGTTTTTCTATGGCAATTTTGTTTACTCCTTACACATTGTTTTGTTTTAAATTTATTTAAAAACACAAAACACGTTTTAGCTATTATACTCATAATGCAAAAAAACGGATTGTTAATGTACCTTAAGGCAGAAGCAGGGCAAACTTGCAAAACAAAAATGTTAAAACAGGTGGTTATTGTTCAAAGTTGTGTAATTGTTGCCAATTTTTACTTTTTGGTTTTATTCTGTTGTGTGCTTCAATGGTTCAGCTAAAATCTATTTTACTGTTCTTACTTTCTCAAAAAGTACAATAACCATGCTGCAAGGTGCAAAAACCTTCAAAATCAACCCTAATTTATCGGAACGCCGATACATTGCATAGGAACGCCGATACATTGCATCGGAACGCCGATACATTGCATCGGAACGTTGATACATTGCATCGGAACGCTGATACCTTGCGTCGGAACGCCGATACATTGCA
>DDVC01000085.1:0-6649 GCA_002345145.1 Bacteroidetes bacterium UBA2322
TTTTCCTGAAACCGGTTGTACATCTTTTTTTCCTTCTCCGATAAGCCCTCGTAGCGCAGTTTTTCTTTGGCTTTGTCTAACCCTTTGGCTTTAAAGCCGTCTTTTACCTCGCTGTTTTTCAAAAAATACACCCACTCGTCTAAGCTATCTTTGGCTATATCATTGAAATTATTCACTTTAAGCAAATAATACTTCGGGAAAATATCGACTATTTTTTCTACTTTGAAATTGAGTTTTTGTTGGAGGGTGGGTAGCAAAACATCGTTTTCGTGCATTCCAATAAACTCGCCTTTGTACTCATACACATAATCTTTGCCCTGCCCTAAACCAAAATAAACAATGTTGATAGAGTATATTTTTTTGATTGTTCCATACGGCTCACCCTCTTTTATGTACTCGGTAACCAATTTAGAAACGCCGTAAAGCATACGCTGAAAGTAGTCAATTGCAGAGTCGTTTTGCACTTCTACCAACATTAACTCTCCTTTATCAGACTTTACCAAAATATCTACCCTATTGTACTTATCATACTCATCTTGTTTGTTTCCTTCACTTTCTAAAATGCTTTCAATCCTTACATCAAACCGTAGTAACTCAGATAAAAAGCCCTCCAAAATGCCAAAATTGGCTTTGTGGCGTAGCAATTTTTTCATTGCCCAATCAAATCGGATTAGTTTTTTGCTCATGGTTTTTGTTGGTAAAAGCTATGGTAAAAATGCGTAGATGTAAAGGATAGCAACTGCTATAATTAACCCATTTTGCAGAGTTATTGTTTTTGTGCCATTTGGCAAAATTAAATAAAATTGAACTATCGGCATTATTTACCCGCGCTGTATGTAGCTGTGTTCTCTTGAAAAACAGGGGTGCGAACTGCAATAAAATAACCTACACAATCTTAAAATCTACTTACTTCACCTTAAAATTGTTTTCCTTTTTATGCAACAACAATTAAAAACCAACAATTTGTCTTTTTTGTTCGGGCTTACCCGCTCTGCTGCCACCATTAACCTGTTGCTCCTTAGTCTGCTGCTTGCCTTTGCTTTGCAAAACGGTTATGCCCAGCCAAGAGAACATATAACCAATACCAACGGCTGGTACATGCTGTTTGGAAACCACCGCCTTACCAACAAATGGGGGCTGCATACCGAATACCAATGGCGAAGAAACGATATTGTTACCAACTGGCAGCAATCGCTTTTGCGTATAGGGGTGGACTACCGCTTTAACGATAATGTTATGCTCACCGCAGGATATGGCAACATTATTACCTACCCTTATGGCGAGCTGCCTACCCTTACCACCTTTAACGAAAACAGAATTTGGGAAAACCTGCTTATTACCCAAAAATTGAACCGGTTTTATTTACAGCACCGATACCGGTTGGAACAGCGTTTTGCTGACCACTATGTAAAAAATGCCGAAGGAATGCCCGAAAAAGACAAGGTGATTTATACCAACCGTATGCGTTACTTGTTTTCGGTTACTTACCCGCTTAATAAGCCGGTAATGGAAAAAAACACGCTGTTCCTGCGCCTGTACGAAGAAGCCTTTGTTAATTTTGGCGAAAACGTGGGTAAAAATATTTTTGACCAAAACCGAGCATACATAGCCCTTGGCTACCAAATAAACAAACAAGCCAACATACAGGCGGGATATTTACACCACCTTGTTTTTAAGCCCGATGGCATACACGTAGAAAAAAACAACACCCTTCAATTGGGTTTAACCTATAATTTAGACCTTCGCAAACAACACCATTCAGCGCCCTAAAAGCGCCAAAGCTGTAGGGTAATATTGCGTACTCTTAACAACGTCATTATTTGTGCGTAATAACTTTATCAAAAGCCACAAAGGCAAGAATTTAAAGCGTTTGAGATGCTCGCATTACTCCTTAAAATCGGGCAATGCGAGCTATAGCCAATGAGTTTGCAATTACTCGCACCCTAAATCATGTTTAGAGGGCTGGTCATTATTAGGGAAACAGTTGCCCGATGGGAGCGATTGCGGCACATATCGGGCAAGGTTGGGGTCGTTGAGGGCGTTTTCTATAAAATCGGTAATTTGGTCAATTTCCTGCTCGCTGAGGTATAGTTTTTTAAACTCGGGCGAGAGCATATTGGCGGGTACTAAGTGGTTTTGCGGCACGGCGTTGTTTTTATACTCTACTACCTGGCGCACGGTGTTAAACGAAGCACCATGCCCATAAAATGGCGAGTTTTTGAGGTTGTAGAGCTGAGGTGTTTTAAATTTATACATATCCTCTGCCCTATTGGTAAAGCCGCCGCGTCCTTTGTGTTCAGGTTTGTTGGGTGTTGCATTAAAAACATTGCCATAACTTCCTTGGTTAAGGTCATTCATGCCTAAGGCATAAAAATTCATGTCGTTAAGTGCGGGGCTGTTGTGGCATTTGTAACAGTTGGCTTTAGAAAAAAACAGTATAGCGCCTCTTTTTTGGTGTTCGGTTAGGACGTTTAGGTTGCCGCGCAGCCATTGCTGAAAAGGCGCTTGGTTGGCAAGTAGTGTGCGCTCATAGGCGGCAATGGCTAATCCGGCATTAACCTTACTTACCCTTTGTGTAGGAGGCACATCGGGAAAAGCGGCGTTAAAGAGTTGGATATATTCCTGAATAGCAGCCAAATCCGATTCGGAAACCACCAATCGGTGCACGTCTTGCCCGGCTATGGCTTGTGTTTCAGCGCCCTCAAAACCCAAGAGGTTTTTTTCTTTGGGTGTGCCGGGTGTCCAGGCATACTGTGTGCCCATGTTTACGCCGGTAGCGCCAAACTGCCCGTTCCAGAGTATATTAGGCTGGTAGGCTATGTTAAGGGCAGAGGGCGTTCTGATGGGTTGAACATCTAACTCGCTATCGGCGTAGTGATTATTATTGGTACGCCCTTCACCATTGATGCCAAAACCTATGCCTCCATCGCCAATGCCCTGCGGCACACATGCCTGAAAACCGGCTTTTACGTGGTGGCAACTGGCACAGGAGTAGGTGCCTAAACCTTCGGGTTTTTTAGGATTTAACCCGATATAGGTTTCGTGAAAAAGTAGTTTACCTAACTCTACTTTTGGGGCAGTAATAGGGTTGTTGGGGTCTTGCGGTATGGCTGCATAGTTGTTGCTTTCGGGCAAAATAAAGTGATTTTTACCCACTCCGCCCGATGCGTTTTGCAGTACTTCGTTTAGGCGGTAGTCTAAGTAGTCATCGGTCATCCAGCCTTCATCGGGGTTACAGCCGGCAGCAAATAGCAGCAGCAAAACGGCTGCAAAGATGGTTAAAAAATGGGTGTTAAACTTAGCGGAGGTTAGAAAATGGCATTTCATACAAAATACAACTTGGGCTTTACCACCTTTAAAGTGAGGTAAAGCAAGTGAAAAAATAGCACAATTTGTATGAGTTGAGTAACGATGCTATCCCGCGCCAAAGAGGGGGTAAAAAAGCAGATGCCGTTTAATGCACTAACGGCAGGGGTAAATTGCCTGCTCTTTTTGTTAAGGACAGCTACTTTTTGGTAGCAATTTAAATGCCAAATACAAAGTTACGCCAAGTTTGTTAATGTAGCAGCAGGTTTTTAAAACTTGCATAGCGTTCTTTGGCTGTTTTGGCAAGTTTCATTGGTGGTGCCGGCATATAATTAGGCGTTACTTTTATTAGGCTACTGTTGTTCTATTTGTTTTTTTTGCTCTTGCACTTCTTCCAGTTCCAACAGAAAGATTTCCCAGTTTTCCATTTCGGATTGGAGTTGTTGTTTGCAGTGTTGGTAGTCTGTCATTGCTTTTTTCACTTGTTCATCGGGTTGAGCATAAAATTGGGTATCTGCCATTTGAATTTCAAATTGGGCAATGGTATTTTCTAACTGCGCAATGGTTTGCTCGGCTTTTTTTACCTTGTTTTCCTGTTTTCTGATTTCGCGCTCTAAATTTTTGAGGGCTTCCCATCGGTTAATACGTTCTTGTTTTGCTTCGGTTTCGGCGGCGGGTTTTGGGGCTTCTGTGCGGCTTTTCATGCCCAATTCATCAAGTGTTTGCATGTTTTCTTGGTGCAAAAAATCGTAAATATCGCCGTGGTAAGAGCGTATATTTTTGTTTCGGAAATGGTAAACCTTATCGGTAAGTCCTTGTAAAAACTCGCGGTCGTGCGAAACTACAATGAGCGTACCGTTAAAGTTTTTAAGGGCATCTTTCAATACCTGTTTGGCGCGCATATCTAAGTGGTTGGTAGGCTCATCTAAGATGAGCAGGTTTACCGGTTCGAGCAACATTTTTGCTAAGGCTAATCTAGATTTTTCGCCACCCGAAAGCACCATCACCTTTTTTTCTACCGCTTCGCCACTAAACAAAAAAGCGCCCAGCAGATTGCGCACTTTAAAGCGCATTTCGCCTGTGGCTACGTCGTCTATGGTTTCAAACACCGTTTTATTGCCGTCTAATGTTTCAGCCTGTCGTTGTTCAAAATAACCTATGGCTACGTTATGCCCCAGTTGGCAAACGCCCTCAAAGGGTTCTTTACCGCAAATAATTTTGGTGAGGGTGGTTTTACCCTCGCCGTTTTTGCCTATAAAAGCCACTTTTTCGCCTCGTTCAAGGGTAAAGTTTACATTATGCAGCACCTGTGTTGCGCCGTAGTTTTTAGTAAGGTGTTCCATGTTTACTACCACCCTGCCTGAGCGCGGCGCATCGGGAAACCTAAAATGGATAGCATCTTTTTCAAGGTCGTCTATCTCTACTTTTTCCAGATTTTCGAGTTTGTTAATAAGGGTTTGGGCAAACTTGGCTTTATTTTTTTTAGCCCTAAATTTATTGATAAGCGTTTCGGTATGGTCAATAAATTTTTCCTGACGCTTGGCTTCGCTCACCTGCTGCTCATGGCGCTGCCTGCGCAGTTCTACAAACGCATCATAAGGAACGCGGTAGTCGTATGCTTTTCCGTTTACCAGTTCTACGGTGCGGTTACAAACTTTATTTAAAAAAGCTATATCGTGCGAAATAAGTACTACGCCGCCGTCATAATGCACCAAAAAATCTTCGAGCCACATAATAGATTCAATATCTAAGTGGTTGGTAGGCTCATCGAGCAGTACAAAAGAAGGTTTGCGGAGCAGTATTTTGGCTAATTCTACGCGCATTTGCCAGCCTCCGCTAAACTCTTTGAGCGGGCGGTCAAAATCGCCGTTTACAAAACCCAGTCCTTTGAGTATTTTTTCGGTTTGCTCGCGCATGTTTAGCCCGCCCAATTGCTGAAAATGGTCTTGCGAATCGGCAAGTTGTGCAACCAATTTAAGGTAGTCTGCTGATTCATAGTCGGTTCGGTGGGTTATTTGGTGCGTTAGGTCTTCTATGCGTTGTTGGAGCGCCAAAACTTCGGCAAAAGCGGTGGAGGTTTCTTCGTACACCGTTTTTTGGGAGTTTACGGGCATTTCTTGTGGCAAATAACCCAGCGTAGTGTGGTTATCCGTGTTAATTGCGCCGGTTTCGGGTTTCATAAACCCCATGATGAGGCGGAGGAGTGTAGATTTGCCTGCTCCATTTTTACCCACCAGCCCTATGCGGTCGGCAGGGGTAATGGTAAGGCTGATGTCGTCAAACAAAAACTGTCCGCCAAACTGTACAGATACGCCGGTTATAGCAATCATGGTTGGTTAAAATTAGGAGTTAAACGTTTTTACCGCCTCGGCAATTTGGAACAACAGCTTGGGCGATTTTTCGAGGGCATTGCCCACCACCAGCAGATCGGCTCCGGCACGGCAAAGGGCGGTTGCTTGTTGTGGGGTGCGGATACCGCCGCCCACTATGAGGGGTAAATGAACATGGCTGCTTACGGCGCTCACCATTTCTTCCGATACGGTGTGTGTGGCTCCGCTGCCCGAATCGAGGTAAATAATTTTCATGCCCAACAGTTGGGCAGCCATAGCCGTACAAAGGGCTATCTGCGGTTTATCGGCAGGAATGGGGGCGCTGTTGCTGATGTAGGAAACGGTAGTGGGTTTGCCGCCGTCTATAATCATATAGCCGGTGGGCAATACTTCTAAGTTAGATTGAAATAACAAAGGCGCTGCCAAAACATGCTGCCCGATGAGCAAATCGGGGTTTCTGCCCGATATGAGCGAAAGGAAAAACACTGCATCGGCATTAAGGGCTAACTGAAAAATGCTGCCCGGAAACAAAATTACTGGAATTCGGCATTGTTGTTTAATGGCAGTAATCCAGTGTTCGGCTTGGTTATTCATGACCAAACTACCGCCCACAAAAATGAAATCAACGGCTGCCTGTGTAGCATAACGAACCAGCTCCTCCACAACTTTAGAGTTCACCTTATCGGGGTCAATGAGTACGGCTAACAGTTTTTGGTTTTGTTGTTTTGCCTCGCACAATTGCCGGTATATGCCGTTGTCTTTCATGTACAGGGTAGTCTGTTTGGGCAAAGGTACGGGTTTTGGGCAAATTTTGGTTAGTTATGCATATAGAGACCCACGAACCGTAAGACTATCTCTTATAAGGATACAAAATAACGGCGAGATGTACGTAATGGAGGATACGCACGGCCATGCATCTCTACTGTACCACCAATTTCCCACTCACCTCGTACTGCCCATAGCCGCCCGGTAATGCTAACCGCCATACATACATACCCGCCGGTAAGCCCGAT
>DDVC01000085.1:6887-14269 GCA_002345145.1 Bacteroidetes bacterium UBA2322
CCGATAAATCAAGGGTTTGGGTAATTCCCTCCCTTTGGGAATAAAGGGTGGGTTGCAGTACCTGATACCGCACTTTTTGCCCCTGCACCATACAACTCTCTCACCCCAAAGGGCAACTGCGGAGGTAGCGCCCAACTTATGGTTAATTGTTAAAAACGTACCGTAAAGGGTTTGTAAAAAAAGAAGTTTGGGTGCAACAAAAAAAACCAAACAAACGTTTGGTAAATTAAACGCATTGAGCGTAACTTTATGCCCCGATAACTAACCCCGCAATATGCCTAAGCAAAAAGTAAGCGATAAATTTATCATCAAACAATCTTTGCTGGTTTTCAGAAAAAAAGGGTTTTACAATACCTCTATGGCAGATATTGCCGAAGCCTGCGGCTTGCTTAAAGGTAGCCTGTATCACTACTTTAAAAGCAAAGAGGAGCTGATGAAGGCGGTAATAGCCTACCTGCACAACTACTACAAAAACGAAATTTTTGCCCTTGCCTACGATGAGCAGTTAGGCATAAAACAAAAGCTGAAAATGCTTGCCGATGCCTCCGAAAACCAGTTTTTTGCCTCTGAAAGCGGTTGTTTGTTCGGCAATCTGGCATTAGAAACATCGGGCAACATACCTGAATTTTCAAACTTGGTTAAAGATTTTTTTACCGAGTGGATGAAAGCTATGGAACACATCTACGCCCACCAATATCCGCCCGATAAAGCCCTGCAATTGGCACAAGATAGTGTGGCGCGCGTGGAGGGAGCGGTAATGATGATGCGCCTGTTTAACGATAAAGAATTTTTGCGCCGCGCACATCGGGATATTATGGCACAGTTAGAATAACAACTTCCCCCAATAACCAAAATCGGAACATCGGCACAACAGTAGGTTTAAACAAACGTTTGGTAAAAGTGTAGTATTTAGTAGTCGGGTGGTTTTGGTAGATAGCAAAGGGTATTCGGTAATAACCGTTCATAACTCATAATTCATAACTCATAACTCATAACTCATTTTCATGGAATCAGTAATGACCGCAACAAAAGCAGCCGAGGCTGCCCACCACCGGTTAGGTGCGCGCCACATTAAAAAAGTGGCAGTGCTGGGTTCGGGGGTTATGGGGTCGCGCATTGCGTGCCACTTTGCCAACATAGGTTTGCAGGTGGTACTTTTAGACATTGTACCCCGCGACCTTACCCCCGCCGAGCAAGCAAAAGGGCTTACCCTGCAACACCCGCAGGTGCGCAACCGCATTGTAAACGATGCCTTGCAGTTTGCCCTAAAATCTAACCCGGCGCCCATTTACCTCAAAGAATTTGCCGCCCGCATTACCACCGGCAACTTTGACGACAACCTGCACCTTATAAAAGACTGCGATTGGGTAATAGAAGCCGTAGTAGAACGGTTAGATATTAAACAATCGCTGTTTGAAAAGGTAGAAAAATACCGCAAACCCGGCACGCTTATTACCTCCAACACATCGGGCATACCCATAGGGCTTTTAGCCGAAGGAAGAAGCCCCGATTTTAAGCGCCATTTTTGCGGTACGCACTTTTTTAACCCGCCCCGCTACCTTAAACTGCTGGAAATTATCCCTTCGGAGCATACCGACCCCGAAATTGTGGACTTTTTTATGCACTACGGCGACCTGTTTTTGGGTAAAACTACCGTTTTGTGTAAAGATACGCCCGCCTTTATTGCCAATCGCATAGGCGTTTTTTCTATTATGGCTATCTTTCACGTAATGCAGGAAATGGGCTTAACGGTTGAAGAAGTTGATGCCCTTACGGGTCCGCTAACCGGTCGGCCGTCATCGGCTACGTTTCGCACTTGCGATGTAGTGGGCATTGATACGCTGGTAAAAGTGGCTCAGGGCGTGCACCAAAATTGCCCCGATGACGAAAGCCGCAGCCTGTTTGCTATACCCGATTATGTGCAAAAAATGACCGAAAATGGCTGGTATGGCGATAAAACCGGACAGGGTTTTTACAAAAAGGTAAAAGGTGCCGGCGGCAAGAGCGAAATTCTTGCCCTAAACCTGCAAACCTTTGAATACAACCCCTCTGCCAAACCTCGGTTTGCAAGCATAGGAGCCGCCAAACCCATAGACGACCTTAAAAAACGTCTCCAAACGCTACACGCACACGGCGATAAGGGGTCGGAGTTTTTGAACAAAGTGGGTCATTTGCTTTTCCGTTATGTAAGCCACCGCATACCCGAAATTACCGATGCCATCAGCACCCTTGACGATGCGGTGCGCGCCGGTTTTGGCTGGGAGCTGGGTCCGTTTGAATACTGGGACGTGCTGGGCGTAGAAAAAACAGTTAAAGCTATGGAAGCCGCCGGCACGCCCCCCGCCCAATGGGTGTATGCTATGCTGCAAAGCGGCGCTACTACTTTTTACCGCTCCCAAGCCGGTAAACGCCTTGCCTATAACCCCGCCACCCAACAGTATGAACCCATACCGGGGGGCGCCGATGCTTACATAAAATTAGACAACTACCGCACCCAAAAACCCGTGTGGAAAAACAACGATGCCACCCTGCACGATATAGGCGATGGCGTACTTTGTTTGGAGTTTCATACCAAGATGAACGCCATAGGCAGCGGCATTTTACAAGGCATTAACACCGCCATAGACATAGCCGAGCGCGACGGCTGGAAAGGATTGGTCATAGGCAACGATAACCCGCAGGCGTTTTCTGCCGGCGCTAATTTGGCTATGATTCTTATGCTTGCCATTGAGCAGGAGTACGATGAGCTGGATTTTGCCATCCGTGCCTTCCAAAAAGCTACCCACCGCATTCGTTATTCCTCTATACCCGTAGTGGCTGCACCCAAAGGGCTTGCCTTAGGCGGCGGCTGCGAGGTTTGTCTGCACGCCGATAAAGTGGTATGCGCCGCCGAAACCTACATAGGATTGGTAGAAGTAGGAGCCGGCGTAGTACCTGCCGGCGGGGGCATTAAAGAGTTTGCCATCCGCGCTTCGGACAGTTATTTTGAAGGCGATGTGCAAATACCTACCCTCCAAAAATACCTTATGAACATTGCTACCGCTAAAGTTGCTACCTCAGCTTACGAGGCATTTGAAGCCGGTATTTTGCGCAAAAACAAAGATGTGGTAGTGGTAAACACCGACCGCGTAATTGCCGAAGCCAAAAAAGCTGTTTTAGAAATGCACCAAGAAGGTTACACCCAACCCGTTCCGCGTACCGATGTTTGGGCTTTGGGCAGGTCGGCTTTGGGCACGTTTTATTCGGGCATTAGCGCCATGCGGTTTGGCGGCTACATATCGGAACATGATGAACTCATTGCCAAAAAAGTTGCCTACGCCATTTGCGGCGCCGATTTATCTGCCCCCACCCAAGTATCGGAGCAATACTTCCTTGACCTTGAACGGCAAGCATTTTTAGAACTAATGACTCAGCGAAAATCATTAGAACGGGTGCAAAGCATCTTAAATACCGGTAAGCCGCTGAGAAATTAAGAGTAGAGGGTAAACAGGTAGAAAGTAAAGGTAGTAAGTGTGATTTAACTTTTATAGTAAACTTTATCGATTATTGTGTACACCCGCTTTACCGCCTTTACATCTTGACTTACCATAATAAACCACCTACAAACCTCCTCAACGCTTGGGTTAGCTTTTCCAACAAGTTTTAAAAACATTGGTTTATGCATGATTTTAGAAAACTGGAAGTATGGCAAAGAACTTTGAACTTAACCTTAGAAGTCTATAAGGTAACTGCTAATTTTCCGAAAGAAGAAATGTTTGGACTTAAGTCACAAATAAACCGTTCGGTAGTATCTATACCTACAAATATAGCCGAAGGAGCTGGCAGGAATACCCGTAAGGACTTCAACCGATTTCTGAGTTATGCAACCGGTTCTTGTTATGAGTTAGAAACGCAACTAATCATAGCCGAAAGGCTTGGGTATATACCACCTACTAATTTTTTGCAAATCAAAACTGAATTGAATATAGTAGGTAAAATGATTTTCAACCTCAAAAAACAATTAAACTCACCTAAACCGTAAAGTTAGAAAAGCAGCAGAAAGTAGGCAGTGCCTACTAGTTGAGAAGTGGCAAATACCCCCAACTACCCTCTACCCAACTACCCAACTACCCTCTACCCAACTACCCTCTACCCAACTACCCTCTACCCTCTACCAACTTCCAAAAACAAAAATCACCCACCCATGCAAGAAGCATATATCGTTGCCGGCTACCGCACGGCAGTAACCAAAGCAAAACGAGGCGGTTTTAGATTTGTACGCCCCGATGACTTAGCGGTAGATGTAATAGGATGCCTGCTGCAAGCAGTGCCCCAGTTAGACCCCACCCGCGTGGAAGACCTTATAGTAGGTAACGCCGTACCCGAAGCCGAGCAAGGGCTGCAAGTAGGGCGCATGATAGCCGTGCGCGCACTGCCCAAAACCACCGCCGGCGTAACGGTAAACCGCTACTGCGGCAGCGGCGTGGAAACCATAGCCATGGCAACTGCCAAAATAAGAGCCGGTATGGCAGATTGTATCATTGCCGGCGGAACCGAATCTATGTCGCTTGTGCCAACGGTGGGTTGGAAAACCGCCCTCAACTACGAAGTGGCTAAATCTGCCCCCGATTACTACTTAGGCATGGGGCTTACCGCCGAGGCAGTAGCCAAAGAATACGGCATAAGCCGCGAGGCGCAAGACGAGTTTTCTTACTACTCTCACCTCAAAGCGGCAAAAGCATTAGACAATGGTTATTTTAAAGAAGGCATCTGCCCTATTAATGTAACAGAAGTATTTGTAAACGAAAAAGGTAACCGCACCGAGCGCAAGTATGTAGTAGATACCGACGAAGGTGTGCGCCGAGATACTACCATAGAAGGACTGGCAACGCTAAGACCTGCATTTGCCAACCGAGGTACCGTAACGGCGGGCAACTCCTCGCAAACTTCTGATGGGGCGGCGTTTGTATTGGTAGTGTCGGAGCGAATGGTAAAGGAGCTGGGGCTTACTCCCATTGGACGCATGGTTACCTGCACCGCCGTAGGAGTAGAGCCGCGCATTATGGGCATTGGTCCGGTGGCTGCCATACCCAAAGCCCTAAAAATGGCAGGAATGAACCTGCAAGACATAAACCTAATTGAACTAAACGAAGCCTTTGCCGCACAATCAGTAGCAGTAATACGCGAAGCCGGCTTAAATCCAGATGTGGTAAACATAAACGGCGGAGCTATAGCGCTGGGGCACCCCCTTGGCTGCACCGGAGCTAAACTAACCGTACAACTGCTGCACGACCTTAAACGCACCGGTGGAAAGTATGGCATGGTTACCGCCTGTATAGGCGGCGGGCAGGGTATTGCCGCCATTTTTGAACAACTGAGTTAACGCTGTATAGGGGTTTATACCGTTTACCCAAAAGGGTAATCATAGGGAGTAAAGCTAAATGCTTTTGCCCAATGATTACCCTTTATCTTTTTATGAAAAGTCATCTCCCCTGCTAAATAGAAAAAATACAGAAAAAACAAGAAATTCAGAAAAATAAGTTGCTTTCTTAAAACAAATACGATAACTTTGGTTTCAGAAACCTAAAAAGCCTGCATAATTCGGAGTATGCTGACCCACCGTTTCGGAGCAAACCGACCCACCCTGCTGCAGGAGGATTTTGTTTAAACAAGTGCCATATTTGTGTATCACCAAAACACAACAGAAATGGCGGCAAAATTCAAAAGCATGCATCAGATAAGACAAATACTTCAACTTTATTTAGCAGGCAAGCAGCTACGCACCATTAGCCGTTTAAAAGGCATATCGCGCAACACGATAAAGCACTACTTAGGCAAGGTTTCCTGCTGCAAACAGGAGATAGCGGCATTATTAGCCCAAAGCGATGAAGCGCTTCAAATTCGGCTGCAAAACAAAGAAACAGCCACATCGGGCACGTTGTCAAACAACCGCTATTCGGTTTTGGAGCCCCTACTACACGATTACGCAGCCTCGCTACAATCGGTAGGGGTAACGCGCAAGCTACTTTGGACAGAATATAAAACTGCCCATAATAATGGGTACGGATACACGCAGTTTTGTGAACATTTACAACGTTATTGCAAACGGCAGAAGGCGGTAATGCACTTTGACAATAGTGCGGGCGAGGTACTATAGGTAGATTTTGCAGGTCACAAATTGAGTTATGTTGATACCCAAACGGGGCAAACAATATGGTGTGAGGTACTGGTATGTGTGATGGTTTACAACCATTATATGTTTGCCATAGCCCTTAACTCACAACAACAAGCAGACTTTATTGGCGGTTTAAGCAGTTGCTTAACGTATTTGGGAGGCGTACCTCAAAGCCTCAAATGCGATAATCTGCGCTCTGCCGTACAACGCAGCAACCGCTATGAACCCAAGTTTACCGAAGCCATGAACTACTTTGCTGCCCATTACCAAACAAATGTACTAACGGCTCGTGTGCGCAAACCACGCGATAAGGCAAGCATAGAAAACGCTGTTTCGCTGGCATACCAACGCATTTATGCCCCACTTCGACAAGAAACATTTTACAGCCTTGCAGACCTAAATGCCAGCATACGCAAGCAATTAGAATGGCACAATAACCAATTGTTTCAAGGCAAAGACTACAGCCGCACGCAGTTATTTCTACAACACGAAAAACCACTGCTACGCCTGCTACCAACCACCGAATTAGTCATCAGCGAAGTGGCTAAGGTAAAAGTGCCGACAAATTACCATGTATCCTTAGGCAAAGACAAGCACTATTACAGTGTACCCTATACCTTCATAGGCAAACATCTCAAAATAGTATATAGCCCAAAAGTAGTGGAAATTTATGACAACCAAATGCGCAGAGTAGCCATCCACTCCCGAAATACCCGACCTTACGCCTACAGCACCCTCACAGAACACATGCCCCCTACCCACCAACACATGCAGCAAATACAGCAGCTAAAGCCTGCCGATTTTGAACAACAAGCACAACAGATTGGCACCAATACGCTTGCCCTAATTCAAAAACTGCTTCAGGCAGATAAATTTTGGGCTACTACCCACAACCTTTGCTTAGGGTTACTGAGGTTAGCAAACAAATACAACAAAAACCGATTAGAAGCCGCCTGCCAAAGAGCCCTCATTTGCCCGCAAATCACCCTCAAAACAGTGGTCAATATCTTACAACCCACTTTCCGCACCCCCATTGGCGTTTTGAATAATTAACCCAATATCGGGCTACCGGCAGTTGATACCTGCATAGCGTTATGTTAAGTACCAAAAAGGAAGCCTATCAATAGTACCCGATGTTGAACGCCCTGTCACATCGGAATGGGGCCGGCCTCCGTTTGATGTATAATTTGAGTTTTTCACCCCTGTTTTCAGCAAAAAGGGAACAAAG
>DDVC01000071.1 GCA_002345145.1 Bacteroidetes bacterium UBA2322
TGCAACCAATTTCATAAAGAGCCACTTTTTTAACACTTTTGCTATTCTCTTTCTCAAACTAACCCTCACCGATACCCTAACGGGCGCAATAACCGACCTTAAAACAAGCAGTTAAGTACGCTATCAGTACCAATTATGACGAAGCAAATCAGCTAAATCCGTGTTATCTGTGTGCTAATTGGTGCCGATTTTGCGCTCATATCGTAGCAAAACCATTGTGTCCATTTTACATCAATTTTGGGTTACACCCGATGGTGCATACAGATTTACCCCACGGTGGCAGAACGGCGTTCTTTTAACAGCATTTTAATGCCGTATTTAGGGCGCAGGGTAACCAAAGGCTGCGGCTCAATTGTTTGGTTGGGTACAAGGGTAAAAGTGAATCTTTTTACCAACATAGCCAGCAGAATTTGCATTTCCATTAGGGCAAAATTATTGCCTATACACAAACGCGGACCACCGCCAAAGGGGAAATAGGCATAATTAGGCAGGTCTTTAAGGTTTTCTTTGGCAAACCGGTCGGGGTTAAAGGTATCAGGGTCTTTCCAAAACATGGGGCTACGATGCGTACCATATATATACATCAGCATAATGCTACCTTTGGGAATGAGGTAGCCTCCCACTTCGTCGTCTTCCAGCGCCATTCGGTCAATAACCCATGCAGGCGGGTAAAGGCGCATGGCTTCTTGTATAACTTGTCGGGTATAGTTTAGTTTGGCAAGGTCATCGTAGGTAAAAGCGGCATGGTTGCCTAAAACGGCGTTGGCTTCTTTGAGCACTTTTTGTTCCACATCGGGGTGTTGCGAGAGGAGGTAAAGCGCCCACGACATGGCATTGGCAGTAGTTTCATGTCCGGCAACTACCAAAATAATGGCTTCGTCACGGAGTTGTTGGTTGGTCATACCCTCGCCGGTATCTTCGTATCGGGCGTTGAGCAGCATATCCAGCAGGTCGTTATAATTTGTGCCCGAGTTTCGGCGTTTGTTGATGATGTCATAAATGATAGAATCAGCTTCTTCCCTAAGGGTTTTGTAGTATTTAACCTTACCCGATATTTTGAGCCATGGCACCATATAGGGCTGCCGTGCCTGCGTAACCACATATTTTTGCAAGTTTGAAATAATAAAATCAACGCGCTTCATTTGTTCTTTGTCTATACCGGTGCTGAACAAGGTTTTGTTTACTATTCTAAAGGCAGCTCCCATCATTTCTTTCGATATTTCGGTTTGCGGGTTTTGCTTAATTTGTTCAGCCAATTCGTTTATATACAGCGCTATTTCATCGGTCATAATTCCGGTAAGTTCGGCAAGCCTTTGCTTATAAAAGCCGGGTTGTATAAGTCGGCGTTGTTTTAACCAGTAATCACCATCGGAGGTAAGTAAGCCGTAACCCAGCTCTGCACCCAGTATTTCCTTTACTACCGGCGATTTATGGTAGTTTTTGTTGTTTTTTTGTACTACATATTGAATGTAATCGGGGTTATTGGTAATAATAATACGGCGGGTTCCTAAGTAGGTGGTAAAGATATTGCCCATCATTTTTATGCCGTTTGTAAAAAACGGGATAGGATTTTGGGCGTTTTTTCTAATGTTTTTCAGGGCGAACCACAAAGGCAACTTAGGGGGCATTTTTACTGTGGACATAGGCGTAATGATAGATTTTGGCTATTAAAAAGCGTTAGGGTGTGTGTTGTTGTGGCTGTAAATTTTCCTCAATTTTTCGGTAATCCGAAAAACAGCCGGACAAATGAAGGTATTGTGAAGTGTAATGTTAAAATGGCGGTGAAATTTGCGGTCGTTGGTGTGCGGGTATTCTCGGCAGGCAGTTGGGCGGTGGTCATACACCATGCACAGGTTATCGGGAGCTAAAAAAGGGCAGGGCGCTGTTTGCAGCACATAATCGCCATCGGAGTCAAGTTGGAGGTATTGTGCAATAAATTGCCCTGGCGACATTTTAAACAATCGGGCAAGCCGCTCTATGTCTTTGGGTAAAAAACGGGGGCTGGTGGTTTTGCAACAGTTGGCACAGGTAGTACAATCTATTTGGGCAAAAGCCTCCTTGTGCAATTCATGCACTACCTGGTCTAAATTAGCCGGTGTTTTTTGTTTGAGTTGTTTAAACAGTTTTTTGTTAGCCGGCTCGGCGGCTTTGGCATTTTTGTGCAGTGTTTGTTGTTCGTGCGGGGTCAAATGAAAGGTAAATTAACGATAAAATGAGGTTGTCTGCTGTGCAGAAGTTAGAGTGGATAACCATTAGAGAACTTTGGGCAATATTCATTTTAGACTAAAAGGCTGCGAATACATTTTTGAAGGCTATGCCTCCAGTAAGGAATGGTAAGCCCCAGTTGGGTGCGTATTTTATGGGTATCCAGCACGCTGTAAGCGGGGCGCTTGGCAGCGGTAGGATATTGGTGGGTTAAAATGGGTAAAACCTTACAGTTTAGTTTGGCAAGGGCTATGGTTTCGGTGGCAAGGTCAAACCAAGAGGCTATACCGGTATTGGCATAATTGAAAACTACCTGTTTGGGCAGGTTTTCCCGATGCAATAAAATTTGGAGCAAGGCATCGGCTAAATCGGGCGCATAAGTAGGAGAGCCGGTTTGGTCAAACACCACGTTCAGTTGTGGGCGTTCAGCGCCAAGGCGGAGCATGGTTTTTACAAAATTATTGCCAAACGGAGCATAAACCCACGATGTGCGCACTATAACAGCGCTGGGGCTGTGTTGTAGGGTTAGGGTTTCGGCATTGGCTTTGGTTTGGGCATAAATACCAATGGGCGAAACCGGTATTTCTTCGGTGTAGGGAGTATTGGCATTGCCGTTAAATACAAAATCGGAAGAAATTTGCACTAATGTAGCCTCATATTGCCGGCAGTAAGTTGCCAGCAGCATGGCGCCCTGTTCATTTACCAATGTTGCTAAGTGCGGCTCCGATTCGGCTTTGTCCACCTGTGTATAGGCGGCGCAGTTAATAACGGCAAATGGCTTGTGCAGCAAAAATACCTGTTCTACCTGTTGTTTTTGGGTTATATTGAGGTTTTGACTGGTAAGAAAAACCAGTCTAAAAGGAAAATCGGGGAGTTGTGCAACCTGCTGTTGTAAACTTAGCCCCAACTGACCATTGGCTCCGGTAACCAATACTGTTCGTTTGGTGTGGTTCATGCCCGTAAAGTTACGGTTTTATTATAGTTGGGCAGCAAACAAGTTCCATATTTTTTCATCGGGTATAGGTGCGGTTATGGTTAGGGGTGTTTTTTGCACCGGATGTTCAAGGCTCAGGCTTCGGGCATGAAGATGAATAGACGCATCGGGATTGGGGCGGTCAAAACCATACTTCACATCGCCCTTAATAGGGCAACCAATGGCGGCAAGTTGTGCCCTAATTTGGTGATGTCTGCCGGTAAGGGGCAGCACTTCAAGCAGGTAAAGGGTATTGCTTGCAGCCAATAATCGGTAACTTAGTTCGGCTCGTTTGGTCTGTTTTTTTTCGGTAAGGAAGGCTTTGGTTTTATTGGTCTGCTCGTTTTTTATAAGATAGTGTACTAAGGTAGCCTGCGGTGGGTTGGGCAAATTTTTTACCACCGCCCAATACGTTTTTTGCACCCGGCGCTCTTTAAAAAGGAGGTTTAACCGTTCTAAAGCCTTGCTGGTTTTTGCCAGTACTACCACCCCCGATACCGGTCGGTCTATGCGGTGGCTAACGCCTGCAAATACATTGCCCGGCTTTTGGTATTTGTCTTTCAGGTATAACTTTACCATATCTGCTAAGCACAGGTCGCCCGTTTTATCGCCCTGTACCAATATACCTGAGGGTTTGTTTACCGCTATAAGGTGGTTATCTTCAAAAAGAATAGCTAACAATGCAATAAAGTTTATTGTGAAATCAAAATGACACTTTTAGGCCATTATATCCCGAAATATGGGGCAAAAAAAGGAAAAATAACTCAAGCGCCGTATCTTTATGCTTCTTTTCTTTCTTTTTTTTGCAAACTTACTTTTTAATGAACAATTTAAGTCTATTTGCCTGTTGCCTTTTGCTTATATGCGGCGCTTTTTTACAGGCACAAACACACCGTACCTGCGGAACCATGGAATCTTTGGCTGCCGAAAAAGCTAAAAACCCGATGTTGGAACAAGCTATGCAGCAAATAGAAGATTTTACCCAAAAATGTATTGACAAAAACGAACTGCCCAAGCAGGGGCAATCGGTTATCACCATTCCGGTAGTAGTGCATGTAGTACACTCCACCTCTTTTCCGGCTTCTAACATTAGCGAAGCCCAAATTCAAAGCCAAATAGATGTGCTAAACGAAGATTACCGCCGCCTTAATGCCGATGCCGGTAACACTCCGGCACAGTTTTTACCCGTTGCTGCCGATGCCGAAATTGAATTTTGCCTTGCACAGCGCGACCCCAATAACCTGCCCACCACCGGCATAACCCGCACGCCTACCTCAGTAACTGATTTTAGTGTTATGGCAAATGACGTAAAAAATCCTGCCACAGGCGGCTCTTCGGGCTGGCCTTCTGACCGCTACCTTAATATATGGGTTTGTAACTCGCTCGATGGTGGTGAAACCTTAGGTTATGCCCAGTTTCCGGGCGGCACTTCTTCTACCGATGGGGTGGTAATTGCCTATCGGTATTTTGGCAGAGTAGGGGCAGTAACGGCACCCTTTAACAAAGGCAGAACTTGTACCCACGAAGTAGGACACTGGCTAAATTTGCGTCATATATGGGGCGATGATTTTGGTGGTTGCACCTTAGATGACCAAGTAGCCGATACACCCCGTTCTGCCGATGCTTTGTATGGCTGCCCCAATGTAAACACCAATACCTGTGTAGATACCCCTACCGATTTTAACGACATGTTCCAAAATTATATGGACTATACCGATGACGCCTGCATGAACATTTACACACAAGGGCAAAAACAACGTATGCAAGCCTTGTTTATGCCCGGTGGTTTTAGAGCTTCGCTTCTACAGTCGCAGGGTTGTGTGCCGGTAATGCTGGGCGCTAATGATGTAGTGCTTACCGGCTTGGTATCGCCTACAGGCACAGGTAATTGCCATACAGTTTCACCGGTTATCACTGTTCAGAATATGGGTACGGAAACATTGGTTTATTTTGTGGTTTCCTACAACTTTACCGGCGGACCAGCCCAAACCTTTGAATGGATAGGCTCTTTAGCCACTATTCAAACTACCCAAATTACCCTGCCTCCTATTAATACGGCGGCTACCGGTATTATCCACCAACTCAATATTGAACTGCAACAGCCCAATGGCCTGCCCGATTATGACCCCGCCAACAACAGTGGCGTTTATTCTTTTGCCTCTATCAGCGCCGGAGCGGTTATGCCTTTTTTTGAAGGATTTGAAACCGGAACGCCCTTTAGCTCATGGCAAAACAGTAATCCCGATGGACTAATCGGGTTTGCCCTTAATAATGCTGTGGGCTCATCGGGTACCGGTTCGGTATTTATGAATAACTTTATTTACAACGCCCAAAATGCCAACGACGAGTTTGACCTGCCCTATCAAAATCTTAATCTTTCTGCCCCCTACCTTTACTTTGACGTAGCCTATGCGCTCAAACAAGCAACCGATGTATCTGATGTACTTCAAGTATTAATTTCTACCGATTGTGGCGAAACCTATACCAACGCTTTTACCAAAGCCGGAGCTAATTTGGTTACCGCTTCACCCACAAGCAGCGCTTTTGTGCCTACCCAGGGGCAATGGCGTACCGAGTTTGTTTCTTTGTTGCCCTACCAAGGCGCTAAAACAGTGCGCATTAAATTTAAGCAAATCAGAGGAACCGGCAATAACCTGTATCTCGATAACATCAATATCAGCGATGGTATTGTAGGCATCAATCAGCCCGATGCTCCGGTATTGCCCCAATTATCAGTATATCCCAATCCTGCCACCACTGAGGTATCACTGCTCATTACCACCACCACCCCCGGCGAAACTACCCTAAACATAACCGACCTCAGCGGACGCGTATTGGTTACCTTGCCCGCCGTTTTACAAGCCGGTAACAATAGCTTTAACCTGCCCCTGCACAACCTTGCCAATGGCATGTATTTAGTAACCGTGTCCCAACAAAACCGAGTTACTACTGCCCAAAAAATGGTAATTATGCGCTAATACCCGCAAGACTTAATAATACCCTCCAAAAAACCGGAACATGAAGCTCTAATGTGCATCAGTGTTCCGGTTTTTGGCTCTTAAAAAGCACGCTAAGTAACTCCCCACTCAAACATAAACCAAGTGGGCAATGTTTTATGATGTTATTACCCATAAACGCCCTCCAAAACAAAACGCTGCATGTACTTATACGTTAAAGCGCTGCACATCATTTTTATTGTAACCTGGTTTGCCGGATTATTTTACATAGTGCGTTTGTTTGTATATCAGGCAGAATCTGCCCAAAAACCGGAACCGGAGCGCAGCATACTACAAAAGCAGTTTGCAATAATGGCAAGCCGGTTGTGGTATGGTATTACCTGGCCATCTGCCATACTGAGCCTGTTGTTGGGTGGGGGTATGCTTTGGCTTTTTGGCAGTGTGCCTACGTGGTTATGGGTAAAATTGGGGTTTGTGGCGGGTTTATATGCTTACCATTTTAGTTTGCAGCATATATTTAAACAACACGCAGCAGGCACTTATCCCTTTACCTCCCAGCAGTTGCGTATATGGAACGAAGTAGCCACCCTGTTTTTAGTAAGCATAGTGCTGTTAGTAGTAGTTAAGCAAGAATTGAGCGCTTTATGGGGCTTAATAGGACTGTTTTTGCTCATTGTTGTGTTGATGACTGCCATTAAAATTTACCGAAATTACCGAAAACGAGTTCAATAATTTACCTGTTGCCCATTTTACAGCCAAACCTGCCAACCAATATACAAAGGTAAATTTTGCGGTTTGCTAAAATAACCTCAATTTTGCCCGATTTTTTTGTTTAAAGCCTCCTCTACATGTCTTCACTTAAACTTAGCATTGTTATTCCTGCCTATAACGAAGGCAATACTATTACCGCCATTTTAGACCGTGTGCGCTCTGTGCAACTCATAGGCAATATGAGTAAGGAGCTGATAGTAGTTAATGACTGTTCAAAAGATAATACCCGCCAGGTAATTACCGCCTACATGCAACAATACCCCGAAACCAATATCTGCTACGTAGAACATGAAGTAAATAAGGGTAAAGGCGCTGCCTTACATACCGGCATAGCCCGTGCCACCGGCGATTACATCATTATTCAAGATGCCGACTTAGAATATGACCCCGATGAGTACAACCTATTGCTGCAACCCATTCTCAGAGGGGTTGCCGATGTGGTGTATGGCTCAAGGTTTATGGGGGGCAATCCACACCGGATTTTATTTTTCTGGCATACCATAGGCAATAAATTTTTAACCTTCCTTTCCAACATGTTTACCAACCTTAACCTAACCGATATGGAAACATGTTACAAGCTTTTTAGAGCAGATATCGTAAAGGGGTTAAAACTTAAGGAAAACCGATTTGGATTTGAGCCCGAAGTAACAGCAAAAGTGGCGCGTGTGCCCAAGATTAGGATTTATGAAGTGGGCATTTCGTATTATGGGCGCACTTATGAGGAGGGTAAAAAAATAAACTGGAAAGACGGATTCAGAGCCATTTACTGTATATTGCGGTACAATTTGTTTAGGTAGGGGGTTAGTGTCTTTGTGCTAAACTGGCAAAATCCACTTTCCGCAATTTGTAAGTTTTTTTTGTTTTTATACCTCAATACGGGCATCACCATGTAGCATATCAACCAAACGGGAATAATAAATCACGGAACGAGTGCGAGAAGTGCGCAGAACAAATGAACGATAACCCTGCTTCACAAAAAAACGGATACCTATTATAGGTATCCGTTTTTTACTAACAAAGAGATAGGTGCAGTTTAGCGAGAGTTTAAGTCATTAATGATGTAAACAGCTTCCAAAATATAGGGGTCTTTTTTTATTTTGGAGGTAAAATTCTTGCGGTTATTAACAGAAGTGCTGTCGGAGGCAGCCGCATCGGTTTGAAGCGAACGCACTTTAATTTCTGCTATATCGTTGTCAATGGCTTCAAATTTTTTGTTGGCGCTTTGGTTTTCCTGTTGTTTGGCTCTGTATTTATCTAAGCAAAGAGTTTCGTTGCTATTGTCGCGCTGTTTTTTCAAAAATTCGGCATTTTCTTCAATGAGTTCAAATACCGGATTAGTGCCGGTGCGTTGTTGGCTTTGTTTTTTGATTTTATCTATGTTAAACTCAGTTTTGTGTTGCCACACTTTGTATTGTGCGCCGGCAATTTGGTCAAAAGGCATGGGGTAATCCAGCTCTTTTTCACCCACATCAATAAGGGCATATTTGGTAGGCAGAACAATATCGGGATTAACGCCATTTAACTGGGTGGTTTCGCCATTTATGCGGTAAAACTTCTGTATGGTGAGTTTTAGCGAACCTAATGGGCGAAGGTTATTGTCGGCTACCATGGCATCAAGGTTGGTAAAGCGCTGTACAGTGCCTTTTCCATAAGTGGCGGGGCTGCCTACAATAATAGCTCTGCCGTAGTCTTGCATAGCAGCTGCCATAATTTCGGAGGCAGAGGCGCTAAACTGGTTTACCAAAATCACTAATGGTCCTTCGTAATGAACTTTGGGGTCGCGGTCTTGATAAACGTAGGGTTGTTCGTCTTTTGATTTTACCTGCACTATGGGTCCTTGTTCAATAAACAAGCCCGCCATATCTACCACATCGCGTAGCGAACCACCACCGTTATCGCGCAGGTCTAAAATAATACCGTTTATGCCCTCGGCTTTCAGTTTTTTAATTTCTTTGAGTACATCAACGGCGCAGTTGCGTCCTTCTGCGGGGTTGTTAAAATCGGCATAAAATTTAGGCAGGTAAATATAACCGGTTTGAGTAGCAAGTTTATCATCGGTAACAATAGCAGATTTGGCGTAGCCTTCTTCTATCATTACCACATCGCGAATAATAGAAATAACTTTAACTGTGCCATCAACCTTTTTAATGGTTAGGCGAACTTCGGTACCCTTTTTACCTCTAATGAGCTGAACGGCTTCGTCAAGTCGCATGTCCACCACATCAACAGGCTCATCAGCGCCTTGTGCTACTTTTAAAATTACATCATCTACCTGTAGCTCACCTTGACGGGCAGAGGGGCTGCCGGGTACAATACTTACCACCTTAATGTAACCGTCTTTTTCTTGCAAAGTAGCGCCAATACCTTCTAACCTGCCCGATAACGATATGTCGAAATCTTGTTTGTCTTTGGGCGGAAAGTAGTTGCTATGGGGGTCATAAGCAGATGTGATGGCGTTTAAGTAGGCGCTCATACGGTCGTCGTTGGTAATTTTAGCCATTCGGTTAAACCAACTATCTTGTGCTTTAAGCACTTTCTGTCTTGCTTCGGCCTCTAATTCGTTGTAGGTTTTAGCGGGCTGTTTGTTTATTGCTTTTTCCTGCTCATCGAGTACTTCGGCAAGTCGGGTCATGGTTTGATATTTAAGCGACTTTTCCCAGCGCTGTTGTAGTTCTTTTTTATCGGCACAGTAGTTTATTTTTTTAGCGTCGAGTTCTATAAAATCCTCTTTCACAAAATCAAAAGGCTGTGCCAGCGTAGCCTGATAATAGCTTTTGGCTTCGTTAATACGTTCGTTGATGATTTTAACGGAAAGCTCAAAAAAAGTATAATCTAAGTCGCGCACCTGATTGTCAATTTTAGTGCGGTATTGGGCAAGTTTATCCACATCGGATTTTAGCAAAAATCGTTTAGTGGGGTCAAGGTTATCGAGGTAGAGTTTAAATACCCGTTCCGAAAAGCTATCATTGATAATTGCCGGTTCGTAGTGTTCGGCAGCCAAATCCTGCATAATCACTTTTAGCAGCATTTCGTTTTTTTGCTGCGTGTTGGTATTGGTTGAAGCTGAAAAACAGCAAAGCGCCAGCACAGCAAAAACTATGGTAAAATGGTGGGCTAACTTTTTAAAAGTCATGTTTTGAGGGTGTTTTTTTATAGCGGGTAAAAAGGTAAGTGTAAATAAGACTGCAACGGAGATGATAAGTTTAGATAATAACGTGTTTTAACCAATTTTTGTGCCCAATGAAGCATTAAGTTGGCAAACAGCATACAAATATAAGCCCATAAATTTTTAAAAAGAACGGTTACACGCATTTAAAGTTTTTGCTTAACACTAATTAACGGATAATGCGGACATATGTGTAAAAATAAAGTAATTTGTGGTGCACCTCAGTGCCACCAAACCAAACCGAACTACCCATTGGGCAAGTATGCAGCGGCATATTTTTTAAACAGTGCCGTAAGATATTTGCCAATAATGTCAAATTCAAGGTTTACCACAGTACCTGCTTGGTAGGTGTGGAAAATGGTATGCTCATAGGTGTAGGGTATAATGGCTACGGTAAATTGAGTATGTGAGGCTTGTACTACTGTTAAACTTACCCCATCAACACAAATAGAGCCTTTGTTTACCAATATATTATCGGTAAGTGGTTCATAATCAAAGGTAACATACCAACTTCCGCCGGTTTCGGTTATTTGGGTGCATTGGGCGGTTTGGTCCACATGTCCTTGCACAAAATGACCATCTATACGGGCATCGGCACGCATACAGCGTTCTAAATTTACGGCGCTGCCAATTTTCAGCTGCCCTAATCCGGTTTTGTGCAAGGTTTCCTGTATGGCGGTTACCTTGTGCAGATTGTTTTGTGGCTGTACTTCTACTACGGTAAGGCAAACTCCGTTATGCGATACGCTTTGGTCTATTTTTAATTCTGCACTAAGGGTAGATTTTAAGTAAAAGTGCAGGTTGCTGCCTTCTTGTATGATATTGGCAACGGTTCCAATGGTTTCAATAATACCGGTAAACATGTTTTAATAAGGGGTATAACGGGTGAATAATGGGCGCTGTAAGCAGGCTGCATAATGCTGTCAGAGTAATAAGTTAATATAGGGCGCAAATGTTTACCTCACCCTGCAATTATTGGTTGTTTACTCTGTTTTTATGTTTTTCATATCACCGGTTGGGGTAATAAGCCAAAGTTCTTTTACGGGCGGTTTTTTAAGCAGGTATTTCACCTTTAAATTGTAGGTAAACTGCACCACCGGCTCCACAATAACCGGGTTAATAACAATATCAAAATGGGTATTTGGCAGTGGTGCATAATACACCGAAACCGGTTTTTGTGTCTGAATGATGCCCGATTTTTTCTTAATGGCATCAAACGAGTTGCTGCTAAATGCCTGATAAGAGCTATACTGAGCAGGCGGGTAATAAGTTGCAGCATCTTCTGCTATAATATGATACTCGGCATCTAAGTTTAAGCCTAATTTTTTAAGTTCTGTAAGGCGCTCGGCAAGCAGGGTATTGGTGGCTTCGCGCAGGGTTTTATAGGCGGCATCGGGTTTTTCTATGTAGTATTCCACCTTTACCAAATCATAGGTTTCATATTTGGCAGCTATGGTAATTATTTTGTCTAAAACTGCGCTGTTGGTGTATTTAATATGTAAGTTTTTTTGCATCTCAAACCCTTTGGGCACTTCGTTGTAGGTTTTGCTGAACAATTTTTTTTCTACCTCTATTTCATACACCGGCACTAAGGAGAGCATATCGGTATAAATATCGGCGGCAGGAATACCCAGAGCCAGTGTTTCTTTGGTAATGTTTTCAATGCGTTTGTTCATCAACTCATCGGCTTGCGAGGCAGTTTCGCCTAATTGCGAGAGGTTAAAAATGGCTAAGTACGCATCGGCTTTCAGGTTGAGCAGGGCGTTGGTTTCGAGCAGAATGGTATTGTCATTAAAAAATACAGCGCTTTTGAGCAAATTGTCTGCATTATAGTTCATTCTGTTGTTGTAAGCCGATTGCTGTTGCTGTGCATAGTTGGCATTGCCCGATACCTGAGCCAACAGGGGCGCTTGCCACACCAACAAATAAAAAATAAACCATAAATATAGCCGTTTACCGTAAACCATGTGCCTTTGTTTTTTAAGGAGGTAATAATTACCCACCAAAAGTAACACATATTCCGAGAAGTGAGTATTTCGGGCATTTATTTTTTGCTCGGCTGTTATGGTTATTCATTTGGGAATCGGGTAACAGTTTACCGCACTAATAAAAGCGGTGGCAACTATCTGTATTTATGCTTACCTTTGCATAACACAACACAACAAAAACATCATGAGCAAAAAACTAATCCGATTTGATTGGGCAATGAAAAAATTGCTTCGCCACAAAGCCAATTTCGGCATTTTGGAGGGTTTTTTATCTGAGTTACTTCGGTTTGATGTAACCATCGAAAGCATTTTGGAAAGTGAAGCCAACAAACAAGATGAGTACGACAAGTACAACAGGGTGGATATTTTGGTAAAATCGGATAAAGGTGAGCTAATGCTGGTAGAAGTGCAAAACGACTCAGCCATTGACTACTTTCAGCGTATGCTTTATGGGGTTTCTAAATTGGTTACCGAGTACATAAAAGAGGGCGAACCCTATGGAACAATCAAAAAAATATACTCCATAAACATTGTTTATTTTGGTTTGGGGCAGGGTAAAGATTATGTGTATGAGTACAAAGGCGAGTTTATTGGTATGCACGAAAACGATGTTTTGCTGCCTACCCTCCGGCAAAAACTTGATTTTAAAGCAGAAAAAATATCCGATATTTTCCCGAAGTACTATTTGCTTAAAGTGAACAATTTCAATGACATAGCCAAAGATAGCTTAGACGAGTGGGTGTATTTTTTGAAAAACAGCGAGGTAAAAGACGGTTTCAAGGCAAAAGGGTTAGACAAAGCCAAAGAAAAACTGCGCTACGAAGGCTTATCGGAAAAAGAGAAAAAGATGTATGCCCGATTTCAGGAAAACCGCCGCATTGAAATGAGTGTGCAGTACACCGCCAAGGTTGAAGCCAAAGATGAGGGTAAACGGGAAGGTAAAATAGAGGGCAAATGGGAAGGTAAACAGGAAAAAGCAATTGAAATTGCCAAAAGAATGATTTTGGCAAATTTAAATGACGAACTAATAACCCAAATGACCGATTTACCCCTTGACCAAATTGCACAACTGCGCAAAGAAATGGGATAAAATTTACGCTAACACACAACAAAAACATCATGAGCAAAAAACTAATCCGATTTGATTGGGCAATGAAAAAATTGCTTCGCCACAAAGCCAATTTCGGCATTTTGGAGGGTTTTTTATCTGAGTTACTTCGGTTTGATGTAACCATCGAAAGCATTTTGGAAAGTGAAGCCAACAAACAAGATGAGTACGACAAGTACAACAGGGTGGATATTTTGGTAAAATCAGATAAAGGAGAGCTGATGTTGGTAGAAGTGCAAAACGACTCTGCCATTGATTACTTTCAGCGTATGCTTTACGGGGTTTCTAAATTGGTTACCGAGTACATAAAAGAGGGCGAACCCTATGGAACAATCAAAAAAATATACTCCATAAACATTGTTTATTTTGGTTTGGGGCAGGGTAAAGATTATGTGTATGAGTACAAAGGCGAGTTTATTGGTATGCACGAAAACGATGTTTTGCTGCCTACCCTCCGGCAAAAACTTGATTTTAAAGCAGAAAAAATATCCGATATTTTCCCTAAGTACTACCTTTTAAAAGTGAACAATTTTAACGATGTAGCCAAAGATACCTTAGACGAGTGGGTGTATTTTTTGAAAAACAGCGAGGTAAAAGACGGTTTTAAAGCAAAAGGGTTAGACAAAGCCAAAGAAAAACTGCGCTACGAAGGCTTATCGGAAAAAGAGAAAAAGATGTATGCCCGATTTCAGGAAAACCGCCGCATTGAAATGAGTGTGCAGTACACCGCCAAGATTGAAGCCAAAGAGGAAGGTAAAAGGGAAGGCAAAATAGAGGGCAAATGGGAAGGTAAACAGGAAAAAGCAATTGAAATTGCCAAAAGAATGATTAAACGGGGTATAGAAACAGCCATAATTGCAGAAGACACCGGCCTATCAATAGAACAAATAGAGCAACTGCGCAAAGAATAACCATAAAAAAACCTGCCCGATAGGATAATAGATTACAGCAAACATCATCTTTTTCGCCTCCAAAGAATAAAAAAGGTTAAAAGCAGCACTTTTTTCATGGTAGTTTGTTACAATAGTAACACTATCATTTAGCGCCATGTCAAACAAATTTCATCAACTGCCTTACCCCACTGTGGTGGTTATAGGCGGCGGATTTGCCGGTTTGCAAATAGCCAAATACCTGCACAAAAAACCTTACAGGGTACTGGTTTTAGATAAAAACAATTTTCACACGTTTCAGCCGCTGCTGTATCAGGTGGCAACGGGCGGCTTAGGTTCTGATGCCATAGCATACCCGCTGCGCAAAATTATAGGACCTATGCCCAATGTAGCTTTCAGAATGGCTACGGTGCAGGGTGTGAATACAGCACAAAACGAGGTGATTACCAACGTGGGTAATTTTCATTACGATTACTTGATTATTGCCACCGGCGCTATAACCAACTATTTTGGCAATACCAACGTAGAAAAATACGCCATGCCGCTCAAAGAAATTGCCGAATCGCTCGATTTGCGCAGCAACCTGCTGCAAGAATTTGAGCGCGTACTGCTTACCAAAACCGTTACCGGCACACAGCCCGAACTCAATTTTGTAATTGTTGGCGGCGGTCCTACCGGCGTTGAGCTTGCCGGCGCTTTTGCCGAAATTAAAAAGAATGTGGTGCCGCACGATTTTTCGGAGCTTGACCCCGATTTGATTAACACTTACCTTATTGAAGCTGCCCCCCGATTGCTTACCGCCATGCAGCCGCATCTGGCAGAAGCTGCCCTGCAAGATTTAACCAACATGGGCGTACAGGTTCTGCTCAATACCTTGGTTACCAACTATAACGGTAAAACGCTATACCTTAAAAACGGCGCTACCATTGATACCAACACTGTGGTGTGGGCTGCGGGGGTAAAGGGCAACTTGATAAACGGATTGGAAAAAGCCGTTATTGTACGGGGAAACCGCCTCAAAACCAACGAGTTTAATGTGGTAGAAGGATATGACAATATATTTGCCGTGGGCGATGCTGCCGCTATAACCTGTGCTGAGTTTCCCGATGGGCACCCTATGATGGCTTCGGTAGCTGTGCAGCAGGGGTTGCACCTTGCCAAAAACTTATACCGCCTTAGCAAAAGGCAGCCTATGTTGCCTTTTGTTTATCGGGATAAAGGCAGTATGGCTACCATAGGGCGAAACAAAGCCGTTGTGCAAACCTCCATGTTTACCCTTAAGGGCTTTTTTGCATGGTTTGTTTGGATGTTTGTACACTTGCTGTTGTTGGTGGGTTTTCGCAATCGGTTTATTACCCTGCTCAATTGGGCGTGGAGTTATTTTTCGTACAAAGGCGCAATCAGGCTCATTATTCGCCCTTACGTTTCCAAATATCAAAGGGCTGCCCAGCCCACTGGTTACGGCATCACCGCCCCCCAACCCGAATTGGTTTGAGAAAACAGGCTTCGCTAATAATCTGCAAGCTCTGCATGAAAGTATAACCATAAAAACAGCAGCCCAAGCACGTATGCAGGCACGGCAAACCCAAAGCCGTTGTGCGTTTACTGCTCAGTAAGTGTAACCTCATTGTTAGCGTTGGTGAGGGTGCGAAAATCTACCGGCACTACCTTTGATACGCCCTCTTCGGGCATGGTAACGCCGTAAATTACGTCCACCGCTGCCATGGTATTTTTATTGTGCGTAACTAAAATAAATTGCGAGTTTTCCGAAAACCGGCGTATCATGTTGCTGAATTTACCCACATTGGCATCGTCTAAGGGGGCATCTACCTCGTCTAAGATGCAGAATGGGGCAGGTTTATAGAGGTAAATGGCAAACACCAAAGCTAATGCGGTAAGCGATTTTTCGCCACCCGAAAGCTGGTTAATAGATTGCGGGCGCTTGCCTTTAGGGCGGGCAATAACGTCAATTTCCGATTCTAAGGGTTCTTCGGCATTGGTAAGTACAAGGTCGCAGGTATCTTCATCGGTAAACAGGGCACGGAAAACCTCAATAAAATGCTGCCTCACGTGGTTAAAGGCGTGCATAAATTTTTCGGTGGCGGTTTTTTCTATTTCGCGCATGGTTTTCTGGAGCGATTTTTTGGCTTCCAGCAGGTCTTCGCGTTGAGCAATAATAAAATCGTAGCGTTCTTTTATTTCGTTGTAGGCTTCAATGGCAAGGGGGTTAATTTCGCCAAATCGGATAATTTGGGTTCGGAGTTTTTCTACTTTATCTTCCAAATCGGGCGTGGTATATTGCTCATCGGGTGTAAGTTGCATTATATCGTCTATGTTTACCTGAAACTCAATATCCAATCGTTCTTTAACAGAAAGAAGGTTTATTTTGAGTTGGGTAAATTGCTGCTCAATGGCATGAAGGGCGGCATCGGCAAGTTGTTTGTGGCGGTTTAGTTCGCGGAGTTCTTTTTCTACATCGGCAATGCTGTTTCGGGCGGCAAAATAAAGTTCTTCGGCATTAGCCACTTGTTTTTCTTGTTCTTCTTTTTTGCGGTAAAAAATTTTCAACACTTCTTCCAGTTCGGCAAGTTCTTCTTGTTGTTGGGTGGCTTGTGAGGCGGCTTGTGTAAGAGCGCTGTTGTTTTGCTGCAACTGAATTTCGGTATCGGCAAGTTGTTTTTCTTTAAAAGTAAGGTTTTGCTCAATGGTGCTGAGGCGGTTTTGTTGTTTATGGAACTCTATGTTTTGGCGGTTAAACTCGTCATTGGCTTGGGCAAGTTGGGCGTTTAGGTTAGCTGCTTGGTTTTGGGCATCATCGGCTTGTTGTTTTTGTGCGGCATAGGTATTTTTTACCTCATTCAGTTGTGCGGCAAGTTGGGTTGCCTGTGTTTGAAGGGTGGTAATGGTATCGGCTAAACCGGTATCTTTGGTTTGCGATTCGTGCAGGTAAGATTGCAGGCTTTCTATGCGCAGTTTAAACGACATGGAGCGCTTTTGAATGGCATCGGTATGATTTTTATGGCGATTGATTTCGTTTTTTTTGTTGTTTTGGTTGTTTTTGAGTTGTTGCAGTTGGTTTTGTTGCTGTTGTATTTGGGTTTTTAGTTGTGCAATTTGGTTTTCGAGGTCGGCAATTTCGGTTTGGAGTTGCTCCAATTGTTGTCGTTTACCCATTCGCTTACCCTCATAAGCGCCTACTGAGCCACCTTGTGCGGCAGCCTGCTGCCTAATGGCTTTACCGTTTTGGGAAACAAACACTGCGCCGGTTTGCAACTGCTCATTGGTAGGTTCAAAATCGTTAGGCACAATATACACGTTGTATAAAAGGTATGCGGCAAGGTTGTTGTAGAGTTGTTTGTGTGCGCTGATGCTAAGGGCGGCAACGGCATTGGCAGGTAAATTGGGTACAGGCAGGGCTGTCGGCGGGGGCGTATTTTGCAGGTCGGCAAGGATAAAAAAGCCTGCTTTACCCTTGTTGGTGCGGTCTAAAAGTTGCAGGGCGGCGGCGGCTTGTTGGGGCTGTGCTACTACGTAGTGGTTCAGGTAGGGTTTAAGGTAGTTTTCGAGGGCTATTTTATAATCATCGGCACAGTTAATAACGTCGAGCAGCAGGGGTGGCAAATCGGGTTGGTTGTTCCACTGTGCTATGTTTTGTTTGAGGTATTTAACCGAATCGGGAAAACCCTCCATACTATCCACCATACTTTTTAGCAGCCTAAACTCATTTTGTCGGGCATCATAAGTGCGGTGCAAGTTGTTTAGCTGTTGTTGTTGGGTTTCTAATTGTTTGGCTGCAATGGCAATTTGGTCTTGGAGGGTTTCTTCGTCATATTGGAGGCGTTCAAGGTAATCTTGGGCGTTTGCAAGTTCTTCTTCGGCTTGTTGCAAACCGGTTTTCATTTCGGCGAGTTCCTCTTGTCGGGATTGGAACCGGAGTTGGTTATCCTGAATTTGCTGCCGGAGGTTATCTTTTTGCGAAACAATAACGGCGGTTTTCTTTTCCAGTTCAGCCATTTGCCTTTCGGTATCTCTTAAATTTTGTTGGAGGGCATCGGCTTGGGTACGGGCATTTTGGTATCGGGTTTTTACTTCATCGGCATGGGTGCGGCAGGTTTGCAGTTTAAGGGTAACTTGGGCAAGCAGTTCCTTTTCGCCCACAAGGTCGTGTGCCAAAAAAGCAATTTCGCGGTTAAGGTTATCGGTCAGTTGGGCGCTTTGTGTTATTTGGGTGTTTAGGTTCTGTTGTTTTTCGGTAAGAAAGCGCAGGTTTTGGGAGAGCAGGTTTTTGTCGTTTTCTTTGGCGCGCAGTTTACCCACCAGTTCATTGAGTTGTTTTTGCTGGGCTGCCAGCGCTTGCTCGTTTTGGAGTATGATGAGTTTTTTGTCTTCAATACCGGCTTCTAATTGGGTTATTTGGGTTTCAAACTGTAAGCGTTTATCGGTTTCGGTTTGCCGGTGTTGTTGTAATTGGGTTAAGTTTTGTTTGTGCGATTGGAGTTGATGCAAGGCAAGTTGAATACTCAGCTCCTTGTATTGGTCGCGCAGTTTATAGTAGCGTTCGGTTTGTTTGGCTTGTTTTTCAAGGGTTTTAAGGTTTTTTTCAATTTCAAACAGCAAGTCTTCTACGCGGGTAAGGTCGGCATCGGTAGCATTTAATTTGGCAAGGGTTTCTTTTTTGCGCACTTTGTATTTAGAAATACCGGCGGCTTGCTCAAAAAGGCGACTTCGGGAGTTGTCTTTATCATTAAGGATTTCGTCAATCATTTTAAGCTCAATGATGGCATAAGAATCGCTCCCGATTCCGGTATCTAAAAACAGGTCGGTAATATCTTTTAGCCGGCAGCGCACATCATTTAGGCGGTACTCGCTATCGCCGCTGCGGTAAAGAATGCGGCTAATGGTAACGGTGGTAAACTCGGTAGGCAGTAGGTTTCGGGTGTTTTCGAGGGTAAGGGTAACCTCTGCTCTGCCGGCGGGCTGTCGTTTTTTGGTGCCGTTAAAAATGATGTTTTCCATTTTTTCTAAGCGGAGCATTTTGCTTTTTTGCTCGCCCAGCACCCACCTTATAGCATCTATGGTGTTTGATTTTCCGCAGCCGTTAGGACCCACTACGCCGGTCATGTTTTCGGTAAAATGCAGTACAGTTTTATCGGCAAAACTTTTAAATCCTTTTATTTCAATGGTTTTGAGCCGCATGAGCGAGAATAAAATATAAAGTGGGTCAATGGTTTTAAAGGGGTGCAAAAGCAGACAACAACAAAACTTACCCGATACTGCTATACCCCGCAACCTGAAAACAGGTAAACAAAGGGGCAAAAATACGCAAAAGAAGTGTAATGGTGGTAATATGGGTAAAGTAATGAAACCCGACTCTTGTTTACCCGTAACTACTTAGGTACTGTCTGCAATTCAAATTAATGGCGTATTTGCAGGCTAATGGGTAAGGTTTCACGCAAAGACGCAAAGGCGCAAAAAGTGAAAAACGAAAAGTGAAGAGTGAAAAATGACGAATTACTACTTTCAAGCCTGATTTTATTTCACGCAAAGGCGCAAAGAAAAAAGAGAGGGTATTGGTATGTACTTAGGTACTGTCTATCATTCAAATTTATGGCGTATTTGTAGGCTAATGGGTAAGATTTCACGCAAAGACGCAAAGGCGCAAAAAGTGAAAAACGAAAAGTGAAGAGTGAAAAATGACGAATTACTACTTTCAAGCCTGATTTTATTTCACGCAAAGGCGAAAAGAAAAAAGAGCCGGTATTGGTATTTACTTAGGTACTGTCTATCATTCAAATTTATGGCGTATTTGTAGGCTAATGGGTAAGATTTTGCGGCATACTTTATTTCACGCAAAGGCGCAAATTAGTTATTAGTACCCACTACTCACTACCAACTACTGAATACCCCTATCCGGCAGCAATTAGCACACGGATAACACCGATGTAGCTGATTTGCACAGATTTTTTAAAAATAATAGCTCAGGGTAAGTAGTTACGAAAATTAATTGTGCAACCGAAAAAGTTTAGCAGGGCGTAAACTTTTTGCGCACTTTTTGTGTTTAAAACAAAAATGTTCACAAACAAACCAAACCGTAAAATGCAAAAACCACAAAATGGCAAATGTTAGAGAAGCGGTAATTATGCCGCCCGAACTGCTGGCGCTTTTTATGAGTACGCCACTTGATACCCAAGTAAAGATATTTGTTGATATTAAAAACAGTGCTGAAATTATGAGGATACTAAACGATAATATGAAAAAGATGAGGCGAGTTATAATAGCTATGTTCAATGCCCCACCCTATAATAATGATTTGTATGGAAAAGAAACAGTCTCTAATAAATCAGAAAATATCACAGCAATTAAATTTAAAGGCAAACTGAACATTCGAATATATTGCAAAGAATATGCCCAATCTGACAAAGATAAAATCATTGTTCTTGCTTACCCTTACTACAAAAAAAGCGAAAAAATAGACAAGAAAACAAAGAATATCATTGAAACAGCACCAAAATATGAGTACAACTTTGGAGAACACCGGTAACCTTGTAGAAGATAAGGCGGATACTTACGAAACAACCGACAAAATTGCTACCGAGCAAGTACTGCGCTATTTTGTGCAGCGCCTTTCTCATTTTGAAAATGAGGAGGAGCAACTCCGGTTTGAAGCCGAAAAGCTACACTTACAATTTATGCACCTTGTTCAGCAAGCAATGGAAGAAAAAGGCATGAATAAAAAGCAACTTGCCGATGCTTTGCAAACCACAAAAGGTTATATTAGCCAATTGTTTGCCGCCGACCGTTTGTTAAACCTCATTACATTGGTTAAATTAGAAAACATTTTGGACATTCGTTTTGAAATAGGCATTGTGAAAGACGGCAAATAAGTATAATAAGATAGGGTTATGGCTCTGCCTTATTTTTTAAAACCAAGTCGCCTATTCAATCACTATGCTCCTATTTTTGGGAGAAAGTGTTATTTTTGTGAACCCGTAAGCCGCAATGTAGGCAATTACTACATCTGCTAATGCACATCGGGGTTACTTTTTACCTCACCTCCTCTCTGCTGCTATGGTTAATTATCTTTTTTGCCTTGCCCTGTGTTGGTATAGTTTGCCTATATACGCACAAACTTACACCATTAACACTGTACCCGACCCTAAAAGCAGCCCCAGCCGAAACTTTGTTAGCAACCCCGATGCTATCCTTTCGGCAGAAACGGTACAACAGATTAACCAACTCCTTTGGCAAGTGGAAGATTCTACCACAGCACAGGTGGCAGTGGTTGCCTTAAACTCCATTGGAGATGCCACACCCAAAGATTTTGCCCACGACTTGTTTAACCACTGGGGGCTGGGTTATGCCAAAAAAGACAATGGACTGCTCATTCTACTGGTATTAGACCAGCGCCGTGTGGAGTTTGAAACCGGTTATGGCATGGAGGCTATACTTACCGATGCCCTCTGCAAGCGCATACAAACCCAAAAAATGGTGCCCCATTTTAAAAACGCCGATTACAATACCGGCGTTTTAGAGGCAGTACAGTCTATAAGCCAAATTTTACTCCAACCCGATGTGGCTACCGATGTGTATGACCCCAGCAAATTTGACAGTAACTTTGGCTTGCCGCCTACTACCGGCAGCGCCTTGTTGGTTTCGTTTTTCATGACTGTTGTAGCCCTGATGATGTGGGTGTTTCGTGCTGCCACTCGCTCCGGCAATAAGGTAAAAGAAGCCATTGACCGCGCAGTTTACAAAGACCCCAAAAGAAATTTGCAAGTAGCGCTTTTATACTTTGTATTGCCACTTTGCATAGGTTTGCTGCTCTTGTTTAGCCATGTTTTGGAACAGTTTACCTTTTTGGCAGTACTGCCTTGGGTGTATGCTTATATTCTGCTGATGGTGGTTTGGAGCAGGCTTAAGCGCGAGGAAATTTTTGATAAAATTTATGATAAACTACCCGATGCTTCAAAATACGAACACCTAAGCGCTGCCACTAACAGGTATTGGATAGATGCCATTTTGTTTCCCATACCCATGCTTTGGTTTTGGTATCAAAACCGGCAGCGGCTGCACCACCTGCGCTACCACCCTCGAAAAAGCGCTGGCGGCAGTGAGCTGTTTTTGCTCTCCGATGCAGAAAAAACAGCGTATTTATTGGCAAACCAACAAAAGGAGGAAGAATTGGGCACAGTAAGTTATGATGTGTGGCAAAACAGCGCCCAATCCGATACTGAGGTAATAGGCTACGAAGACCTTGCCAATTTTAAGTACGAACGCTGCACCAAATGCGGCTCAAAAACCTACTGCTTAGATAGAAAAGAAACTACCCTTCGTGCCACTGTAAGCGCCGAAGGGCTTGCCCTGCACCATTATGCATGCAAAGCCTGCAATTATACCCGTATCAAGGAAGTAACCCTGCCCAAACTACCCCCACCCAGCACATCGGGTAGCGGCGGCAGCGGCGGTAGTTCCTCTTCATCGGGAGGCAGCAGTTGGGGCGGCGGCAGCTCGGGCGGCGGCGGTTCGGGAAGTAGTTGGTAAATCGCAAATAAAACCTCAATTTAACCCCAAGCATTTTTTGCAAAATGTGGAGGTTAACTTAGGTTACATGCTGCCTTATTCACTAAATCATGCCTCGGTTTTTTAGCTCCAAGTATTTGTTAATGGTATTTACGGTAAGTTGCTCCGGCGGGGTGAGTATGGTATGAATACCATACGTTTGCAGTTCCTTTACAATGAGTTTTTTTTCAAAGGCAAACTTTTCGGCAATGGTTTTTTCATACACTTCGGGCAGGGTATCGGGAATAGTGTTTAGTAGTTGGGTGAGTTCGGTATTTTCAAAAAAAACAACCACCAGCAGGTGTTGTTTGGCAAGGCGGCGCAGGTAGGGCAGTTGCCTTTGAAGGGCAGACATGCTCTCAAAATTGGTGTAAAGCAAGAGTAAACAGCGGCGGTTTAGCCGGCGGCGCAGGGCAACAAACAGTTTTTGGTAATCCGATTCTAAAAATTGGGTGGATTCGCTATATAACAACTCTAAAATGTCCGACATTTGTTTACCCCTGTTGCCTGCCGGCAGTACATTGTCTATTTCATTAGAAAAAGTAACCAAGCCGGCTTTGTCGCCTCGCTTTATGGCTATATTTGAAATAACCAAAGCCGCATTAATGGCATAATCCAGCAGGCTGAGGCGGTTAAAAGGCATTTTCATTACCCTACCCTTGTCAATAATGCTATACACCTCCTGCGATTTTTCGTCTTGATACTGGTTTACCATCAGCGCTGCTTTTCGGGCAGTGGCATTCCAGTTTATGGTGCGGTAATCATCGCCGGGCACGTACTCTTTAATTTGTTCAAACTCTAAACTATGACCAAGTTTACGCACTTTTTTTACCCCCAATTCGTGGAGTCTGTTTGAAATAGCCATTAGTTCGTATCGGCGCATTTGTATATAAGAAGGGTAAACGGGCAGGCTAACGGGTTGGGCAGTGGTAAACCGGCGTTTAACCAATCCCAGCAGGGTTTGCGCATACACATTTACGTTTCCAAACCGGTAAGCTCCCCGCTGGGTTGGGCGTATGGTATAATGAAGCGTTTGCAATTGGGCAGGCAATAAATAAGTATAAAAGCGCACATTTCTGAGCTGAAACTCGGGCGGCAGTTCTTCTATTACGGTTACATGTAACGGCAGGGCGTAATGGTTGGTTAGTTCAATTTGTATGGGGTTTTCATCGCCGTTAGATAGTTTTTCGGGCGTTAAGCGTGTTGCTTTTATTGATAGATTGGGGTTAAACAGCAGCGCCAGGTCAATAAACACCGCCACTATAAATCCATAAGTAGCTAATTTTGCCAGGGCAAACAGGAATGGAATCATTTGCGCCAACAAAAAAACAATGGCTAAACCAACCAATATAAGGGTGAAATGCCTACCAAGAAATAAATTTTTGAGCATGAATATGTGGGATATAGGTTGGCGAAAATGGTTATCTGTTTATTGCATTACCCGATGAAGGAGGTTAGGGTTTTACCTTCGTTTTTTTAGTGTGGTGGTGGCAAGGTGAGCAAAAACAGAATAGCTAATTTGTAACCTTCTAACCCCAAACCGGCAATAATGCCTTTTGCCCGGGCGGCGGTGTAGGAGTGGTGCCGGAAGGGTTCGCGGGCAAACGTATTAGAAATATGTACTTCTACTACCGGTGCAGGTATGGCAGCAATAGCATCGGCAAGGGCTATGGAGGTGTGGGTGTATCCGCCCGGGTTAAACACTATGCCGGAGTAGGTAAATCCGTAGTGGTGTAATTGGTCTATCAGTTCGCCCTCGTGGTTGCTCTGAAAACAGGTGAGTTGCACATTCATCGGGGAGAAATAGTTTTGCAATGCCATAAAATAGGTATCAAACGATTGGTTTCCGTATAGGTCAGGTTCGCGTTTACCCAGCAAATTGAGGTTGGGTCCGTTTAAAATGAGTATTTGTTTCATGCACAAATGTATAAAGGAGTAGGGTAATTTTATAGCGCAGAGCATTATTTGGGCGTTAACAGGCTATAATTAGGGCAGATTATTTGTTTTTGGGGCTAAATTAGGGCAAATCAATTTTTAAAATGCCTTGCAGGGTGTGTTTAAATTCCGATTTTTGCACCAAACTTAAACCCGTATGTTTTTTACCCATGAATACTTTATGCGCCAAGCCATGAACGAAGCCCATTATGCCTTTGAAGCCGATGAAGTGCCGGTGGGAGCGGTGGTGGTTTGCCGAAATACCATTATAGCCCGAGCGCATAACCAAACCGAATTGCTGACCGATGTAAGCGCCCATGCCGAAATTTTGGCTTTAACCGCCGCAAGCAATTACTTGGGCAGCAAGTTTTTAAACGAATGTACCATGTATGTAACGCTGGAGCCCTGTGTTATGTGTGCCGGAGCATTGTACTGGGCGCAATTGGGCGAGCTGGTGTATGGCGCTCCCGATGATAAGCGGGGGTTTACCAAAATTGCCGCCCCCTTGCTGCACCCTAAAACATTGGTTACAAGTGGTATTCTGGAGCACGAAAGCGCCCAATTGCTGCGCCTGTTTTTTAAGCAAAAGAGGTAAAAAGAACAACAGCATATGCAAAATCGGGCTTACTATACGCTTGTATCCCGGTAAAAGCGGTCTATGTTTCGGCATAAGGCGAGCAGGTGGTCTTCGGTTATATCGGTCGGTTGGTCTTGAATGGCTTTGATGGCGCTAAACAGGCGGTAAATATCTTTTTCGGGCAATCCTGTTTTGTGTGACAATTGGCGGTAAAACTCATCGGTAAAGGTTACATTTCGGATATAGAGTTTTGTTTTTAGGTAAGACATAAAATACTGTATCTTTTTTAGCGCCAAATCTCGGTGGTTTTGATGCCGGAAATACAATTGACTTACCGTTTTTACAAATTGCAGGGTAGTATTGGGTAAGGGTTTCATAACCGGTATAATGCGCTGTGTGCGTTTAGATTCTACCAGCACTATCATTAAAATAGTGCAAACCGATAAGTAAACTGCCCATTTGAGCGGCGGCTGCGACAGCACATACCTAAGGGGCGATTGGTTTGGGTTTTTATCACCTGCACGCATAGGTTTGTAGTATTCGTCCCAGTAGGTTTTTTGGCGAGGCAGGTAAGATAAAACGCCGGCGGCATAGGCATGGTTGGTAGGGTGTACGGTGTAATAGTTGGTAAAAGCTATGGGCAGGGAGCTTAGGTAAATATAGCCGTTTTCCCACTGCACTCTAAGCAGAATGGGTTTGCTAAGGTTAGTGGTACTGAGTACCTGTGTAGTAGCGTTGTTATAATCCGAAAAATAGTCACCCCCGTTGTGTTTGGTTAAAAAGTAATAAGCTGAATTGGGCGCTATATCGGGTTGGGTAAATTTGGCTTTAATGCTATCTTGTATCGTAAATTGGAACTTGGTTTTAAATTGCAATTTTTCGGAAATAGCATCTCCAAAGGTTTCTGCTGCAATAAATACATGGTTGCCGGCAGCGGCAAATTGTAGAAGTTTTTCTGAATCGCTCTCATCGGGATCAAAAACATCGGTCAGAATAAGGTAGTTGTATGCTTTTGTGTAGGTGTAAAATAAGTGGGGTTTATCGGTTAATAATTCGTAAGGCGATATGGAAACGGTTTCTATCTTATCGGTACTAAAAAACTCGGGGAGCAGTTCGTACAAGGCTTTTGAGCCAAAGGGTTTGTATGATTGGTTGGTAAAATCTAACTCCCAACTAAGGGGTGCCGGCTTAAAGGCATCTATGAGGGTTACGCCCAAGAGCAATGCCCCCACCACTGCCAACAGCAATTTATTGTTTTTCATGCTTTAACGGGTTTTAGGGTGGCTTCAAATTGGGAAAAGTCTTGCAAAAGCCGGTTAAAATGTGCATGGGTTAGGGTAAAATTACCATACCAAACATAGTTAAAGGTGCGGGTAATTTTGTTGAACGGTGCAAACCAAGGGGTGTTTTGCAGTTCGAGCAGGTAATCTCGGTTGGTTTTATTGGGTTGCCATTGTATAATAGTCTGGTCGGTTAGTTTTTTCAGGCATTTGATGTACAAGTATCTGATGGCGCGGCGAAAATCTTGCTCGGCAACGGCTTGTGCAATCAGCCCGTCAAAATTGAGTTCGTGGATATTTTCGGTAACAATGTCGTAGGGCAAAACGGTTGAGGATGTTTTTTTGCGAAACAAGTCAATCATTTTTACGTTTAGCAACACCCTAAGCGCTAATACAAGCAAAGCCACCCAAAGCAAAATTTGCACCACATCAAAAACGCCGTTGGTAACCTTGGTTGATGGGCTAATTTTTCCTAACCATTTTTCAATCCAGTTTAGCAGGCGGCTAAACCAGCCGTTGCTGTTTTGGGTTTGGTGGTATTGGTAATGCTTATCTTTGCGAAACTCCTCTAATTGTGCAGCGTTAAAACTTCGGGGTGTGGGGTTAGCCGTTGTTTGTTTGTTTTGCGCCGGCACGGGGGTGGGGTTTGCGCTAACCGCAGCATCGGGTTTTACTACCTCATCGGCATAACCCGATGGTAAACAGGTAAGCAGGCAAATGATGAGGAGTAGCAGGGGGTGCATTGGGTAACGTGTGGTTGGAGTTAAAATTAGCATAGATGGCTTACTTTGTAAGTGTTTGGGGGTATTTGGGTTGTTTTTTATTGTAACTACTTAGGTACTGCTCACCATGCAAGGGCTTGGGGTATTTGCAGGCTAATTCAATACGTTTTTTCACGCAAAGGCGCAAAAAAAGAGAGGGTATTTGCTTACCTAAACGTTTGTTATTTTACCACGCTAAACCTCAAATTTTGTATGCCGTTAGCTGTTTTTACTTGCACAAAATAAATGCCGTTGGGCAAATCGTGTACCGATAGGGTATAAGCAACAGCGCCATTAACGGCGGTTTGGTACAGCAATTGACCTTGCAGAGAAAAAACAGCCACTTCATTTATGGCAGTGGAGTTGTTTTGTGTAGTGAGTGTGAGTGTTGCTTGAGCGGGGTTGGGATACAGTACAACAGAGGCGGGAGTGGAATGGGCAAGGGGTAAACCCACCTGTGGCGCAAAATCATCGGTTACCCTAAAAAGGTCAATACCGGCTTCAAAAATACTGCCCTCGGTCGTATTAACCGTTGCCACTGCCATAAACTGCATATTGGCAGAAGGGGTAATAAAATCGGCAATTCGGTAGGTTTGTAAGCGCCATTGTCGTTGGTGTGCATCGGTGGGGTAAATGGTTTGGAGCAGCGCTGTATCGGTGCCGTTAGAGAGGTAAAAGCTAAGGCTATCGGCATTTTCAAGGGCATTGTAGCTGGCAAACCAACGGTAAAAGCTAAGGTAGGGGTTAGAATAAGTACTCAAATCCATAGGTGGGCTAAACAGCGTAGCGCTTCCAAAATCCACATCGGCATCTTCGGGGTCGGGGTTGCTGCTGTTGCCGGTTATGTAGCAGGTAGTGCCGGCTTCGCCTTGTATATCATCATCGGGAGCCATAATCCACTCGTCTAACACGGTTCCGGTAGGGTCGGTTCTTACCCATGCGGTGTTTTCATTATTGCCGGTGTAGGCAGTAGTCCAGCCCAAGTGGGCATAAAAATCGTCGTAGTAGCCGGGTTGCAGTGGCAGGTCAATCAAATTATTGTCGTTGGTGTGGTATATGGCGTTGTGCATATTGGGAATATGCCCCCAGTGTGCGGCGTAAATGGTGTAAACATCATTAAAAACGTTGTCGAAATTGGCAAAACCGGCGGCATTGGTAAAGTTGGTAAAAACGCCCGGCGTGTGGGTAGTTTCTACAAAAGCGCCCGATAGCGGAGCGCCGGTACCGGCATTGGTTACCTGCACTTGGAGGGTAAAGGGTTGCAGCGGCTCTAAGGCTACATTGAGCCATACGGTTTGGCCGGTAACAAAATTGGCGGTAAGGGCTTGGGGGGCGTAACCGTATTTACTCAGCCAAATGGTATAACTGCCCTCAGTAGCTAAACCGGTTTTAAAATTGCCCAAAAAATCGGAAGTGCTTTGAACAGCAGCTATTTCTACCGATACCGAAACGCCAATAAGTGGCGCGCCGGTTTGGGCATCGGTTACGTTGCCGCGCAGGTAACTTGCTCTTTTATACTGCGGACGCATGGTAAACAATCCGTACTGACGGTCGCTGGCTATGATATTGCCCGATGGGAACAACTGATAAACTCCCCAACAACCCTGCGAGCCGGGTCCCGATAGTGGCGTGGTGTCAAAATATTCGGTTTCTACCAAAATATCGGGCTCATGGGCATCTACTATGCGAACGCCATCGCGGTAGTAAGAAATAACCAAAAAATCGTTTAGCACATGCACATTATGTGGCATAGAAAAACTGCCCGGATTAGATTGGTATCGGGCAACCTCTTTTATATCAGATAAATCATTTATGTTGTAAGCCGCTACATAAGCATTATTTTTTTCATCGGTGGTAAACAGGTATTGGCTGTTGTCTGAAAGCCAAGCATTATGAGTAAACAAACTTGGTGTATTTTGATGCGCCAATACCACCAAATTACTCTTGTCTGATACGTCAATAACGGTAAATCTGCCGTCGTAAATTTCGCAGGTGTACATTACGTTATTGCGCACAAACATATCATGCACATACCTATCAGTATAAGTATTTACCAGTGTAGGGTGCATGGGGTCTTGGTTGAGGTCAAGAATGGCAACCCCGCGGTTATTTACCGGAATAGAGCCGGCAAAATTATTATAGCCTGCAATGTAGGCATACCCATGTTCATCTATCCAAAGGGCGTGCGAGGTTTTAATAAGGCTGTCGGCGGTGTAGTTGGTGTAATAAACGGTATCGGGCAGTTGTCCTAAATCTACAATTAAAATGCCTTCGTCTGTTTCGTTAGCTACGTATGCGTAATGTTGCCAAGTTTTAATTTCGCGCCAAAAACCGGCCGGTTGGGGCAGAAAAAACAGTTCTTGCGGATTTTGGGGCTGGGTAATATCTACTACCGAAAAACCATCTATAACCCCTACTAAGGCATACTCTCTCCCATTAGGGGCGGTATAACCCCACAAGCTGCTCAAACCCATGCTCCACTGAAAATTACTCAGCGAGTCCATTTTTTCTTGGGCTTTCAAAGGGTTGCCATAACCAAAGCCTTGCAAGAGGAAAACTAAAACTATCCCGATGTATTGCTGCCAACTGTATTTTTTCATGTGCCGAAGATTTTTGCAAAATTGAACTAATAATACAAAGATACAAAACTTGGTGTAAAACGTTTGGGGCGTATGTGTTGTTTAACACAAATGCAGTGGTACAAGCGCTTTATGCAGTTATATAGCCGGTTGCTTTGGTAAACAATTGGTTGTATGTGCTTGTTAATACCTTTTTAAATCCTGATTTATGTGCCCCAAAAAGTTTAAAAGCCTGAGCGATATAGTGTATTCTACCAATCCCGATTTTAATGCGGAACCCGAAACCGATAATACGCCCGATACAACCTTGCCGCCCGAAAAGCAACCCCTGATAGTGCGCATGGAGCGAAAAGGCAGAGGAGGCAAAACCGTAACACTGGTGCAGGGTTTTACCGGTTCAGACCAAGATATGGAATCCCTTGCCAAAACACTTAAAACCAAATGCGGCGTGGGCGGCGCAGTAAAAGACGGTGAAATTGTATTACAAGGCGATTTTAAAGCCCGAATTGCCGAAACCCTGAAAGCTATGGGCTACACCAAAACTAAAATGGGATAACACGACCCTGATTTTTTTGTTTGGGTGTAACTACTTAGGTACTGCCCACCCTGCAAGTTCATGATGTATTTGCAGGCTAATTGGTAAGATTTGGGCAGCAATTAGCACACGGATAACACAGATGTGGCTGATTTGCACCGATTTTTTAAAAACTGTAGCTACTTAGGTGCTGCCCATCATGCAGGCACATGGCATATTTGAAGGCTAATGCGTTCTTTGCGGTAAAAACAAGGAATTTAGTTAAGAACAAAAAACAGGGTAAGTAGTTACGTTTGGGCATCATCAAACAAAATAACGGCGCTAACTTTGCGAAACCCTTTGCGCTATTTGCAGTAAAAGTTTTTCCCCCAAACCGGTTCTATACGGCATTGTTTAACTTTATATTACCAACCCTCACCTCCTTTTTATGCAGTGTACCATCATAACCATAGGCGATGAAATACTGATTGGGCAAACCATTGATACCAATTCGGCATGGATGGCTCAGCAACTCAATTTTATCGGAATTAAAGTTTTTGAAATTTTATCGGTTTCCGATGACAGCGCCCATATAACCAATGCGCTCAACCGTGCCATGCAAACCTCGCAAATTATTCTTACCACCGGCGGGCTGGGTCCTACCAAAGACGATATTACCAAAAATACCCTTGCCCGATATTTTAACGCCGAACTTGTTTTTGTGGATACTGTATGGCAAGATATAGCCGCATTTTTAACCAAACGCGGCTTAACCGCCTTAGACAGCTTTAAAACCATGGCTTACCTGCCTGCCAACTGTGAGGTAATTAAAAACCAACAGGGCACTGCGGCGGCTATGTGGTTTAACGAACAGGGTAAAATACTGGTTTCTATGCCCGGCGTACCCCACGAAATGAAAGATTTTATGAGCCGCATAGTACTGCCACGCTTGCAAAATGAACTGCAATTGCCCGCTATTGTACATAAAACCATTATGTGTGTGGGCATAGGGGAGTCTTTTATTGCCGAAAAAATAAAATCGGTAGAAGACAGCTTGCCATCTCATATTAAATTAGCTTACTTGCCTAATTATGGGGTGGTAAAACTACGGCTGAGTGGTACCGGCGCTCATACCAAGCAAATAACCGAAGAGGTAAACCACTGGACTGCCGAGATTGACCATATTTTGCGCCCTAAATATGCTTACGGGTATGACGAAGAAGATTTAACCGAGGCAATTGGTAAACTGCTAATGGAACGCAACGCCATGCTCGTAACAGCCGAAAGTTGTACCGGAGGACTAATTGCTCACCAAATTACCGCTATTGCCGGTAGTTCGCGCTATTACAAGGGTGGAGTAGTGGTTTATTCAAACGAGCTGAAACAAGCCCTGCTGGGTGTAAGCCCCAATACGCTGCTGCAACACGGAGCCGTAAGCGAAGAAACAGTGCGCCAAATGGCTCAAGGCGCATTAGCCCGAATGGAAGCCCAGTATGCCGTAGCGGTTTCCGGCATAGCTGGACCGGGAGGCGGCTCGCCCGATAAACCGGTAGGTACGGTATGGATAGCAGTGGCATCGGCTACCGAAGTGCGCACTAAAAAACTACAACTTGCCCGAAATCGCAGCATCAATATAGAACTGTCTGCCAACTTAGCTCTGGCAGAGCTGCGAAAATTGATTCTGGGGGTTGATGGAAAGTGAATAGTGAAAAGTTAGGAGTTGTGAGTTAGGAGTGGTTAATGATTGTTACCACTAACCCCTAACCACCACTACCATCAGTTCTTTTTAGGGTATTTTTCTTCAAAAATATCTTCAAGCCTTAGTCCTATAATTTCCTCCAAGTCTATTTTGGTAGTTTTAAGGTTGGTTTCTGCCATAAGTTTATTTTCTAAGGCTCGGTTATAACCTTCTGTGGCATTGTTTAACTCCGAAAGTTCTCCTTTACCCAGTTCTGTGTAACTTTTAGCCAGCAGGTAAGAAGCATACATATCTTCGGCAGCCTTAGCGCGTATTTTTAGCAGTTCCATAGCGGCAAGGTAGCGCTCATAACGCCTGAGCACCTCTGCCCTAAGTTGGAGTTTTGCCTGATTGGTTTCATTTTCGGCAACAGCTAAATGATGTCGGGCAATGTTTACCTTGTTTTTTCGGGTAATAAGGTTGCCCACATTAAATGTTGCCTGAAAATTGTATCGGGGAAAAAAAATGTTGGTACCAAACTGGTTATCGCCTATATTTCTGATGTTGGCTTCGTTTAGGTTAAAAGAAGCAGCAAAGTCACGAGTCCATTCCAATTGAGTAATTTTTATTTCTTCGGCAGCTATTTCTTGTTCGGTTTGAAGGGCTTCGTATTTGGGGTTATTTTGCCAGGCAAGCTGCACCAATACATCGGCATATTCTTTGGCGCGTGTATCTATTGGCGGAACCACTTTGTTAAAATCGGTTTTTTGAGCCAGTATCGGTTTACAGGTCAGCAAACCCATGAGAAACAGGAAAACTAAAATAAAGGATGGAATATGGGCTATCTTACAAAACATACGTTTAATGGTTTAACCTACGTGAAAGCAGGGCTGTGCCGCCACAGTTTTAATTATCATAGCAATTTTAATGCCTAAAACTTGGCTTAAACTTTATACCGCAAAATAGTTGTCTTATTGTATGGTCAAAATCTTAATTATTGTTCATTGGTATAGGGTTAGGGGCTTTGTGGGGGGCGACCCAAATTTGCTATTCATAGGCGGCTGTTTACTACTTACATATAGCACAAGTGGCGGGGTCTTGCACCCCAACCGGATAGGCGGTAATTACCTTTGTAACATCACTGCAATAGGCAAACACCACCAAAACTTTTTGGTATTTTCCGGTTTCGCCTTCAAGGGCAAACTTGGGGCAGGGCTGTTCGTCGGGGTCAGATTTTCGGTTATTGAGCAATCCCAATGACAGTATCTTTCGCACGTCGTGTTCTGTTATTTGCCGGCACTCCATACGGCAGAGGGCGTGCTTGGTAAAAATGAGCGGATTGTTTAGCAGTTTTTGGTTAAGGTCTGATGCCGGCGGCGGGTTTTCAGCAGCAGGCGGCGGGCTGTGGGTGGTACTATCCGGTGGACTATTGCCATCGTTTGGTTTATACTGCTGTGCTGCCCATAAAGCGGCAATAAAGGCAAGTATGGTAAAAACCAATTTCCCAAACCGGGAACTAAGGTCTTTGGAAAAGCCGGAGTAATTGTTCATAAGGGGAGTTGCTTAATTTCTTACTACTAAAATGTGCTCAATTGGCGCCTGTAAGTTGATAGTTTTGGCTACTTTAAGACCTTCCCATTCCGAAAAAAAATGCTCTCCGGGCGGAAAATCTGACTCATCTGTTTCACGCCAATTGCTTCCTACAACTATTTCGCTATTTTCGCCATATTCAGTTTTGGCAAAATACACATGATTGCGTTCTTCAGGTAAAAACATCTCTTCATAATACATTCCTTCGGATTGAAACAGAAGTATATTACCTGTTTT
>DDVC01000100.1:0-12758 GCA_002345145.1 Bacteroidetes bacterium UBA2322
CATTATAGCGAGGATTGCGACAAGATGCAGAAGCCGAAGCAATGTTAGCACATCAAGTAAATCACCCAATTCCATTATAGCGAGGATTGCGACGTAAAGACGTTTAAATTTTTAAGTGATAGGTTGTATCAGTAAATCACCCAATTCCATTATAGCGAGGATTGCGACTAAATTCTTCTCTCTTGCTGCTTTCTTTTCTGTTCGTAAATCACCCAATTCCATTATAGCGAGGATTGCGACTCTTTTCCTTTCTTTCCTCGCCCGCCTTGGAAAGATGTAAATCACCCAATTCCATTATAGCGAGGATTGCGACTTATGTTTACGAACGTAGGCTTGACTCCAAACCATTCGTAAATCACCCAATTCCATTATAGCGAGGATTGCGACAATTAAAGGATGTATTAGCAACAGATCCGTCTATAAGTAAATCACCCAATTCCATTATAGCGAGGATTGCGACCTCTGCACGATTCACACTACTGTACAATAGTGTGGTAAATCACCCAATTCCATTATAGCGAGGATTGCGACTTTGCAGGAATTTCCGTACTTGCAGCAACTATTGTTGTAAATCACCCAATTCCATTATAGCGAGGATTAAGGGTGTAGCTAAACACAAAGAAAAGTGTTTTTCTACTGCAACCATGTCTTTCCACTATAGTGGGATTTTGTTTTCTGTTTGTTATAATCTTAATTTTAATTGCATCAGCTACTAACAACAGATAACTACCCGCCGTCAATCGGAGCTACCGTTTACGCATATTTCTTAGCATTTAAAATACATTCGATATTGGTGTTATATTAAAGGTTTGCCGCAATTTGTTTGGGTTTAACTACTATCTATGTTTTTGGGGGCATTTACTGCTTTGGCCATAGCCCAGCCAAAGTACATTTCATTAAAACGTTTAACACCGTTAAAAACGGTAATAACGCCTGCCGGTCTACTTTCGGAAGGATCCCAGCCCCCCAAACGGGCAATTATCCATTTTGCCTATGCCATACTGCGTGCAGGATGCGGTTTTTTTTGTCTGGCGGTTGGTCCTTCTAAGGTGGGGTTAAAGTATTGCAAAAAATCTACCTTTTCTGTTTCCATTACCGAGCTTACCTGTATCTGGTCGCTTTGCTCGCTATAGGTCAATTGCAAGACCTGTAGGGCTGCCGGTAGTGCCATAATACCTAACTTCTGTATCTCTTCTATGGTATTTAAACCACAGTTTTCCATGTCTAATCCGGCAGATTTTAAGATGCGGAACAACTGCTGTATCAACCAACGCCACCGATGCCACTGGATAATAGCCAGCGCCATGTCAAAATTTGCTACCTTGATATTGGTCAATAATAACCAGTGCATCGGCTCTTGTCCGGGCGGAACGCTTTGGGAACATTCTCGCGCTTCTACTACGCAAAGGTCTAAATAGGCCGGATAATCTTTGCCCAAATTGGCAGGACGTTGAACGCCGGTGTGTAAATAACATACCGACATCTTCGCTTGACGGGGTTGCCGTTTGTTGCGCAGGTCTGCCGTTACCATAAACGTGTAGGTCACTACACTGTCCGTCTTGCTTACTTCCTCAAACAAGTATTGCTTTGCAAGTCCTCTTGGGCAATGTATAGCAATATATTATTGCGCGCCAGAACAATATACGCTACCCCCATGCTTACTATGGCACATAAACTTTTGTAATCATCATCTTCTCTATCGTGTATAACCGTTACCCGCTTTGTACCCTGCAACTGCAACAAACTATATTTTACGCCTTCCTCCCATTTCTTTGACTCTAACTATAGTAATGCCTCGCTTGGGTCGTTTGCTACCGGTTTAGTCATCGCTTTTTGTCCTTGTAGCGCTCGTTTACTTTCTGTTTGTTGAGGACGTTGCCAGCTCTGTATATGGGTTATCGACTGGGGCAGACCATTATGCGCAGCTACCGCTATGTTTACATGCATCATAAAGACCGAGGTCTTGTTATCGCTTAACACCCCTATATTAGACGAACCTTTGCGTCTCCCTTTTTGCTTTTCGGTATTTATCTCACTTGTATCCCCTATGACTAATACATGTTCAGGCATACTCAACTGCTGTTCGCTGTAACTACTCACCACATCTTCTCCCAACCGAGATAACGTTACTATCTCATGCCCTAATAACCGATAAAACCTATCTCGCTCATTGCGACTGTTCCCAAGACTACGTATTATCGTCGTCTTTAACAGGCTTATTTTCATTAACATTTGCATTGCTGTATCGCGAAATCGGGAATCCGGCAGTATGCCTTGTATAAAAAATATATTTTATAAAGTTATATTCTGTGGGCAAGATTGCATCGCTAATTTTGCAATACAAAACAAAGATAATCAAAATTATAAGATGAGCAGGGAAAGGTTGTGATAATAAATATGTAAATAAAAAGTTGTACTCCTTTTTTTTTGTGATAATTATGCGTAAACGATAGCTCAATCGGAGGGGCAATGAACATTTCTACAATTCCACCTTTAGGTTTAGCCCGTAGCTGCGGGTGCCGGGCATATTAAAATAATCAACCCCGCTGCTGTTGCCGGCACCCGATAGGCTGGTTTCGGGGTCTATGCCGGAGTAGGGGGTAAACAGCAGTAGATTTCGGGCGGTAAGGGTAAGGGCGGCGCCTTTAATAAATTTGGTATATCGGGCAAGGGTAAAATTGTAAGTTATGTTCACTTCGCGCAGGCGCACCCAAGAGGCATCTTCTATGTTTGCTTCACTTACCCCTGCCAGTGGATACCTGTTGTAAAAATTTTGGTCTAAGTGTATGGGTATGTTGTTGGGTTGCCCTGTACTTTGGTTTACCCCTTCCCAAATAATTTCTTTGTCGCGGTCTTGGGTGCTTATGTGTGTTCCGTGGTTTTTCATTACACCGGCAGTGCCATTAAACATATCGCCCCCCTGCTTAATGTCCCAAAGGAAGGAGAAGTTCCATCGCTTCCAGCTCAAATCGTTGTTTATTCCCAGCAAAAAATCGGGATTAGGGTCACCAACTATGCCGTTATTGGCATCTCTAATAGGGTAACCTTGTTCATCGGTAAGTATATCTCCAGTTTCGTTGCGCAGCCACTTGCTGCCCCATAGTGTGCCGTATGGCTGCCCTACAATAGCCTGCGATGAGGTAGATGCCAACCCATAATTGCCTAAGGGTATATTATCAGCAAATCCATCTAAGGAAACAATCAGGCTTCGGTTTCGGGTAAAATTTAATTGGGTAAACCAGTTTAGTTTGGCTCTGTTTTGTTGCTCATCAAACCATTTAACTCCTACTGTTGCTTCTATACCTTGGTTGCGTACTTCGCCTAAGTTGGTAATAATAGCATTGTAGCCCGTAGAAGGTGCAACAGGTACAGCCAAAATTTGTCCGTTTGTTGTAGATCGGTAATAGGTAAGGTCTAATTGTAGGCGGTTTCTGAAAAAGCGCAGGTCTGTGCCTATTTCATAACTTCGGGTTTCTTCGGGTTTAAGGTTGGGGTCGGCAATACTGCCATCGGTGGTATAAGAAAGCAAACCCTGAGTGGGCGCTATATTGCTGAAAAAGTTGCCGGTGGCATAAGCAAAAGGCGCTCCTTTGCCCACTAAGCCGTAAGAGGCGCGAAGTTTACCATAGTTAAACAGCCGATTTTCTAAACTGAAGGCTTCGCTAAACACAAACCCGATGCTGGCAGAAGGGTAAAAAAAGTAATTTCGGTTGGGCGATAGGGTAGAAGTCCAATCATTTCTACTGGTGAGGTTCAAAAATAAGTAGTTGTTATAGCGCAAGGTCAAATCGGCATACACACCGGCTAAGCGGTTTCGGTCTATGTAGTCATCGGTAGTTAGGTCAAGGGTATTGATGTTAGAAATATCATAAAAATTGGGCAGTATAAACCCAAAACCTTCCGAGTCGTTATACCTGCCAAGTAAACTTTGGTAGTTGTGCCCTAAAACTAACGATGATTCAAAGTGTTTGTTAAAACGGTGGGTAAGGTTAACCAATAAATCGGAGTTAAAAGTGCGCAGGTTGGTATTTTGGAGGTAAATTCTACCGGTTCCAAACTCACTGGAGTTGTTATCCCAGTGTCCTTTTACCAACTGACCGTAGGTGTCTAATCCGGCGCGGTAGGTAATGCGCACCCAGTTAGCAGGGGTATAAACGGCTTCGGCATAACCAATGAGCCGGTCAATTTCTTCGCGGTTGCGGTTTTTATTTACCGACCAGTAAGGGTTGTCATACACCCCCCAGTAAGTGCGCTGTGAACCATCGGGAAGTTGATAGGCTTTCGGGTTATTAACGGGGTCATCTACTCCGTTTGTAAGGTCAAAAGTAACCGGAGCGCGCATCAATCCCAGCATTACGCCCGATAGGTTACTTCCCCGTTGGGCGCGGTCGCCGCTGCTGAGTATATAATTTGCCGAAGCGCTGATTTTGAGTTTTGCCGAAACTGCTAAATCGCCGCTGATTCTTACACTGGTTCGTTGGTAGGCAGTATTAGGCACTACGCCGGTTTGGTCGGTTCTGCCCAATGATAGGGCAAAGGTAGCCAGTTCGTTGCCGCCGCGCAGGTTCAGGTTTTGGTTGTAGGTAGCGCCTGTCTGGAAAAAATTTTTGGCATTGTTGTATGGAGTAACCCGTTTATCGGTAGCGCTTGGCGAGGTGTAAAAAACGATATTGCCATTGGGGTTGTAGGGCGAATCGGAAGCGCCGTCGTATCGCAGCGAGTCTAATGGCGCTCCCCAACTGGTACGTACTGAAAGCGGCGGACTATAATTGCCGTTTTCGCCTTGTGAATACTTGTTTTGATGTTTGGGCAGTTTGTTTACCCGGTCTAAGGTAGCGGTAGATGAAAAAGTAGCCTGTAATTTACCCGCCTTGCCACGTTTGGTGGTAATCATAACCACCCCGTTGGCGGCACGTATGCCATACAGAGCCGTAGCAGGTGCTCCTTTCAGGATACTGATGTTTTCAATATCATCGGGGTTAATATCTATGGCACGGTTTGCCTGGTCGGTAAAATTAGAGCCGTTATAGCTGTTGTCTATCGGAATACCGTCAATAACAAACAGGGCTTCATTGCTACCGCTGATAGAGGTGTTTCCCCTAATGCGAATGGCTGCCGATGCTCCCGGGCTACCCGATGCCGAAGTAACCTGCACACCCGCAACTTTGCCGGTGAGGGCATTGACCATATTGGGTTGTCGGGCTTTTTCTATGGCATCGCCGCTCAGGTCTTGCACACTGTAGCCTATTTCCTTTTTATCGCGCCTAATACCTACTGCCGTTACCACCACTTCGTTCATTACTTCGGCGCGCTCGGCAAGGGTAATGCTTATGGTAGTGCGTCCGTTTATGGCTACGGTTTGGGTTATATAGCCCACATACGAAAATTGGAGCGAGTCGGAGTAAAGCAGGTTATTGGGCACATTGAGTTCATAGTAACCGTCTAAGTTGGTTATAGTGCCCAAGTTGGCACCTTTCAGTACTACACTTACACCCACTAAGGTTTCTTGTGCAGAAGTTACCACCCCGCTTACGCGAGTGGTTTGCGCTAAACCTACGGTACTCATACTGATAAACAAGACCGAAAAAAACAGAAAGCAAATAGTGCGTAAATTAAAAACCATGATTGTTTGTTTTGTAAATCAAAGGCAAAAAAATCGGGGGCTAAACTACCCATTATTTGTTAAATATTCCGATTTTGCCGGCGCAAACATGATTTTTCCATCAACAAATTATTTTGAGTATGTTTAAACTTCTACAATCTACCGTTTTTGCCGGCTTGGTTTTGGGCTTTTCACTTATTGTTTCTGCCCAGCCAATTCAAAATTTTTTTGATGATTTTTCAGACGGTGATTTAAACGGCTACACCCTTTACAACCTTGACGGATTAGTACCCGATGACCCCGAGTTGGCTACTATGGCAGACAGTGCCTGGACAGTGCGCAACATTACGGCACAAGGCTTTACGGGTGGAAATGCCGCTTTTTCGGTATCGTGGTACGTGGGCGATGCCGGTCCGTCTGACGATTGGTTGATTACACCCGCTATTGAAGTTCAAGAAGGCATTGAGTTAAGTTGGACAGCATTAGCCATTACTTCCAGTGGCTTATACCGCGACCGATATCAGGTGTTTGTGGCAAATGCGCCTACCATAGAAGCCTTTAGCCTTACTGCGCCATTATTTGATACGGGCGATGTGGGCGAGCTTGCCACACCTACACAGCGAAGCTTGGATTTGTTTGGGTATGCATATCAAACCATATACATTGGCTTCCGAAACTACACGCTGCCCTACAACCCGCCCATTTCTCAAGGCGGAAACGAGCTGGCTATTGATAACATTTCGGTTATATCTCAAGTGATTCCAAGCGTGCCTGCCATACAGCAAAACCTTCAATTAGCTGTTAGCCCCAATCCGGTGCAAGCCGGCAATACGGCAAAGGTTAGCTTTGATACCACCCAGCCCGACAACTATGCGCTGGAGGTGTATGATATGAGCGGTAAAATTTTGCAAAGGCAAAAAATGGGTTTCCAGCAACCGGGCAATCACCAAGCAAATCTTGACCTTAGCCAACTTGCCGCCGGCAACTACCTGCTCAAATTGGTTAGCAGCCAACAAAGCGGTACCGTTAAGTTTGTGGTGCAATAATATATTGTTTAATGCCAAAACCGTTGGCAACTTTTTTTGTCTGCCAACGGTTTTGTTTTTACTACCGCTTTTTCATCGTTTTACCGTTTGTTTACCATGTTTTTAGACTTTTTCTTGTTGCTCAAACAAAACGGGTTGCCGGTTTCCTTAAAAGAATACCTAACCCTGCTGGAGGCATTAGATACCGGTGTAGCACAGTTTAGTACCGCCGATTTTTATTATTTGTGCCGAACGGTACTGGTAAAAGATGAAAAGTTTTTAGACCGATTTGATGTTTTATTTGGCTATTATTTCAAAGGTTTAGAAACGCTGCAACTTAATCCCGATGAACTAATACCACCCGAATGGCTCCAAAAAAACAAAGAACTTAACCTTACCAATGACCAGAAAGCGCTCATAAAAGCCTTAGGCGGCTGGGATAAATTAAAAGAGCGCTTTGAAGAGCTGCTCAAAACTCAAAAAGAACGGCACGAAGGCGGCGCCCAACAAATAGGCACAGGCGGCACATCGCCCTTTGGGGCGTATGGCTATAACCCCGAGGGCTACCGCATGGGGCAAGATACCGGCAGAAATAGGAGTGCAGTTAAGGTTTGGGATAAACGTGATTTTAAAAATTTAGATGACCAAGCCGAACTGAATACCCGAAACCTGAAAATGGCGCTTCGCCTATTGCGTGTTTTTACCCGGCAAGGTCTGCCCGATGAGCTAAACATAGACGGCACTATAAAGCAAACCGCCCAAAATGGCTGATTGCTGCACTTAGATATGATGCCCTCTAAACAGAACAGGGTAAAAGTGCTGCTCTTTTTTGACGCGGGTGGCTCTATAGATGAACATACCCGATTATGCTCGCAATTGTTTACCGCCGCCCGATACGAGTTTAAACACATGGAGTACTACTATTTTCACAATTGCCTTTATGAGTTTGTTTGGAAAGATAATGCCCGCCGCCACCACGAACGCATTCCTACAATGGAAGTACTGCACCGCTACCATGCCGATTACAGGGTAATAATTGTAGGCGATGCGTATATGTCGCCCTACGAAATTACCCACCCTGCCGGCAGCGTAGAACACTACAATAACGAAGCAGGCTCGGTTTGGCTCCAACGGCTTATACAGCAGTCTCCCTATTTTGTATGGTTAAACCCCACTCCTGAGCAATACTGGGAGTTAGCCCCATCTATCAAAATAATCAGACAACTGTTTCAAAACAGAATGTTTCCGCTAACCATAAACAGCATTAGCCAAGCCATGAAAGCGCTTAAAAATTCCCGATTAACGTTTGCAAAGGAGTAACTCCCTGCTGTTTTACAAACTTTTTTGCAGGTAAAGTCGGTAATCTGCAAGCATATCAGCTTTTTCTACCTTAATAAAGTTAAATCCATTGTTAAGGGCAAACAACAGCATATTGGTAAACCTATTGCGCGATTTGAAAATAATACGCTTGTATCCTTTGGTTCTTGCCCAAGCCTCTTGTTCATTTGCCAATAACTTAGCAATGCCCAAACGCCTATATTGCGGCAGCACACCGCCCAGCCAACTGTATAAAGTGAGCTTACCCCAGCGCCGATAACCCAATTTAAAACCTGCCGGCTCGTCGTTTACCCATGCTATCAGCAGTAAGTAACTCTTGCCTTTGAGGGTTTGGGTTATGTATTCCTCATTAAACTTAGGCTTATGAGGGTAAAAGTCAAACTCCGGAATTTGGTTCATCAGGCACATCAAAAGCGAAATGCTGCCTTGTTTAAGGATAATTTTTGGGGTTTGCATGTGTTTTGAGGTAATTGTAGTACAACTGCAAAATTAGTAATAAATGGCACACAAATTACACAAAAGCAGTAGCATCTCGTGTCGGAAACCCTTACTAACAACACTTTGCATGGCTTAGGCATAATTTAAAAACAAGGCAAAATAGCTGCATGAATCAACTATTTTTCGCTATTGGCAACATTTTTTTTCATTTAAATAAACAAAACAGCCCGATTTTCAATAAAAATGCCTACTTTTGCACCCCAAACAAGCAACCATGAGTGCCCAAATAATGCTTTTTGGCGGCAGAACTTCAAAAAAGTTAGCCGAAGAGATTGCCCAACATTACGATTTGCCTTTAATTAACGTGCAAATCCAACAGTTTAGCGATGGAGAAATACAACCCGTTATTCAGGATTCTGTACGCGGTGAATATGTCTTCTTTATTCAATCTACCAACACCCCCTCAGACAACCTCATGGAACTGATGCTGTTGATGGATGCCGCCCGCCGAGCCTCGGCACAATATATAACCGCCGTGATACCCTATTTTGGATACGCACGACAAGACAGAAAAGACAAGCCCCGCGTGCCTATTGCCGCTAAATTGATTGCCAATTTGCTCACCGTGGCAGGCGCTAATAGGGTTATGACCATGGATTTACACGCCCCGCAAATTCAGGGGTTCTTTGACATACCGGTTGACCACCTCGACAGTTCTGCAGTATTTATACCCTACATCAGAGAAATGGACGATACGAATAACATCTTGTTTGCCTCGCCCGATGTAGGCGGCACCAAAAGGGCAAGGTCTTTTGCCAAATACTTTAAAACCGATATGGTTATTTGCGACAAATACCGCGAAAAAGCCAATGAAGTTGCCGGTATGACCGTAATAGGCGATGTGGACGGACGTGATGTGGTGCTGGTAGATGACATAGTTGATACGGCAGGTACGCTTTGCAACGCTGCCGAAGCATTATTGAATAAAGGCGCTAAGAGTGTGCGCGCCATTTGCACCCACCCTGTTTTATCGGGTGCAGCTTACGAACGCATAGAAAAATCATTGCTAACCGAGTTAGTGGTTTGCAATACCTTGCCCCTAAAACAGGCTTCAAAAAAAATCAGAGTGCTATCGGTAGCGCCATTATTTGCCACTGCCATTAAACGCACATTTGAACATAGGTCAATCAGTTCTCTGTTTCACTAAATTTTAATCAAGTTAATCCACAAAATTTCCAAAACAGTTCACAATATTATGAAAACGGTTGTAATTAACGGGAAAGCAAGAAACGCTACCGGCAGAAAAGACGCCAACGATTTGCGCAAAAACGGCTCAGTACCCTGTGTACTTTACGGATTTGGACGCGAGCAAAACCTTCATTTCAGCGCCGATGAGCGGGAGTTTATACCCATTTTAACCAAACCCGACCTTACCGTTGCCGAAATTAACATTGACGGCAAAACGTATCGGGCAATCTTAAAAGATGCCCAATTTGACCCCACAAAAGACCAGGCTATCCACCTCGATTTTCAAGAACTTTCCGAGGGTCATGCGGTAATTACCGAGTTGCCCATCCGCCTTACCGGCATGGCTATAGGGGTAAAAGCAGGTGGTAGATTGCTCCAAAAAGTGCGTAAGGTAAAGGTAAAAGCCCAGCCCGAAAGTTTGGTTTCAGAAATCGTTCTTAGCGTAGAGCACCTCGATGTAGGTAAATCTATCAGAGTGCGCGATATAAGCCTGCCGGGTGTCGAAATTATGCAATCGGCTGCTTTGCCCATTGCCACCGTAGAAATTACGCGTGCTATTCGTTCTGCTCAGGCTGCCGCCGCTGCCGCCGCCAAAGGCGGCAAGTAAGATGAAGGCAGTTTAAGGCGCTTTCTTCAATATTCAACAAATTGCAAACCCGCTGCTACTATTGGTAGCTTGTGGTTTGCAATTTGTTATTTAAGGGTATTACTGCATTTTTCTTGCATTTTTCATCGGGGCATAATAAGCCTTTACCCATACATGCTATCTAACCCATTGCATTAAAACGCTTTTTTACCTTGAATTTTCTTATCACCGGCTTAGGCAATATAGGGGCTGATTATGAGCACACCCGACACAACATAGGGTTTGATGTGCTTGATTTTTTAGCCCAACAGCATAAAATAGCCTTTTCTGTTTCCCGATTGGCAAGTACTGCCCAACTGCGCATTAAGGGCAGAACACTTCACCTTATTAAGCCCGCTACCTACATGAACCTTAGCGGAAAAGCCGTAAAATACTGGCTGCAACAAACCAAAACCGATACATCGGCGTTACTGGTTATTACCGATGACGTGAGCTTGCCATTTGGCAAACTTCGCCTGCGTGCGCAAGGTAGCGATGGCGGGCATAACGGCTTGAAAAGTATTAACGAAATTCTGCAAACCAATCAGTATGCACGACTTCGTTTTGGCATTGGAAATGACTACCCAAAGGGTAAACAAGCCGATTATGTTCTTAGCCGCTGGAACAGCACAGAACAAACCGACCTGCCTCAGTTTATAGAAAAAGCCGCAGATGCAGTGGTTTGTTTTGCCTTAGAAGGAATGGAACGTGCTATGAATAAGTTTAACACTAAATAAACCCCTACTATTTATGAACATGCGTAGCTTTCTTTTTTATCTTTTGCTGCTTTTACCGGCTGTTTTCCAACTCCAAGCTCAGCCCCTATCAGGCAACAGGGGCGAGTTTTCGCTTGCCGATACGCTAAGGGGTACTTTAAGCCCGCCAAGAACATGGTTCGATGTGGCCTTTTACGACCTAAACATAAAAGTAAATCCCGATGAACAGTTTATATCGGGCTATAACGACATCTATTTTACCGTGCTTTCACCCAATATGGTTATGCAATTAGATTTGTATGACAATATGCAGGTGGACAGTATTTTGTTTGACGGGCAAAAGTTGGATTACAAACGCTTGCACAACGCAGTTTTTATTACCTTTCCCCGATTGCTGCGTATCATAGATGGTATTCATCTGATTCGGTTTTACTACTCCGGCAAACCGGTTACAGCCGCCCGACCACCCTGGGACGGAGGTTTTGTGTGGTCAAAAGACAAAGAGGGTAATCCATGGATAGGCGTTGCCTGCCAAGGCGATGGCGCAAGCCTGTGGTGGCCCAATAAAGACCACCAAACCGAAGAACCCGATAGTATGCGTATCAGCGTAGCCGTGCCTAACTCGCTCAAATGTATTGCAAACGGACAAAACAAAGGCGCTACACCCGAAGGCAACTATACTCGGTATCATTGGTTAGTTACTTATCCCATAAACAACTATACCGTTTCTATTACCATTGGTAATTTTACCCATTTCTCTGATGTGTATGTGAGTGGCACCGATACGCTTAACCTTAACTATTATGTGCTGCCCTACAATTTGGCTAAGGCAAAAACCCATTTTGAACAGGTAAAACCCATGATGAAATGTTTTGAGCAATACCTTGGGCGATTCCCCTTCTGGCGCGATGGGTTTGCCCTTATAGAAACACCCTATTTAGGTATGGAACACCAAAGCGGTATAGCCTATGGCAACAACTACCGCACCGGTTACAACGGGCAAGACTACTCCGGTATAGGGCTCGATTTTGACTATATCATCATACACGAAGCCGGACACGAATGGTGGGGCAATAACCTTACCACTGCCGATATTGCCGATATGTGGGTGCATGAAGGCTTTTGTACTTACTCCGAATCGCTCTATGTAGAGTGTCTTTATGGTAAAGAAACCGCCCTCAAATATATCAACGCTAAAAAGCCTTGGATTGGCAACAAAGCGCCTATCATTGGTCCGTATGGGGTAAATAGGGAGGGCGATGGAGATATGTATAGCAAAGGCGCTTTTATACTAAACACCATGCGCAGCATCATTGACAATGATGAACTTTGGTTTTCGCTGATTAAAGGTTTGCAAACCGAATACCAATACAGCATTGTTACCCAGGATACCATTTTGCAATACTTTAACCGCAAAACCGGCAAAGATTTTACCGCCTTTTTTAAGCAATACCTGTTTTACCCCCACATACCCACCTTAGAGTACAAATTAACCAAACAAAAAGGCGATACCTACGAGCTTTCTTACCGCTGGCAGGCAGATGTGCCCGATTTTGCTATGCCTGTTAAATACAAGCAAAACGGCAAACTTAACTGGCTCTATCCCACCACCCAATGGCAAACCCTTGTCCTCAAAAACTTAAAAAATAATGAGCTCCCTATTGCTGAGGACTTGTTTTACATAAAGGTTAAAAAGGCAGATAAGTAGTGGTTAGTTATTAGTGATTAGTGGGCATTAAGAAAAACAACCAATTTGCGTCTTTGCG
>DDVC01000100.1:13047-38662 GCA_002345145.1 Bacteroidetes bacterium UBA2322
AAAAACAACCAATTTGCGCCTTTGAATGAAAAAAAAATTGGGCTTCGTAATTCGCAATTATTCCCAAAATCTGTGCAAATCAGCCGCATCCGTGTTATCTGTGTGCTACTTGCTGCCGGTTTTAAGTCATGACAATGCAAAGCTTATGCGGGCTTTACCCATCGGGCGTTCATTTTAACTCCAACCTCACGTTAATAACTAACCCCTATCATCAGTATTTCACCAAATTTACACCTATAAGCGAGCCGTTTTTGTGGTGCAGTTGCAGGTCGGTTTCATTTATGGCGCCGTCTCGGTTTAGGTCGGCGGGGTTATACAGCGGGGCGTTGCCCATAAGTGCGGTAATGCGATTTTTGTCGTTTACGCTTATAATGCCGTTTCCATCGACATCGCCGGCGGGCAAGCCAAAGTAGTATTGTGTAAGCGGAACTTGCAGTTTTTGAAAGGCAGCGCCGGCTTTTACGGTAAAATTGTAGGGGTCGTAGTTGGGTAAATCTATCATTTTGGAAGTGGCAACGCCTATGTGTGCAGGCGCTTTAACCACAACCCTGTACTTGCCACGTGGCATACCTGTAAAGGTAATGTAATCTTTGCCATTTACATCGTGCAAAAATCCTTGTGCGGTAAGCAGGCAAGCCCTTTGTGCAAGAGGAGTAGAGCCGGTTTCGGTATAAAGTTCTACCAGCGCCCAATCGGCGGTAAGAGGGGGGAGGGTGGTTATGTTTTCGGTACCCGGGTAATTGTACGGTTCGGTATTAAAGGGCTGTTGGTTGGGAAGCAGGCTGCTGTTTTGCAGTTGGGTATTTAGTGTGAGCGAAAGGGTATCTAAACTGCCTTGCAAAAACAGTTTACCCCTAAAAATAGCCACATCGGGGCAAGCGCCGGGCAGGTTGGCATCTATCCATGCCAATCTTTGGATTATCCAGTTGCGCATAACGGTTATTTCGCCTTCGTAAGTATCGGGCGTTACGGGGTTTGGCCACACATAAGCGCCCAAGGTTTGCCACCGTTCAAAATTTCGTTTTTGGGCATCTTGCAGCAGGGCAACCCAGTTATTTACTATGGCAAGTACAGTATCGGTATGCAGTTGATGTTGGCGAAGGTCGTTCCAGCGGCAGCGGAGTTGGTTTACATAATCGGGGTCTTGCATAAGTCGTACCCACCAAAACGGAATAGATTCGTTGGAGGTATAATACCAGTTTTGCGGATTCCAGCCTTCCAAATAATCGGCATTACCTAAGCTGAGGTTAAAATCCCAAACCGGACCCATAGTGAGCCGCCCGTCTTTACTGTCTTTGTCTTTGTAAAGAAAGGTACTGAGGCGGTAGGCATCTATGTTTTTGCAGGCTTCGTTTATGATAAAATAATCCATAAACGATTGTAGGTTTACAAAGGGCTTGTAACCCAGTGTTGGGTGGGTAAAATTGGGCGAGGCAAGGGCATTTTCAAAATTGGTAACATAGTTGCTGATGTATGCGGTATGTTGTGGTTGTACCAATTCATAATCGGGTTCTTCGTACTGAAAATCTATGGTAGCGCCGTTATTGGCGGGGTGTGGCGAGGTAAAAGCGTAGGTAAACCCGCCGGTTCCCCAGTCTATTTTGAGCATATAGCCCCCCGTAAGCTGGTCGCCCTCTACATCGGCGGGAGTTAGCTCGGCTATATCAATGCGGTTTTTATCGCGTTTAATTTTTTCTATCAGCACATAAACGCCCCGATAATCGTTGTTAATAACCAACTCACAAAATCGGGTGCGCATGGCTGGGGCATCTATGTTTCGGGCAAGCCGGTAGGCAAGGGCGTTTCGCATCAGCGTTTTATCGGAGTACGGACCGTGCAGCACCCAGTCGTTTTCTTCGGGCAAACCCAATAGCGATACATTGCGGTTGCTGCCATCTTCGTTTTGCGTTTCAAAACCGTATCCTTTTTTAGGAAAACTTTGCGATGAAGTGCCTCGTATTTCAATGCCAATTTTACCCTCATAACCGTTAAACGGGTCGGTTAGGTAATTAATGCCCGATGGGTTATCTATGATACCCATATCGGCGGTTATTTTGGGGTCATCAGATATGTTTTGTCCGTTGGTATTAATAACCATAATAGGCAGGTTAGACTGGGTAAAATTGAGGTAGGGATTGGTGGCAACGGCGGTGTACTCGCTAAACCGAAGGGTGAAATTGTGCAAAAAACCATCGTCCACAAAAGGGTAATTGTCATAAATACACAATTGCCAGATGCCATTAGGATTTTGACCATTGTTGAAAGCAGATAAATCGCCTATAGGTATGTAACTGCCGTTAAAAGGTGCGCTGCCGTTTGAAACAGGCACCGAAGCTGACATATTAAAACAGGTGTTGGTAAAATTATCGCCCGAGCCGCCGTTGTAGTGGGTAAGCCAAACCTCAGTGCCATCGGGCGAGGTGAGCCACATGCTCACGTCTTCTACCCAAGGGTGGGTAATGTTTAGACAAATTTCGGCAAAACCGTAATCGTTATTCAGCACATCGGGCAAACCCGATACAGTAACCGGAAAACATCGCAAAGTGCCATCAGAAGGTATCACGTGTTCGGGCGGCATAAAAGCGGCAGTAAAAGTTTGGTCGGGTAGGGTAGGGGGCGGAGCCGGTGTTTCGGAAAAACTGAGGCTCCAGTTTTGCACTTCGCCTACGTGGTTGTCCAATTTATCGTCTCTCACACAAAGTTGCCAAATGCCGTTTGGGTTTTGTCCGTTGTTTACCACGCCCAAGCGTTGTTGGGGCAGCCAATTGCCGGTCATGGGTGCATAGGCAAAAGAAATATGCTGTGCGGCGGTGGCGGTAAAACAAGTTTGCAGGTAGCTGTCGCCGTCAAAACCATTGTCGGCAGATAGTAGTACCTGTGTGCCATCGGGAGCAAACAGGGTTATGTCTAAATCGGCATTCCACGTATGTAAAGCGGTTAGGCAAACGCTCTCTAAGCCAAATGAGCCATTGACCGATTGGGGTAAGCCGCTAACCGTTATCCCGAAACACTGCACCTGAGTATTTAGCCCAACACTGCCCCCGCTGCCCGAAAAAGTTTGGGCTGTAATGGGCAGGGTAAAACAGATGCCTATGCAGAAGATTAAAAGCAGGAGTGGCAATTTCATTGTTTGTTTGCGCTGTGTGATTGACTAAAATTGTGTTGATTTCTATGCTTGGGGAGGTGATAAACCAATGTAAACGGTTTATTTTTCCCGATAAAAGTTACAAAGATGCAAAATAATGTTGGTATTGATGCGGTTACAGTCCTAATTTGCCGGTAAATTTACCTAATTTTGCCGTTTGTTTTGTTCCTAACCATAGCTGCCCCATGCAACGCAAGGTCGTTTTTTTGCGACTAAATGCACAACTGCCTTTGGTGGGAGTTGCTATTTTTCCTATTTTACCCAATAACATGAAAAACTTTTTTGTCTTTTTTGCTGCATTTACTTTGTTTGCCGCCACCCTGCTCTTGAGCGGCTGCACCGAAGAAACCGAAGATATTACGCTGGAATATGGGTATGCGTATTTCCCGATTGATTCCGGACACTGGATTATTTATGCGGTGGATTCGGTTATTTACAGCACTTTTTTATCGGGCGGCGTAGATACCGTTAGTCTGCAAATAAAAGAAGTGTTCACTAACCCTTTTACCGATAACGAGGGCAGACCCGCCATTACCATTGAACGCTATGCCCGCTATGCCGATACGATAGCATGGGATAAACTGATTCCGACAGTGTGGTATGCCGCAAAAAACAACCAGAAAGCCGAGCGCAAAGAGGGCGAACTGCGCTACCTGAACATGGTTTTTCCGGCGCTGCAAGGTACTAAGTGGATGGGTAATGCCTATATTAACACCAACCAAGATGCTACCGCCGTATTTGCCAACTGGCAATACACTTACACCGAAGTTGATGTGCCCAAAACTATGGGTACACTCAGTTTTTCTCAAACAGCTACCATAGTACAAAACGACTACGAAGATTTGGTAAATAAAATTTACAGCCGCGAAGTATATGCCAAAAATGTGGGCATGATAGAAAAAGAACGCTGGCTGCTGCAATTGGGCACCAACGATATTACCAGTCCGCTGCCCTGGCCACAGCGCGCCCAAAGAGGAACTTTAGTTAAAATGCGTGTTATTGATTACAAACAATAACCGGTTGTGAGCCTTCAAGCTAAACTGGAGCTTACAAATCAGAAAACCGATTTTTTCGCAACAGAAAATGTTGTACTATAATACTCCCTTGGTACAGGGCGGTTAGGTTTGGTTTGGCATTAGGGTAGGCGTTGTGGTGTTTTATGGTTTGCCTGCCAACCCTTCGTTGGCGGCGCCAAACGGGTAAACCTTTAAGGAAGTAATACTGCGCCCTGATGATTGCCCGTGTATCTGCCCATTTACCCTCTGCCAACAGTTTTATGCCCGATACCCAATCTAACACAAAACGCACCGGCAACAACCACCACAATTTTAAAGCCGGCAGGTTTTTATACAACATGAGCAGGTTGTTGTGGTAATTTAAAAAGGTTTTTCGGGGATTACTTTTGTGCAAACTGCCGCCGCCCACATGATACACTACCGATTGAGGGCAAACCATAATGCGGTAGCCTGCCCTTTTAAGTCGCCAGCAGAGGTCTATTTCTTCCATGTGGGCAAAAAAATGATTGTCGAAACCGCCAAATTGGTGAAACAGATTTGCTCGAATAAACATAGCGCAGCCCGATGCCCAAAAAACCTCTTCAATTGTATCGTACTGACCAACATCGGGCTCGCAAACGTCAAAAAAACGGCCTCTGCAAAAGGCATAACCCAAGGCATCTATCCACCCGCCGCCGGCTCCGGCATATTCAAAATGGGTTTTTTGGTGGTATGCCAATACTTTGGGCTGGCAGGCGGCTATTCGCTCATCAGATTCCATAAGAGCAATAACGGGTGTAAGCCATTGGGGGGTTACCTCTACATCGGAATTTAGCAACACATAATAATCGGCTTTTACCTCCGGCAGCGACTGATTGTAACCGCCCGTAAAGCCAAAATTAACCGCATTTTGCACAATGCTTACCATTGGGAAATGCTCCCGTAGCATAACTATGGAGTCATCGGTAGAGGCGTTATCGGCTACCACTATCCTGAAATTGGGGTACTGCGTTTGTAATACGGAGGGTAAAAACTGCTGCAACAGGTGTTTGCCATTCCAGTTTAATATCACCACCGCCACACTCGGGTTAGGTTGCATCATTTGCCTTTAATTGGGGTAAAATGGTTGTGAACTTGCGTTTGTTGTGGTTTCATTATTGGGGCTTACAACTCTTTTTCTATGTCTGTTTATACTTAACCCAAAAAATAACTACCTTTGGCGGTGCAAAATTGGTAAAAAACAAAACAGGTAATGCGCTATTGGTAAAACTTAACACTAAAAGCCCCCATACTGCCTGTTATCTTTAACTATGCCTTATGCCAAAAAAAACAACCGGGTTTAACATAACTTTTATTGTATGCGTTTTTGGGTTCTTGTGGTGGGGTTTTACCGCCCAAAAAGAAGCCGCACAAGAAACGGCGGTGAAACAAATTTTTGACGAAACGCTTAAAAACGGTAAATCTTATGCCGATTTGGAGTATTTGTGCAAACGCATAGGCGGCAGGCTGAGCGGCTCGCCACAGGCTGCTGCCGCAGTAGAGTGGGCAAAACAAACCCTTGAACGCATACCGGGCATAAACAGCAGTTTGCAGGCGGTAATGGTGCCGCACTGGGAGCGCACCGGCAAGGAAGAGGCGCGCATCATCAGCAAACATATAGGCTGGCAGCCGGTAAATGTGTGTGCCTTGGGCGGCTCGGTAAGTACCGATAAATTTGGACTTACTGCGCCGGTGGTAAAAATTAATACCCTTGCCGAATTGGATAAATTGGGCGCTAAGGTTGTATCGGGCAAAATTGTGTATTTAGACCAAGCTTTCGACCCCACTATTATCAACACTTTTGATGCGTACTCTGCCTGTGCCTCCAATAGGTTTACCGGTGCCAGTAATGCTGCTCGGTACGGCGCAGCGGCTTTTGTGCTGCGTGCGCTGGCTTCTAATACCGACCACCACCCGCACACAGGTAGTATGCGCTATGAGGAAGGAACAGTAAAAATTCCGGCGGCTGCCATTGCCACCCAAGATGCCGATGTGCTGGTGGGCTTGTTAGATAAAGACCCTAACCTGATGCTGCACCTGAAACTGCACTGCCAAAATTATCCCGACAGGCTCTCTTACAATGTGCTGGGCGAAATTAAAGGCACCCAGTTTCCCGATGAGGTGATAGTAGTAGGCGCTCATTTAGACTCGTGGGATAACGGCGAAGGCGCACATGACGACGGCGCCGGGTCGGTTCAGTGTATAGAAGTGCTGCGCACACTAACCAACCTGCAACTACGACCTAAACGCACCATTAGGTGTGTGCTGTTTATGAACGAAGAAAACGGCGCAAAAGGCGCACAGGAATACGCCCGATGGGCTGCCGAAAACGGCGAAAAATGTATTGCCGCCATTGAATCAGACAGGGGTGGTTTTACCCCTCGCGGCTTTACCCTTGAAACCTCAACCGATAGCCTTACCCAAATAAGGATTGCTACCCTGCGCCGCTACGAATCTTTGCTCAAACCCTACGGCTTGCACTATTTTGAAAAGGGATTTAGCGGCGTGGACGTTAAATACCTCCTGCCAAACGGCACAGTTTGTATGGGTTTAGTGCCCGATTCGCAACGCTATTTTGACTACCACCATACCCCAAACGATACCTTTGATAAGGTAAATGAACGCGAACTGAAATTGGGCGCAGCCTCACTTACTGCTCTGGCTTACCTGATAGCCGAAAACGGCTGGTAAGGTAAACCGCAGTAGCTACCACTTGCCTCGTTTTTTAATACCAACGGTTGTTTGTGGCAACATAAGACAATACAAAAAGCAACAATATCCCAAACATACACCACCAAAAACTAAGCTAATTTACCCCTGTTACGCATGAATATCAAAAACCAACAACCCCTATTAGTAGAAACAGCCTGGGAAGTTTGCAACCAGGTTGGTGGCATTTATACCGTTTTAAGAAGCAAAGTGCCCGCCGCCGCCGAGCGCTGGGGAAACAGATACCTGCTGCTGGGTCCTTATATGCGCACCCATGCCTTGGCTGAGTTTGAACCCGCTACCGACTATAATAACCCCATAGGCAAAACCGTGCTGAGTATGCGGCAAGCCGGCTATGAAGTACACTACGGCTACTGGCTTATTACCGGACGACCCAACGTGGTGCTGTTTAACCTCCAATCGGTAGCCGGACAATTGCCTAAAATACGTTTCGATTTTTGGAACGCACATAAAATACCCCTGCCCGAACACAGCGATTTGGTAAACGGGGTAATGGCTTTTGGGTTTATGGCGCTTGAATTTTTTAAAAGGTTGGTGATGCAAATAGACCACCAACAAAACCCCATAATTGCACACTTTCATGAGTGGATGGCTGCAACGCCCATACCCGATATACGCCGAATGAATATGCCAATTAAAACGGTGTTTACCACCCATGCCACCCAGCTTGGCAGATACCTGTGCGGCGGCGATAACCGCTTTTACCAAAACCTGCCCTTCTATAACTGGCAAAAAGAAGCCGCCAAATTTGGCGTAGAGGGTCCGGCGGGTATTGAAAGAATTGCCGCCCAAATGTGCGATTCTTTTACCACCGTAAGCGATGTAACCGGCAGAGAATGTATTTACTTCTTAGGCAGAAAACCCGATGTGGTTACGCCAAACGGACTGAATATAGAGCGCTACGAAGCCCTCCACGAGTTTCAGGTGCTGCACAAGGAGTATAAAGATAAGATTAATCAGTTTGTAATGGGGCACTTTTTTAACAACTATAAATTTGACCTCAATGAAACCCTCTATTTCTTTACCTCCGGCAGGTTTGAGTTTGTTAACAAAGGCTACGACCTTACACTTGAAGCTATAGCACGCCTCAACTACCTTATGAAACGGTATCAGGTGCGCAAAACGGTAATTATGTTTATGGTTACACGCCAGCCCTACCACTCCATTAACCCCTACGTGCTGCAAAGCCGCGCCATGCTGGAAGAAATACGCCAAACCTGCGATGCCATTACCAAACAAGTGGGCGAACGCCTCTTTTATGAAGTTGCCGCAGGCTCTAACCCTAAGCTGCCCCCACTGAACGAATTTATTGACGAATACTGGCGACTTAGGCTGCGCCGAAGTGTGCAGGCTTGGAAAACCGATACCCTGCCTATTGTAGTTACCCATACGCTTAAAGACGATAACAACGACCAAATTATTCAGTTTGTAAGAAAAAGCGGGCTATGGAACAAAGCCGATGACCCGGTAAAATTAATTTACCACCCCGATTTTATTACCTCTACCAGCCCTCTGTTTGGTATGGATTATACCCAGTTTGTGCGGGGCTGCCACTTGGGTGTTTTTCCCAGCTACTACGAACCGTGGGGTTATACTCCCTTAGAAGCTCTGGCAAGCGGCGTGCCTGCCATTACCAGCGACCTTGCCGGTTTTGGCGATTTTGTGCAAAAAAATATCCCCGAACCGGCAAACAAAGGCATTTACGTGGTAAACCGTATGGACAAAAATTTTAACGATGCCGCCAATGACCTTGCCTATAAAATGTTTTCGTTTGTGCAAAAAAGCCGCCGCGAGCGCATAGCACAGCGAAACCAAGCCGAGCAGGTTTCGGCAGAGTTTGATTGGAGTATCTTGTACCGATACTACGAAAAAGCCTACCAATGGGCTATGACCCGGTAAACTCGTACTCGCCCTAATTGTTGAATAGGAGCAATATGCTACAATCCCCCCACCGGAAGCCAATCGCCCTATTTGAGCGAAACGGATTGGTATATGGCTGCTTTTTTATCAAGAAACAGTAGATTTGGAATGGGAAAGCATTTTGCCGCACGTAGTATCGGGCAAGTATGAAGGGCTAATTACAATTGACCTACTCAGCTCGCAAACATCACTCAATTGCCACCGATACGCTGCCGCCGCCTGCGTTCCACTGCACCTGAATGGTATTAGTGCCTTGTCCGCTCAAGATAGCGCCATTGGTAACCGTCCATTGGTAGTTGTTGCCGCCTATGGGGGCGGTGTAGGTTTGCAGGGCGGTATTGCAGCCTGTGGCAGCGCCACTAATAACCGGGGCTATGAGCGGTTTATTATCGAACGATAGGTTGTCTATGTACATATTGTTGCCGTAGCCGTTCAAGCACTGGATTTTTGCGGTAACATAATTGCCCGAAAACGGGCGCAGGTCTATGCAAACATTGCGCCACTCGTTGCAGTTGGCAGGCACAAATGAGTCGTTCCTATACTTGTTGTTGGGTCCTGTGCCGGTGGTGGTGGTGCTTAGGTTTTCGCCGCCATCGGTAAATACGGTTTGGAATGTATTGCCGCAGTTGTTAGAAACCAGCACTTTGAGCGAGTCTATCCATGCGCCGCCACCGTCTATATAAGGCGCATACGCCACACGGAAGGTAAGCGCCGGCGAGGGCGTAGCCGAAAGGTCAATATTGAGCGGAAACAGCAGCTCATCTATTTGCCCCGGATTGCCGTATTCGTAACAGTTTACCCTATATACTGTGCTGCCGTTATCGGGGCAGTTGGTAAGGGTAAATGGTGACCAAGTAATGCCGTTATCGGGGTTAATCAATTGAAGCGGACCCAATCCGGTGCCGGCTTCAAAATTGGTTTCGGCGGGCAGGTTATTGGTGTTAGCCGTAACGGTAATGAGGTTGGCAAGTGTTTTGGTACTGCTGCCGTAGGGGTTGGTAACGGTAAGGATAACACTGTAGGTGCCCGTAGCAGCATAACTCACCTTGGGGTTTCGCAGGGTAGAGGTGGCAGGCGAGCCGCCCGGAAATTCCCAGTACCAGCTTGCGCCGGCGTGGTGCAGCATAGAGTAGTCCTCAAACTGAAGCGTATCGCCCGGGCAGTCGGTAAAACGTTTATTTACCATAGGCTGTGCCACAGGGGCAGAGGGTTCGTAAAAATCGCACTCCCAAATACCTTTGCCATAAGCGCCTAAGCGTATTTTACCCTCTTTGTAAAACGGGCGAAGTATATTGGCAGATATTTCGGCGGGTAGCCCATCTACATAGAACTGCCAGTCGGGCAGGGCGTTATTGCGGTAAAATATACTTCTGCCTGTGCCTAAATACACGCCGCCATCGGTGCCTCCTTGGTGCATAAGGGCTTGAATTGATTCATCGTTGAGGGTGGCGGTAGTCAGGTTAGTCCAGGTAGAGCCGCCGTTGTTGGAGCGGTAAATTTTTTGTCCGTTAGCGCCATCGGGCAGGGCGAGCCATAGTTGGTTGGCATCGGTAGCGCTCAGGCTAATGAGCAGGCGGCGTGCATAGCCGGGGGGCAGGGTTAGTTGTGTCCAGCTTACGCCGCCGTTGGTAGATTTCCAAAGGTAGCCGGCGCTCCAGTAATCGGCATTGCGTTGGGTAAGGTACATTACATTGGGGTTGCTGCGCGAAATTTCCAAATAATTGGTTTGGGCGTTGGTGTTTGTGCCAAAGGTGTAGAGCAGGGTAAAAGTTGAGCCGCCGTTGTCAGATTTCCAGAGTTTGTTTTCGTGTGTAACAAAAACCGTGTTGTAACAACGCGGGTCAAACTCCACCTCGCCCGATTCAGCAGCCCAGTAGCTCTCATTAGGATAAATGCCAAAGGGGATAGCCGTTACGGCTCCTTCAAAATTATTGGGTATGCGTTTGCCCCCGATGTCGGAAAAATAAGTATTGCGGTTTTCGCCCGGGTTTACGTAGCCGGTAGGCGCTTCGCCGCCGCCCAGCCCTAAGTAGTTGCCAAACGGATAGGTTTGATACCAAGCGGTATTACCATTGTGATACCTGCCACCTACCAAAATATCTTCATTCCAGCCCGATGAAAAGCCCCAAAAATCGGAGCCGGTAATGCCGTTGTTACGGGCTTCGTGGTTGGCAACAAAATCGGTGCTGTAATTTATACCTCCGTCCGACATAAACCAAACCTCATTGCCATTAATTTCTATTTCCTGAATATCGGGGTGAATATAATTGTTGGGCGACCCTTGATAACCGCCTAACGGGGTAAAGGTAACCGCGCCGTTTTCGGATTTCCAGAGGCTCAAAAACCCGATGAGCAAATGGTTGGCATTAGTATGCGAGGCGGCAATGCCTAAGTTGTAGTAGCCTTGGTGAAACCCTGTGCCATCGGGGTTAATGCTGGCAAGGTTTGGGTGGCTGGCGGAGTAGGGTCCGCCGGCGGGCGGGTTGGGCAGTGTCCATGTATCACCGGCATCAGAGCTTCGGTAAATACCTATGTAGCCGTTGTCGCCGTTTTTGGCTTGCCCTATGAGTACGGTATAAATGCGGTTAGGGTCGGCAGGAGTAACGGTCATGCGTGCGCCGCCGTCTTCGCGGTTAGGGTCGGTACTGTTGTACCAGCCGTTGGTAATTTGGGTAAACGAAGCGCCAAAATCGGTTGATTTAAAGAACTCGCAGCGTTTTTGTGGCGGGTTGCCTTTAAGGAGGTAAACAATGGCGGGGTTATCGGGCTTTATTTCAATATCGTAACAAGGCTGCGCGTAAAGCGAAGTCCATATAGTTCCTCCGTCAGCCGTTCTAAACAGCCCTACTGATGTGGCAGCCAGTACCATAAGGGGGTTGGCGGGGTTAATGGAAAAATCATTTACCTCCATATTGGCAGCCGTGTAAACTTGTTGCCAATTGTTGCCGCCGTTTGTAGTAATAAAAATTCGGTTACCTGCTCCGGCATATACCACATCGGGATTTGTAGAGTGAATTTTAATGGCAGTAGGCGCACCCATTGGGGTATTGCGCGATACGCAAACCCAGTTAAGCCCTTTATCGGTAGATTTAAAAACCTCGCCCCCTTCGGTGCCGCAGTACAGAATGTTTGGGTTAGCGGCAGACTGGTCGAAACAATACACGTTTGCCTGCTCCGATTTTGGTCGCTGCATACTATTGTTATATACTTCAAAGGTTTCGTAGGGACCTATGCACTGCCATTCTTGCAGGCTGCTTCCGCCTCTGTACTGGCGTTGTTGCTCCATGGCAGCCATTCGTTGCAACCGGTCAGCTCGCTCTTGGTTAGGTGTAGGTTTTACCACATACCCCTGCGCATTGATATAGGGTTGTGCCGCCCTTCGCCATTTTTTGTAAAACTGCGTGTGGGTAGTTTTTTGAAACTTGTAGGTGCGGTAGTGTGCATAATATGCGCTGTCCACCTGCCACACATTAGGGTTGGGGGCATACATCAATTGCGCCCAGTGGGGCAATGTTTCATTGCTGCCAAAAGATGGTTTTATCACTTTTTGGGCAAAAACCGATGCCGATGTTGCTAAAAACAGGGCTGCTAAAATAAGCCCGATGTGGGTTAAAAAACGAAGGGTGGACATGGGGAGAAAGTGAAAAGTGGAGAGTGAAAAATTGCGAGTTATGAGTAGTAGTGAATTACGAGTTAAGGGTTATGAGTTGTGAAATAGCGTTATGAATTACGAGTTACGAGTTACGAATTCCTACTACCTCTACTAAATACCCACTTTTCACTACCCACTACCCCAACAACGCCAGAGCTTCTTTCATACGGCGGCAGGCTTCTTTAATGTTTTCTTCTGAGGTGGCATAAGAAATTCTGATGCACTTATCATCGCCAAAAGCCATGCCGTTTACCGTAGAAACGTGCGCTTTATTAAGGAGGTACATACTAAGGTCGTCCACGTTTTGGATAGTGGTTTCGCCGTCTGTTTTACCTAAGTAATAACTAACATCGGGAAAAACATAAAAAGCGCCATCGGGCACATCGGTAATAAATCCGGGAATATCATTGAGCAGTTCCAAAATCAAATCGCGGCGTTTTTTAAAAGCATCACGCATGGCGTAGGTTGGCGTTAAATCGCCCAAAAGTGCGGCAATAGCGGCACGCTGGGTAATAGAGCAGGTGGCAGAGGTAAACTGACCCTGCATTTTATCGCAGGCTTTGGCTATGGGTAGCGGAGCGGCAATATAACCAAGTCGCCAGCCGGTCATGGCAAACCCTTTTGATAAGCCGTTTACCGTAATAACACGGTCTTTAATAAAATCAAACTGGGCTAAACTTTCATGTTTACCCACGTAGTTAATGTATTCGTAAATTTCATCGGCTACTACATAAAGGTTATCGTGTTGGGCAATCACCGTTGCCAGGGCTTGCAGTTCTTCTTTGCTGTAAACTGCTCCGGTAGGGTTGCAGGGCGACGAAAAAATGATGAGTTTGGTATGTGGCTTAATGGCTTGGGCAAGTTGCTGCGGAGTAATTTTAAAGCCGTTTGCTAAGGTTGCTTTTACCTCAGTGGCAATGCCCTCGGCAAGTTCTACCTGTGCGGCATAACTTACCCAGTATGGGCTGGGCAGCAAAACTTCCTCGCCCGGATTAACCAAACACAGCACCACATTGGCAATAGATTGTTTTGCGCCGGTAGAAATCACAATTTGCTCAGGCGTGTAATCTAAGCCGTTATCTCTCTTTAATTTTTGAACAATAGCCTGCCTTACATCTAAATAACCCGATACCGGCGTGTAATGTGAGTAATTATCGTCAATGGCTTGTTTTGCAGCGGCTTTAATATGGTGGGGTGTATCAAAATCGGGCTCGCCCAAACTAAGATTGATAACCTTAATGCCTTTACTTTGCAACTGGCGCGCCAAAGCCGCCATTTTTAGGGTGTCTGATTCATTTAAATTGACAATACGGTCTGAAAGTTTTACCATAACTGTTTTAGGGTAGATGAAAAAATGGCAAACTGCCTGTTTTTTATTTGAGGGCGCAAAAATACAAAACGAACACATTTTGCCCGAATTTCTGCACTTGTTTCTTTGCTTGTGCTGCAAAGTTGGTGCGTTGTAAATTTATCGGGCAACTTTGATTGGCAATTTCGGGTTATTGGTTTACCTTCGTTCTTTGAACTCCTAATAACTTTCATCTTACCTATTATGAACTGGTTTCAACGCAACATTAAAGGTATTTTTACCAAAACTACCGAAAAACGCGAAGCGCCCGATGGCGTATGGCACCGGTGCGACAACTGCAAAGTTACCCTGCCCGCACGCGAACACCGCCTTAACCTGTTTGTTTGTTCTAATTGTGATTACCACGACCGTATTGACTCGGAAACTTACTTCCAAATTTTGTTTGACCAAAAACAGTACGAAAAACTGTTTGTCAACCTGAAACCGGTGGATATGCTGGGTTTTGTGGACACCAAAACCTACGAATCGAGACTGAAACAAACCCAAAAACAAACGGGTTTAAACGATTCTATGCAGGTGGCAGTGGGTAAAAACGAGGGTAGCCCCATGGTGGTGGCTTGTATGGATTTTAAGTTTATAGGCGGCTCAATGGGTTCTGTGGTGGGCGAAAAAATAGCTCGCGCCATAGATTACTGCATCACCCACAAAATGCCGTTGGTTATTATATCCAAATCGGGCGGGGCGCGCATGATGGAGTCTGCCTTTTCGCTCATGCAGATGGCTAAAACCTCAGCAAAACTTACCCAACTTGCCGATGCCGGTTTGCCTTTTATTTCCTTACTTACCGACCCCACCACCGGTGGCGTTACCGCTTCTTTTGCCATGCTGGGCGATATTCATATTGCCGAACCCCGAGCGCTTATAGGATTTGCCGGACCAAGGGTTATTAAAGAAACAATAAAAAAAGATTTGCCCGATAATTTTCAAACATCGGAGTTCCTTTTAGAGCATGGATTTATTGACCTTATTGTTCACCGAAAAGACCTTAAATCTAAACTTGCCGAGCTGTTGGGTTACTTAAAATGACCGTTTCTCCGCCCATTTAAGGCTTAACCCTGCTAAATGCGTTTTAATTTACCTGCATGGCGCTGAATTTTATACAAATAGATATAATTGCCTTTTTTTACCTGCTACTGGCAGTGGCAGTGTTTATTTTTTACCTTTATTATAAAGGAAAGGGTAAGCGCCCCACCATAGCCGAAGAAGTAGCATGGGAAGAAATGACCATTGAGCAAGCTCTTAATGAGTACAACCCCGCCACTGCCGCAGCTATGCCGCAACTTAGTAGTGTAGAGCCGCTTCCGCCACCTCCACCGCCGCCGGTGGTAGCTGCCTCGCCGCCGCTGCCCGCCCCCGAGCCCGTACCAGAACCAACACCCGAACCGGAAATACGAAGCAGAGCTATGCCTAAACTAAACACGCCGGCAGCCTATAAGCGCCCTTTGCAACGCCGTATCCGCAAGGCGGCAGATTTGCAACAGCCCTTTGTTTTTAATCCCCGCGATGCCATTTTGTATGAGATAATCTGGAAGCGAAAGTATTAAACAGGAGAGATTGATGTTACTTACCCTTCGGTATTGCCAAAATACCGGTTATACATAACAAAACTGTCGTTTAAAATTTGGAGAGCCAGTTCTTTGCTTAAAAAATCCTCTACCACTACGGTGCGTTTTTCCAATTTTTTATAGTCCTCAAAAAAATTCCGCAACTCCCCAATGAAATGCTGCGGCAGTTCGGCAATATCGTTAATGTGGCTCACGCTTGGGTCATTGGCACAAACGGCTATAATTTTATCATCGGCTTCGTTGTTGTCTAACATGCGCATAACGCCTATAACCTTAGCCGGCACCAAGCACAGCGGCACAAAATCTATTTGCGAAAGTACCAAAATATCTAACGGGTCTTTGTCTTCGCAGTAGCTTTGCGGAATAAAGCCATAGTTGGCAGGGTAATATACAGAGGAGTACAAAACGCGGTCTAACCTAAGCAGTCCACTTTCTTTGTCTAATTCATACTTGGCGCGGGTGCCTTTCGGAATTTCTACAATTCCTTTAATAACATCGGGCACATTGGTTAATGGCGAAACATGGTGCCATGGGTGGAAATTTTGTTTCATTGTACTAAGTTTATGTTTTGAATTGAAGTTAACCGGTTACCATTCTAACCATTGCACTTTGTTTTTACCCAGCAGTTGTTCCGTTGCATGGGGGTGTAGCGAAAAGCCCAGCATAAACCCGCCGCCCCCGGCGCCGCAAAGTTTAAGATAATACTGCCCGGTGTGCAAACCCTGCTGCCACAGCGGTATAACCGCATCGGGAATCATAGGCAAAAAATGCTCCAACTGAAATAACGATAAACGCTCAAAATTGGTAACCAAATCTTGTGCCTTACCCTCAAAAAGTGCGGTAATACAGTTATTATTAAACAAATTGAGTTGCAATTGGCAAAGCTCTTTAAAATGGGCATCTTGTGTTTTACTTACAAAAAGCGGCACCAAGTGGGCATGGGCGGGTCGGGGGCTGCCCGTATCATACAAAAAAAGCCGAAAGGGTTGCTCCTTAATAGTTGCAAGGTAAGCGGTTTCCATTTGGGTATTGCTGCTAATAAGAAGCGGCTGTTTTAAATAACATACCAAGGGGTCAATGCCCGAACTTGCGCCGTGAAAAAAAGCCTCCATTTGGGCAAAGATACTGCGCAATTGGGGCAAATTATGCCCCGAAAAGGTGTGCTCGTAAACAATAGGTTGGTGGGCATAAGATTGGTAAACAGCCGCGCACAAAGAGCCCGAACTGCCTAACCCATAACCTGCCGGAATGGTAGCATTAAAATATAAACCCGATGCAACATGCGCCTCAAAAAGCGGAAAATTGAAGTTGCACAACAAAGCATTATCGGCTTGGAGCTGTTGCAGGTAGTCTTTAAGCTCCCGAATACGGTCGTTAGATTCCCTTATTCCTTGGCTTTGGCGCATTACGGCAGGCGTAGCAATACCCAGCGTGCCGCCATACAAAGGCAGCGGAACAGCTAACCCCCGCCCGCCAATAACAATGCTGTACTCGCCAAAAAGCAGCAACTTAGCCGGAAAAAAAGGGCTATTCAAAACAATAAAGTAGGTTTAAACATTAAAGCAACGGGGCAAAGTTAGCCCGATGTGCCTTACCAAGGTTGCCGGTTGGCGATTATTTATACCTTGCAGTGGCAATTTTTTGTGCCTTTTTAGCTTGCTTATGCCATAAAAACGTTTTCTTTGCAGTACTATATCGGGTAATAAAAAAAAGTTATGAAAAAATTGTATGCAATTGCAGCGTTCATAACATGGTGTTTTTGTGCAGTGAGTAGGTTATGGGGCGTCAATCCGCAAAATATAACCCTTCATCCGGCAATAATGGCTACTAAGGCAGCCACCTGTGCCGATAGCACATCAGTAGGTAGTAGCAAGGTTATGGTGTGCATCAGCGCTATCCATGTTTTGAATATTCGGTTTCCGAAAATACCGCTTATTGATTTTTGGCATGTATGCCTTACCATGCCCGATGGCAGTTGCTTAGGGTTTTACCCCCAAGAACAAGCGTTTGGAGCGCTGGTAAAAGCTACGGTGGCAAGGGTAAAAGGTTGGTTTACCGTAGGCGAGCCCGAAAAATGCTTTACTACCAACTACAATGCAGAAACGGTTAAAACAGCCATTACCCATACCCAAAACCGATATAAACACTACAACCTGTTTTTTAAAAATTGCCAGCATTTTGTAAATGATGTGCTGACCGAGTGCGAAAAATTGACAAAGAAACAGTAAAAGAGAGGGCTAAGCGCTCATAACCGGCGTTTTTTTGTAGTAGCGTAAAAAGCCAAATTGTTTCCCAACTAAGGTAAACAATTTACAGAAATGGGTTACTTTTGTGGCAGTTGATAATAGCCTTGCTACTGCCCGGTAATCAGCATTTAGGAAACGCATAAACAACCTATTTTGCTTTAAAAAGAACGACATTGCTAATGTAACATGGTTGATTAAATACATAATATGACTCAAAAATAACTCGAAGATTACCTATGGGGAGCCGCCAACATTCTGCGTGGAATGATTGATGCGGCTGACTTTAAACAATATATTTTCCCGCTGCTGTTTTTTAAACGGGTGAGCGACTTGTGGGACGAAGAATACCAACTGGCTTTGGAAGAAAGCGATGGCGACCTGAGCTATGCCGAGTTTGCCGAAAACCACTTGTAGAAGATGAGCAGCAAGGAAAGCAAAGAGCCGAATATGGAAAACAAGTTTTGAAAGAACTTTCAAAGCGACTGACCGCTGAGTTTGGTAAAGGGTTTTCGGAGAGAAATCTGAAACAAATGCGATAATTTTACATTTGTTATTCAATTTCGCAGATGTCGTCTGCGAAATTCAATTTGTCTTGGTCGCACTACCTAAAACTAATGCGCATTGAAAACCCCGATGAACGCCGCTTTTATGAAATAGAATGTGCCGCAAATAATTGGAGCCTGAAAGAACTGCAAAGGCAATTTGATACCGCTTTGTACGAACGCCTTGCTCTAAGTCGTGATAAAGAAGGCATCAAGCAACTCGCCGAAAAAGGGCAAATCATCGAAAAACCTACCGATATACTCAAAGACCCCTATATTCTCGAATTTTTGGACTTGCCCGAAAAACACCGGTACTCCGAAAGTGATTTGGAAACGGCTATTATTGACAAACTCGAACATTTTTTGCTCGAACTCGGTAAGGGTTTTACCTTCGTAGCACGCCAATTCCGAATGACCATTGACGAAAAACACTTCAAAGCCGACCTCGTATTTTTCAACCGCCTGCTGCGCTGCTTTGTGGTAATTGACCTCAAAATAGGCGAACTTACCCACCAAGACCTTGGGCAAATGCAAATGTACGTACATTACCACGACCGATACATCAAACTGCCCGATGAAAACAAAACCGTAGGAATCATTCTTTGCAAACAAAAAAGCAAGGTAATGGTAGAAATTACCCTGCCCAAACCAACGACCAAATATTTGCCAGCCAATACCAAACCATTCTGCCCGATAAACAAACATTTATCAACCTTTTAAACGAAAGCGAAGTATGAAGTTAAAGAAGGAGAAATGAGAAATAGTCCCATCAAGGAATACTACTAAATTGCTACGGTAAACCCCCAATTTCCCCTATATTTGCCCTCTTAATCGGGCATTGCATGGTGCGTGCCGGCAGCAAAACAAGTACTATGAGCGTTATAGTTAGGCTTTTGGGTTGGGTAGTATTTACCCTTGTTCTTTTTGGTTGGGGCAATACAGCAGTTTGGGCGCAGCCCTGCAAAGAAGTAGTAGGTTACTACCCGGGCTGGCAGTGGTACGACAGAGCCCAATTGGTGCGACCCGCTACCATTGATTACAGCAAATACACCATTATAAACTACGCTTTTTTTGCTCCCGATGCCAACGGTGTTATATCGGGTTTTGACCCATGGGGCGATGAAAACCTGCTGCTGGGGCAAATAAACTGGAGTACCACGCCGCCCTCATACTACCCCAATACTTCGCTTATTGATTTGGCACACAACAACAATGTAAAAGTGCTGGTATCTGTAGGCGGCTGGACGCTCTCTAATAATTTTCCGGGTATTGCTGCCGATGCCGTTAAGCGGCAAACCTTTGCACAAAGTTGTGTAAACCTGCTCCAAACCTACGGTTTTGATGGCATAGACCTTGATTGGGAGTACCCGGGTTATGCACCCCACAATGGCACCCCTGCCGATAAGGTTAATTTTACCCTCCTCTTGCAAGCTGTGCGCACAGCCATTGATGCCTACGGCGCTACGGTGGGCAAGCAATACTTACTCACGGCTGCTGTGTCGTCTGCCCCTTCTAATGCCGCTAATGTGGAGTGGGAAAACGTAACCCCGCTGTTAGACATGATTAACCTGATGAGCTACGATTATTTTGGCTCGTGGGACCCCGTCAGCAACCACAATGCCCCGCTGTATGCCCCCGCCTTGGGCGACCCTGCCTTTAATGTAAATGCCGGGTTTACCATGCTCACCAATACCTACAATGTGCCGCCGGGCAAAATCAACATCGGGGTAGCTTTTTACGGGCGCAGTTTTCGGCAGTGTACCGGCTTGCACCTGCCACATACCGGCTCCGATACGCAAACGTTTTGGCAAGATGAGGGAACGCCGCAGTATTACAACATTGTAAATAACCTTAGCCTGTTTAACCAAAACTGGGACACGCAAGCCCAAGTGCCCTATCTTACCGGCAGCGGCAGCCTGCAAACAGTGGTGAGTTATGATAACCCTCAGTCTATAGCCCTTAAAGCGCAGTATGCGGTAAACAACAATGCCCGAGGGGTGATTATTTGGGAAATTACCGGCGATTATATAGAAACTGCCCCCAACTCGGGCATAATAGCCGGCACCCCGCTTGCCGATACGCTCAATGCCGTTTTGTGCGGCGCTTTGCAGCCTAAGCCCGATTTATCCATACCCGCTGCGGCTGCCAATCCGTTTAACCTTACATCGGGCAGTAATACCAATGTTACTTGTACTGTTGCTAATACGGGTACTGCCACAGCCGGAAGCAGTGTGTTGGCCTATTTTCTTTCTAACAACAACACCCTCAGCCCCGATGATGTGCTGCTTACCACCACCTCCGTTGCGCCCATACCCGCCGCAGGCAGTGTGCCGGTGGCGGTGAGCCTTACCGTGCCGGCTTATACGGCTGCCGGCGTTTGGTTCATTATTTTAGTGGCAGACAATGCCAATATTATTGCCGAAAGCAACGAAAACAACAATAGGGCTGCCGTTTTGCTCAATGTGAGTACGCCGCCGCTTCCGCCCGATGCCAATTTTTCTGCCTCCTCCACCACAGTTTGCGCCGGTCAAACCGTAGCATTTACCAACCTTTCTACCAATACGCCCACCGCTTGGGCATGGACATTTGCCGGCGGAACACCTGCTTTGGCTACTGTTGCCAACCCGATGGTGGTGTTTAACACGCCCGGCGCTTACACCATTAGCCTTACTGCTACCAATGTTTACGGAAGCGATACCGAAACCAAAACCAACTACATAACCGTACTGCCCAACCCTACCGCCAATGCCGGACCCGATGTGCAGCTATGCAGCGGCGGAAGTACCTTGCTCAATGCTTCCGGCGGCGCTTCTTATGCGTGGAGCCCCACATCGGGCTTGAGCGCTGCCAACGTAGCCAATCCTACCGCCTCGCCCGTTGTTACCACCACTTACACCGTTACCGTATCAACCGCCGCAGGCTGCACCGCTACCGACCAAGTAGTGGTAACCGTTACCCCCAATACTTCTGCCATAACCGGCGCCGCCGCCGTAGCCGCTAATGCCACCGGCATAACATATAGCGTAGTGAATACGCCCGGCTCTACTTATAACTGGACAGTGCCAACCGGCGCAACCATAGTAAGCGGGCAAGGTACTAACCAAATAACGGTAAACTGGGGTACAACGGGTGGGTTGGTAACTGTTACAGAAACCAATGCCGCCAACTGCACCGGCTCTGCCCGAACCCTTGCCGTTTCGGTTCAAACTTCGCCGGCTAATTGTCCTACCCGACCCATTACTTATTACCTTACGCCCGAAACGCTCAAACCTACCGGCGAAATTAAAATAGGCGAGGCGCGCTTAAATCCGGTTTGGGGCGTTAGCTCCGATGCCGAAATACCCAATAACCGCCTTAGCTGGGCTATTGCCATTGCCCACGCACACCGCATTTTTGCCAATGTAACCGATGATGGTATTATGCCCATGAATACGTTTTGGGCAACGCCGCTCAAAGAGTCGTTCTGCGGCTGCGACCCCGCCATACAAACTGATGCCGCCGACCCGTTTCCGCTCACCTACCAGCCTTCATCGGTTAATGATGGTTGTTACCAGATAGAGCCGCCGCCTTCGGCTTATGCCGAGCTGATGGCAATGTACCCGCAACGGTTTCCTACCGGCGGACACCCTACGCTTATTGGCGGCAGTAATTTTGAAACGGCAGCCATTGGCAAGGCTTATTACGATATTTTTAGCGTGCGATTTTTGGAGGTGAACAAAGGTTGGGACCCCTTTGGGTTTTTTGCCGCCGCTACCGACCCACTGGCAGGTATTAAAGCCATATCGGGCGCATATAACCGAGGGCTTTGGTCAGATTTGGTGCAGCGCATCTTTTCTACCCAACGAACACAAGCCTTAGCTACGCCCGATTTGCTCACTATTTTTGACGGTGAACCCGTTGCCTATGACCATGCCCAAAAAATAAGCAACTACACCGTAGTGTTAGATAACCAGCCCGCGCTGCTCAATCCGCCCTCGCTTGCCAACACCAATCCCGGCACCGGACAACCCTATAACTATTTCAAAAACTTTTACAACCCCGATGTGAGCTGGGCTGATGTGCAATACTATTTAAACCGCATTTTCCCATTGTATCCCGATGTAGATACCTCAGCAGTAACGGCAGCGGTGCAGTCGGTTTTCAACGGCATCAACGGAGGCGCGCCCATTTCGTTCCGATACCAGTTTGGGCAGGTGTTAGATGCCCTGATACTTGCCTTGCCCATAGACGACCCCACCGAGCGCATTAAAGTTACTTACGGCTGTGCCGGCAGTAACAACAGCGGCGGCAACGGGGGTAATACCGGCGGCGGCTCATCGGGCTGTGCTGTGCCTACCGATTTGGCGGCATCGGGCATTGCCGCTACATCTGCCACCCTTAACTGGTCTGCCACATCGGGCGCTACCGGATATTATATGCTCTATCGCCCCCAAAACGGCGCTTGGCAAATAGCACAACCCACTGCCAATAGCTTTACCCTTACCGGTTTGCAGCCCTACACCACCTACGAGGTGCAACTTGCCTCTAACTGCAACGGCGTTTATACCAACTATGCGCCTACCTTTACCTTTACTACCGCCAACTATGAAAACGACTGTAATACCAACATAGGAGCAAATGGTTATACCGGCGGTTGCCCCATTCCTACCGGCATAGAGGCGTATAACATTACCTTTACCACTGCCACCATTGAGTGCGATGCCGTACCCACCGCCACCGGTTATTATATGCTTTACCGACCGCAAAACGGCGCATGGAATATACTTTCGCCTGCTACCAACATAACGGAGCTTACCGGTTTGCTGCCCAATACCACCTACGAGGTGCTACTGGCTACCAATTGCAGCGGCGTTTATACCGATTTTGCCCCTATGTTTGCCTTTATTACCAACAACAGCGGCGGCAGCAGCAGCACCCAAATTCCCTGCCCTTGTAATGTGCCTGCCGCTATAACCATTACCAACCTTACCGCCCAAACTGCCCAAGTAAACTGGAACGCCGTGCCCGAAGCTACCCAATACGTAGTGCGCTACCGGCAGCAGGGCAGCGGCGTGTGGCTCCAAATTACGGTGAGCGGCGTTGCATACAATATAAGCGGGCTGTATTCGGGTGGCACTTATGAGGTGCAGGTGGCATCGGTTTGTGGAGCTACTGCGGGCAGTTTTTCGGCATCGGTTTGGTTTACCACGCCGCTTGTTCCTACGGCTACCATCGGGTTTAAACTCTATTTGCAAGGGGCTTACCTCAGTGCATCGGGGTTAATGGGTACCGCCCTTGCATCGGGTGGGTTGCTGCCGATTGCGCAGCCTTATAATGCTCAACCCTGGTTATACGCCGGCGCTGAAACTATTGCCCAACTCCCCACTACCGCTACCGACTGGGTGCTGATAGAAGCCCGAAACGCTACCAACCCCAATACTATAGCGGAAACCCGCGCTGCCCTGCTGCTCAACAACGGCACCCTGCAAGACGTAAGCGGCACAGCGGGGGTTAAGTTTTACCAACTTTTGCCCGGCGCTGCTTATTATTTTGTGGCGCGGCACCGAAACCACTTAGCCGTAATAACCGCTGCGCCTCAAACCGTAACCGTTACCGGCGCTAATATAGACTTTACCCTGCCTGCTAATGTAATGATGGGCGCTACACAACTAAAACTGCTGCCCAACGGCGCTTATGCCCTTGCCGCAGGCGATATAGATGCTAACGGCGTATTTACCGTAGCCGATTTTAACTTGTATCAGGCGCAAGCATCGGGTTTAAATGGTTATTTTGCTGCCGATGTGAACCTGAACGGCTCCGTTACTGTATCTGATTTTAACTTGTACTTCCCCAATAGCTCCATGATAGGCGTAACTTTGATACGGTATTAAGAAGAGTGAAAAGTTATGACTACCGACTCGATTTTGTTTCTCGCAAAGGCGCAAATTAGTGGTTAGTGGTAAGTTATTTTGTTAGTGCTGATTACCAATCCCGATTTTGTTTCTCGCAAAGGCGCAGTTAGTTATGAGTTGTGAATTACGAATTACCGACTACTATCTACCAAAACTAACCACTGCTGCGCCCCTAAAAATGGGTAAACCGATATGAGGCGATTGAAAAGTAGGTGGTTTTACCTCCGCTACTGTGTTTATCTGTGGCGGAGCGCCTATCTTTGCCTTTTTTAGGCAAAAACTACCAACATGGCAGGCGTTTACATACATATACCATTTTGCAAACAGGCTTGCCATTATTGCAATTTTCATTTTTCAACTTCGGTGGCTCGCAAAACCGATATGGTTGCCGCTTTGCTGCATGAATTGGAGATGCGCCGCCAATACCTGCCTGCCGGCGAGCCACTGGGCAGCATTTATTTTGGCGGTGGTACACCCTCTTTGCTGAACGCCGCCGAAATAGAGCAACTTATAGGTAAAACGATTGCTTTGTTTGGGCTTAAACCCGATGCCGAAATTACCTTAGAAGCTAACCCCGATGACCTTTCGGAAAACAAACTCTGGGAGCTTAGACAAATAGGGGTAAATAGGCTTAGCATAGGGATTCAGTCTTTTTTTGAGCCCGATTTGCTTTTTATGAACAGGGCGCACAATGCCGGTGAAGCGCTCAATTGTATTGAATTGGCTCTTAAAACGGGGTTTACCAACCTCAGCATCGATTTTATTTACGGTACGCCTACCCTTACGCACGAGCAGTGGCAACGGAATTTATCTATAGCTTTTGGGTTAAATATACCGCATATATCGGCTTATTGCCTTACGGTGGAGCCTAAAACGGCATTACATTCGTCTATTAAAAAGGGTAAAATTGCGCCGCTGCAAGATGAACATGCCCAAACACAGTTTAACCTGCTTACGCAAAGCATGGAAGAAAGGGGTTACCAGCACTACGAAATTTCTAATTTCTGCCTGCCGGGGCATATAGCCGTGCATAACAGCAGCTATTGGAGCGGGGCGCATTACTTGGGCATTGGTCCTTCGGCTCATTCTTACAACGGGGTTTCAAGAAGCTGGAACGTGGCAAACAATGCGCTTTACCTAAAAGCAATACAACAAAATAACCTGCCCGCCGAAACCGAAATACTCACACCTCAAAATAAGTATAACGAGTATATTATGACTGCGTTGCGCACCATGTGGGGGGCAGATTTAACCTACCTTAGCGCCGAGTTTGGCGAAGAAAAAACCCGATACCTACTAAGCCAAGCCCAACGGTACGTGCAACAGGGTAAATTGCAGGTGGTACAAAACAGGCTGTTGCTTGCTCCCGATGCCCGTTTTACCGCCGATGCCATTATTGCCCATTTATTTTGGGGTTAAGCGGCAAAACCTTGAAAAAAGGCAACTTTGTCATTTTTTATTGGTACAAACAAGCTTGTAATAGATATTAGTTAGCCATCAGCAATAAAAGGCGTATCTTTG
>DDVC01000087.1:0-176 GCA_002345145.1 Bacteroidetes bacterium UBA2322
TACCAAAACTCGCCGGTTAATGTGGAGCCGGTGGTAAAAGCCGAAAAATTTGAATTGGTAAATGCAGCAGGTAAAACTATTTTGGTCATGGAATCTCGCGAAACGGCTGCCGAAATTGCTTTGTATAATAATGATGGCAAGCGGCTGCTTACCTTGGGTTCGGAGGTAAAGGGCGA
>DDVC01000087.1:381-663 GCA_002345145.1 Bacteroidetes bacterium UBA2322
CTTGGGTTCGGAGGTAAAGGGCGAGGGGGCGCTTATGCAGCTCAATAACCGGCAGGGCGGCAATATACTCCAGTTTAGAAGCAATGAGGAGGGCGCTGCCATTAAACTGTACGACGATAACCGAAATGGCATTGTATATATTGGCGAAGATAAACTGAACGACCGCGCAGGCATTATTACCCTTTCAGAAAACGACAAGCAACACATTATCCTCAATGCACACGAGCAAAGCGTTTACCTTGCCAACCCCAAATCAAAAACCGGTTTTACCCAACTTCCGCC
>DDVC01000087.1:884-3187 GCA_002345145.1 Bacteroidetes bacterium UBA2322
GACGAGGCCTTCTTCACCGGCACCGCCGCCGAAGTCACGCCGATGGTAAAACCAAAAAATAAACTGCCCGCATAATTTTTTGTGCATTTTAGGCGCTTTTTTGAGCATTTATCGGAAATGGTTTGTTTATAATAGTGTAACCCATTTACCTCATCAATTTTTAACCCAAATCAAAAACACAGAATCATGACTGAAAACGAAAATCCCCTGCTCAACGAAAACGAACCCCAACAAGAAGAAAAAAAGACCGAAGGTAGTTTGTTTAGCAAATTGAAAGACTTAAAAGACAAGGTTGAAGATTTTGTTGAAGACAAATATGAAGACCTTAAAAAGAACGAAGCCATTGGCGGTATTTTGGAAAAAGTAGAGGATACTGTTGAAAAAGTGAAAGATACCGTTGAAGACAAGTATGCCGAACTGAAACAGAACGAAAAAGTAGGCGGTATTTTAGACAAGGTAGAAAATGCCTTTGAAAAAGCAAAAGATACAGTAGAAGATACTTTTGAAAAGGTAGTTGATACTGTAGAAGGCAAATATGCCGAACTGAAACAGAACGAAAAAGTGAATGAAGCGCTGGGTAAAGGCGAGTCATTTTTAGAAAAGGCAAAGGGTTCTGTTGAAGAAACGGTGGGTAAGGTTAAAGAAACCGTTGAAAGCAAGTATGCCGAACTGAAGCAGAACGAAAAAGTAGGCGGTATTTTAGAAAAAGTGGAAGATGCTGTTGAAAAAGCAAAAGATACAGTTGAAGATTTGGCATCAAAAGCAAAAGAAAAAGTACAAGACCTTACTGCCAAAAAAGAAACGCCGGCTGCTGATGAAGTTGCGCCTTCTGCTCCTCCTGCCGAAGAAACCAAAGACGATAAGGCTGTGTAAACAGTTATTGGTAGTATAATTTTTACAGGCTACATGTACCCCACAAAGGTTGCATGTAGCCTGTTTTGTTTTACCAAAAACCAAAACAGCACACAATTTTATATACTCGGCAGCCTTTCATTCGGGTAAATTACCTACTTTTGGCGGCTTTTTACTACCATTATCCCATTGTTTACTAAACAGTAGTATTATGTCCTCTTTTTCAGAACCCATGCTGCGCGATAACGCCTTGGCAGGCAAAGTAATCATCATAACCGGAGGCGGCACCGGCTTGGGCAGGTCTATGACCCGATATTTTATGCAATTGGGCGCTAAAACGGTGATTACCAGCCGAAAATTGCCCGTATTAGAAGAAACTGCACAAGAACTGCGCGCCGAAACCGGCGGCGAGGTGCTGCCCCTTGCCTGCGATGTGCGGCAGTACGAGCAGGTAGAAGCCGTTATAGAACAAACATTGGCTACTTACGGCAAGTTTGATGTATTGGTAAACAATGCCGCAGGCAATTTTATCAGCCCTACCGAAAGGCTGTCGCACCGCGCTTTTGATACGGTGGTAGATATTGTACTGAAAGGTAGCTACTATTTTTCGTTGGCAGCAGGCAAACACTGGATTGCCCACCAACAGCCGGGCAATATACTCAGCATTGTTACTACTTATGCATGGACGGGTTCGGGTTATGTGGTGCCTTCTGCCTGTGGCAAAGCAGGGGTATTGGCGCTAACCCGCTCGCTGGCTGTGGAGTGGGGTAAATATGGTATCCGATGTAATGCCATAGCCCCGGGTCCGTTTCCTACACCGGGGGCATGGGATAGGCTGTTTCCCGAACCGCTGCGCCAACAATTTAACCCCAATGCCAAAGTGCCCGTGGGCAGAGTGGGCGAACATCAGGAATTAGCTAACCTTGCCGCTTACCTTGTTTCCGATTTTTCGGCGTTTGTAAACGGAGAAGTGGTTACCATTGATGGCGGCGAGTGGCTGAAAGGCGCCGGCGAGTTCAGCTATTTGGAAGCTCTTTCGCCCGATATGTGGGACCAACTTGCCGCCATGATGAAAGGGCAGAAGTAAAGCAAATACAAGGATTAACCTTACCCCATATTGCACCATGCTTCTGCACTTGAGGATTCACCCTTGCAGTAAACTAATTTTGTACGCCTTCAGCTAAATGTAGCGCAAAGTTCTGTATTTTGCAGCCCAAAACAAGTTTGCCCCTCATGTTTCACAACCCGCTTCCGTTTATTGAACCTACCGGTATTGCCGGTTTGTTGGTACTAAACCCTCGTGTATATACCGATGAGCGCGGGTATTTTTTTGAAAGTTACAACCGCAGATTGCTCGAAAAACATGGCTTGTTTTATGATTTTGTTCAAGATAATCAGGCTTTTTCTAAGTATGGCGTTGTGCGGGGTTTGCATTACCAGTTAGAACCCTT
>DDVC01000087.1:3452-37362 GCA_002345145.1 Bacteroidetes bacterium UBA2322
TATTTGATGTGGCGGTAGATTTGCGAGGCGGCTCACCCACTTTTGGCAAGTGGTTTGGTATTTTACTATCAGACCAAAACAAAAAACAACTGCTCATACCAAGAGGGTTTGCACATGGTTACTCGGTACTGAGCCCCACTGCCGAGTTTGTTTACAAATGCGATAATTATTACAGCCAAAAACACGAAGCCGGCATAGTTTTTAACGACCCCCTGTTAAACATTAACTGGCAATTGCCCGAAAAAGATATGCTTGTGTCTGAAAAAGACCGTATGCTGGCTTTTTTTACCGATGCCCGCTACAATTTCTCTTTTTCGGGGTAGCTTTTTTAACATGAGGTTGGAATTAAAATGAACGCCCGATGTGGGTAAAGCTCGCACAAGGTTTGCATTGTCCTGCCTTAAAACCCGCAGCAAGTAGTACACAGATAACACGGATGCGGCTGATTTGCACAGATTTTTGGAGCCAATGGCTTATGATTTCGGGATTTAGAGGCTAAATTAAGGCGAGGTTGGAATTAAAATAAACGCCCGATAGGGGGGTAAAATCTACATAAGGTTTAGATGCACTTGTTAAAATGGGCAGCAAATTACGGTGCGCTGCACCTGATAATAAACTAAGGTACGCATCTGTGCTACCAAGATTACGGTGCGCTGCACCTTAAAATAGTATGGTTTGTTACTGTTCTACCAAGAATTAGGGGCGCTGCCCCTTGTATTTTACTCCCCCCCTAAAATGCGCTTTTGGGGTTTTGTAAAGGTGCAGCGCACCGTAATATAGGTAGCAACCTGTTAAATGCCCTATTAACAAGGTGCAGCGTACCATAATATACAAATCTATCCTGCTTAAAGCCATTTCCTCTAAGCTTTTGAGCAAGCCCCTAATTCCAACCTCGCGTCTTTTTATGTGTTTCAATAGGTTTCAAAACAAAAAACAGCCGGTTGCTTTGGGCAATCGGCTGTTTTTTTGTTCATCGGGAATTTAGGAACGATGCAAGAACTTATTTTTTTGTATCCACTTCTTCGTATTCCACATCTTGCACACCTTCGGTACCGTTACCGGCATTGCCGTTAGCGCCGGTGTTACCGCCGGCTTCTTGCTGTGCCTGATACATTTCTTGCGAGGCGGCTTGCCATGCGTTATTAAGAGCGTTAGTAGCCTGCTCAATAGCATGAACATCTTGGGCGCTTTGTGCGCTTTTCAGTTGGGCAAGGGCGCTCTCAATGTTAGCTTTGTTTCCGGCAGACAATTTGTCGCCAAATTCTTTCAATTGTTTTTCGGTATGGAAAATAAGTGCATCTGCCTGATTCAGTTTTTCCACTTTTTCTTTGGCGGCAAGGTCGGCGGCTTCATTAGCTTTGGCATCGTTTTTCATGCGTTCAATTTCGTCTTTTGATAAGCCGGTAGAAGCTTCTATACGAATACTTTGCTGTTTACCGGTGCCTTTGTCTTTTGCCGATACGCTCAAAATACCGTTAGCATCAATATCAAAAGTAACCTCAATTTGGGGAACGCCCCGCATAGCAGGCGGAATACCGTCTAACACAAAACGCCCGATGGTACGGTTATCTTTAGCCATAGAACGCTCGCCTTGCAAGATATGGATTTCTACAGATGGCTGGTTATCGGCAGCGGTAGAAAATACTTCCGATTTTTTGGTTGGAATGGTGGTATTAGATTCTATGAGTTTGGTAAATACGCCACCCAAGGTTTCAATACCTACTGATAAGGGCGTAACGTCAAGCAGCAGTACATCTTTTACCTCCCCACTAAGCACACCGCCTTGTATGGCAGCGCCTACGGCAACCACCTCATCGGGGTTTACGCCACGGTTGGGTTTTTTGCCAAAAAATTTCTCCACCACTTCCTGTATTTTGGGAATACGGGTAGAACCGCCCACCAAAATAACCTCGTCAATATCGGCAGCAGTATAACCGGCATCGCGCAGGGCTTCTCTGCACGGTCCTATAGTGCGCTCTACAAGGTCGTCAACCATTTGCTCAAATTTGGCGCGGGTAAGTTTGCGCACCAAGTGCTTAGGCACTCCGTCAATGGCGGTAATATAGGGCAGGTTTATTTCGGTTTCGCTGCTTCCCGAAAGTTCAATTTTAGCTTTTTCGGCAGCTTCTTTAAGGCGTTGTAAAGCCATAGGGTCTTTGCGCAGGTCTATGTTTTCTTCGGCTTTAAACTCGCTTGCCAGCCACTCCATAATGCGCTGGTCAAAATCGTCGCCGCCAAGGTGGGTATCGCCGTTGGTAGATTTTACCTCAAACACCCCATCACCAAGGTCAAGAATAGAAATGTCAAACGTTCCGCCGCCAAGGTCATAAACGGCAATTTTTTGATCTTTATGGCGCTTGTCTAAACCATAAGCAAGGGCGGCGGCAGTAGGCTCGTTAATAATGCGTAAAACCTTTAAACCGGCAATTTCGCCTGCCTCTTTGGTAGCCTGACGTTGCGAGTCGTTAAAATAAGCCGGAACGGTTATAACGGCTTCGGTAACTTCATAACCCAAATAATCTTCGGCAGTTTTTTTCATTTTTTGCAAAACCATAGCCGAAATTTCCTGCGGGGTATAATGTCGTCCGTCAATATCCACTTTTATTAAACCATTATCGCCGCGCACCACTTTGTAGGCAACTCTGCCGGCTTCGGTATTCACTTCGTCGTACCGGCAGCCAACAAATCTTTTAATAGAGGCAATGGTATTTTTAGGGTTAGTAATAGCTTGTCGCTTAGCCGAATCGCCCACTCTGCGCTCGCCGTTTTGTAAAAAGGCAACAATAGACGGGGTAGTGCGCTTTCCTTCGCTGTTGGCTATTACCACCGGCTCGCTTCCTTCCATTACTGCTACGCAGGAGTTGGTTGTGCCTAAGTCAATACCGATAACTTTTTTCATGTTGGGATTGAATTTTATAGTAGGTTAAATTTTTCTTTCCCTTTTATCATTCAATCATTGTGCCAACCGGAAAACGGGCTGTTTTTTACGCTATTTTGGCAATACTGCCTATTTATTGTCAGAAACTGAATGCAACAACCTGACATTTGGTCAGCCCGATTATTTCAACTACCCTAAATATGTCAATTTGTCGGCGAGCGCTTGTATTGGTTTGAACCACCCACTCACATTAACCATTCAGTCTTCATCATTCAATACGGCATGTCAACCTAAAAGAAGATAAACTGGCCTAAGCCCTTAAACCTTGCACAATATAGTCAAGCTATAAGGAGGATAAATATAGAGATTTATTTGTTTTACAAAACCATGACGCAATAAAAGGGTGTAGAAAGAACCACGAAAAAGCAGAAAACACTAACTTTGAACGAAAAAAGGATAAAAATTGGAAAACGATTTACTGTTAAGAGTAGCAAGAGGAGAAGTTGCAGAGCGCAAACCGGTATGGTTGATGCGTCAGGCGGGTAGAATACTGCCCCAGTACCGAAAACTGAGTGAGCAAGTGGGCAATTTTATTACCATGGTAAAAACGCCCGAAATAGCCTGTGAGGTAACCCTTCAGCCCGTAGATGAATTAGGCGTAGATGCTGCCATTATTTTTTCGGATATTTTGGTTATTCCCGAAGCTATGGGATTGCCATACGAAATGGAAAAAAACAAAGGTCCGGTTTTCCCGAAGGTAATAACATCTGCCGCCGATATTGACCAACTGCGCATTGCCGATGAATCGGGAGTAGGTTATACTATTGAGGCAATAAAATTGGTGAAAAGAGAATTGCACCAAAAAATTCCGCTTATTGGTTTTGCCGGCGCACCTTGGACAATTTTTGCCTACATGGTAGAGGGCAGCGGCTCAAAAACCTTTACCCATGCTAAAAGTATGCTGTATGCACAGCCCCAGCTTGCCCACCGGCTGTTGCACAAAATTACCCAAAGCACCATACACTACCTGAAAGCGCAGATACAAGCCGGCGCTGATTTGGTACAAATTTTTGATACATGGGCCGGCATCCTAAGTCCGCAACAATACCGGCAATTTGCCCTTCCCTACATTAGCCAAATATGTGCAGCTATGGGACAAACGCCGGTTACGGTTTTTGCCAAAGGCGCTGTTTTTGCGCTGCAAGACATTGCCCGTATTCCTTGCAATGTAGTAGGGCTCGATTGGACTATTGACCGCCGCTATGCCCGGCAGGTTACCGGCAACAAGGTTGCCCTGCAAGGCAATTTAGACCCCTGCGTTTTGTTTGCAGATAAAACGGTCATTGAAAAGGAAACCAAACAAATGTTAGCCGAATTTGGACCCATCGGGCATATTGTAAACTTAGGGCATGGGGTTTATCCCGATACACCGCTCGACGGGGTTAAATGTTTTATCGACACTGTAAAATCCTATCAACCCGAGTTGCCCCCCCTAACTACCTGATTTGCTCCCTGTTTATATCTCCTACTTTTTTAAATTTACCACCTTATACCGCTAATGGTTCCTTATCCGCGCACCTATCAGTATTACAAATCGGTATTTAAAGGCGAACCCATGCCGTTTGCCTTTGTTGATATGGATTTGTTTAATCAAAATATAGAACAGGTTAAACTTCGGGCAGGCAATAAACCCATTCGCATAGCGTCAAAGTCTATCAGATGTGTGCATCTTATTAAGCACATTTTAGACTATGGTGCGCCCTATTCGGGCATAATGCCTTACACCGCTTCGGAGGCTTTATTTTTGGCAAATCAGGGGTTTGATAACCTTTTGGTAGGTTATCCTACCTGCAATTCTGCCGAAATAGCACAAGTTTGTGAGGCGGTAAAACAAGGCATTAACATCACCTTAATGGCAGATGCTGCCGCTCACCTATCCCGATATGCCGAAATAGCCCAAAAAACCGGCACCAGGCTGCCTGTTTGTTTAGATATAGATATGTCGTCGGTTTTTCCCGGGTTATATTTTGGGGTTTACCGTTCATCGTTGCACCAAGCAGAGGAGGTAAAAAAATTGGTAAGTCCGTTTTTAGGCACTGCCCACCTTGCCATAACCGGCATTATGGGCTACGAAGCACAAATAGCCGGGGTGGGCGATGCCGTTAGCGGAGCTACAGTAAAAAATGCATTGGTAAAAACACTTAAAAAACAATCGGTTGCCGAAATAGCAAAACGGCGGGCAGCAGTAGTACAAACCCTAACCGCTATGGGCATACAGCTTACATTAGTTAATGGCGGCGGCACAGGCAGTTTAGAAACCACCGTACACGAAGATGTTGTTACAGAAATAACAGTAGGTTCAGCTTTTTACTCGCCCGCTTTATTTGATAATTATGCTGCCTTTAAACATGAACCTGCCGCAGCCTTTGCCATAGAAATTACCCGACAGCCTCAACCGCATATTTACACCTGTTTGGGTGGCGGTTACATTGCCTCCGGTTCTGCCGGAACAGATAAATTACCCAAACCTTACTTGCCCGCAGGCGCTCAACTTATACCCAATGAAGGAGCCGGCGAAGTGCAAACCCCTTTCATTTATAAAGGTATGGAACGCCTTACACCGGGCGACCCTGCCTTTTTCAGACATGCCAAAGCCGGTGAATTATGCGAACGCTTTACCCAACTGCTGCTCGTTTCCGATGGTAAAATTATTAACCGCGTACCTACTTACAGAGGGCAAAACCGGTGTTTTGTGTAAACATTCCGTCTGCCCAACCAAATTTATTCAATTTTAACAGCACAAATAAACCAACCAATCCTTCATTTATTAACCTCAAAAACAAACCACATGAATTTTAGAATACTCTTAGCCGAAGACGAAGAAACCCTACAAGAATCGCTCAAAATAAACTTAGAGGCAGAAGGTTATGAGGTAGTAGCCGTAGATAACGGTATGGCTGCCCTTACAGCCTTTAAAAAACAGCGTTTCGACATGGCGATATTAGACATTATGATGCCCGAAGTGGACGGGCTTGCCGTATGTGAGCAAATTCGATTGGAGGATACCGAAATGCCGGTACTGTTTTTAACCGCCAAAGACCAGCCACAAGACCGCATACTCGGCTTGAAAAAAGGAGCAGATGATTACCTAACCAAACCCTTTGTATTGGAAGAACTGCTGCTGAGGGTAAAGGTAATGGTAAGGCATAGTGCAAAGGGCGATAAAAACGCATCGCCATTGGTATCTTACAAATTTGGCGATAACGAAATAGATTTTATTACCTACAAAGCCATAAAAGGCAACAACGAAATAAACCTTACCAAAAAAGAAATTAAACTGCTCAAACTGCTCATTGCACGCAAAAACGAAGTGGTTTCGCGGTCTCAAATTCTGCAATCGGTATGGGGTTATGATGTGTATCCATCTACGCGCACTATCGATAATTTTATCCTCGCTTTCAGAAAACATTTTGAAGACGACCCCAAAAATCCGCAGTACTTTCACTCCATTAGAGGCGTTGGCTACAAATTTACCGATGTGCCTACCCCAAGCGCCGAAACAGAAGAAGCCTGATGTAACCAAACTATCGCATTAGTAAACCTGTCATACGTGCCCAGTGGCAAACAGCAGCCACTTGATTACTTACAACAACCGGTTTGTAAAGATATTTTTCAAAGGCGGTAAAAGCCATTTTTTGCAACCAGAAAACATTTTTCCCGCACAACTTTTGCGGCATTTACCTACTTTTGGGGCAACAAACCAAATAAACTGTTTATCTTTACCCCCGTACTAAACACAAACCTTTTCAATTATAAAACAACATGAATAAAGCTACCTCTAAGTCGGGTATAATTTACCTGCTCTTGTTTGTTTTTACCCTTGGTCTGTTGCAAAGTTGTGCCCCCGACAACAGCGGCGAGCAAAAACTAACCGTTACCGACACTAAAAAAGCGATTACCGAAGATGGCGCCGACCCCAACGTGCCCGCCGAACAGGGCGGAAACGGATTTAGTAAACTTGCCGACTCGCTCGGGTTTGTTACCAGTACTACCCACAAATCGCCCGGCAGCCCCAAGGCTAAAAAAGGCGGCTCTTTTTCTATGGCAATTCAGGAATATCCGGCTACTTTTTGCGATGTAGGTGAAAATGCCAATATCCAAACCGTTAGTCTTATCAACGGAATGATTTTTGAACCGCTGCTGGGTTTTGATGCCGAAACCTTAGATTACTATCCTGCTTTGGCTACCCACTGGAAAATATCTGAAGATAAAAAATCTTACTGGTTTCGCATCGACCCTAATGCCCGATGGAGCGATGGACAAGCCGTTACCGCTGCCGATATAATTGCTACCTATAAATTATTGATAGACGAAGGACTCAAAGACCCCTTTACCAACAGCCTCTACGCCGAAACCTTTGAAGAACCCGTTGCCGAAAGCAAGTATATTGTAAAAATAAACTGTAAAAAAGAAAACTGGCGCAGTTTCTTGTACTTTGCTGTATCTACCAAAATTTACCCCGCTTCGCACCTTGCTAAAACCAACGGCGCAGGTTATATAACCAAGTATCAGTTTGATTTTATGCCCGGTACCGGACCTTATGAATTAGACAAAGAAAATACCCGACAAGGCGAGCGCCTTACCCTTAAACGCCGCCCCAACTACTGGGCAGAAAACTACGATAGCAACATAGGGTTAAATAATTTTGACCGCATCACCTTTGTAGTAGTGCGCACCGATGAACTAATGAAAGACAAACTTCTTGCCGGCGAAGTGGATTGGTATATAGCGCCCCGCGCCCAATGGTGGGCAGAAGAACTCACCGAAGCTAAAATACCCGATATTGCACGCGGCGTAATTGCCCGACAAAAAATTTACAACAACAGCCCCAAAGGCACATCGGGTTTTGCCTTGAATACCGCCAAACCACCTTTCGACGATGTTAAAGTGCGCGAAGCTCTTGGCTTGCTGTTTAATTTTGAAGAGCTAAACCAAAAACTGTTCTTTAACGAATACGTGCGCATTAACTCGTTTTATTACGGCACTCCCTATGCCAACCCCAATAACCCCAAACCGGAGTACAACCCTACCAAAGCGCTTGCCTTGTTAAAAGAAGCCGGTTACACTAAAAAACCGGGCGAAAAATGGTTGTCTAAAAATGGTAAACCGTTTACCATTGAAATGATGTCGGACAAATCGCTTGAACGCATTTTTGTGCCTTATCAGCAGTCATTAGCCGATGTAGGCATAGAGTTAAAGTTTAATAACGTTGACCCCAACGAGCGTTTCAAAAAAGTGCAGGGTAAAGAATATACCATTGCTTTTCAGAACTATACCGGCTTGTTTTTTCCTAACCCGGAGAGCAGCATGCACTCAAAATTTGCCAAAGTACCCAACAATACCAATATAACCGGTATTGCCGACCCGCGCATAGACGAACTTTGCGACCTATACGATAAAAGCTACGACACCAAAGAACGCGTAAAATTTGTACAGGAAATAGATGGCATTGCCGTAGCAAAAAAACACTGGGTTTGGGGCTGGGTTTCACCATATACCCTTCGGTTGTTGTACTGGAATAAATTTGGTATGCCCGAAAATGCCCTATCTTACGCCGGTGATTTTGGCGATGTGTTCTCGCTGTGGTGGGAAGAACCCGAATTGGCTAAACAAGTAGAGGTTGCTAAAAAAGACAAAAGCCTGAAAATGGGAAAAGCGCCGGCTGAAATTGATTTCTGGAAAACCAAAGGCAAATAATTAAAAGGGGAAAACGAAAAGTGAAGAGTGAAAAATGTACAGACGCACGGCCGTGCGTCTGTACTCTGAAAAGTGATGAGTTAAGAATTACGACTACACGCCCGATTTTGTTTCTCGCAAAAACACAAAGGCGCAAATTGGTTGATATTTCTTAGTACAGACTACTGAATACTCACTACCCACTCTCTCTTCACTTTCTCCCAATTTTTCACTTTTCACTCTTCACTTTTCACTACTATCTACCAACCACCATGTTCAAATACATTTTAAAGCGTTTATTGCTCATGTTCCCCACCTTTTTTGGGGCAACGTTTTTGGTGTTTGCCATATTAAACCTTGTTCCCGGAGGACCGCTTGAGCGGGCAATTATGCAAATGGAAGCAAAAGCAAGCGAAGGCGGCGGCGGCGGGCAAATGGTGCAAAAAAACAAACTTAGCCCCGAAGTAATAGAGCAACTGCGCCGTCAATACGGTTTGGATAAGCCATTTTTGACCCGATACCTGATATGGTTGGGTTTTTACCCCCGCGAAACCAAAAGCGAGGTAAAACCCCTTGGCGAGTGTTTCCGCGAAGACCTGCGTTATGTAAAAAAAGATGGCAGGGTATATGCCATACAACGGTGGGTAAAAATGGAAAAACAAGGCAATGATGTAGTGGTGATGAAAAGCGCCGTAGGCTCAGATTTTAAATTTTCGGACGACTACGCCGAACTGCCCTCCTGCACAGAAATAACCGATTGGTATGCCGGCAAAGAATGGAAATTAAAAGAAACCAAAGATGATAAGTACCGAATTGTGCAAACAGCATTTAGCGGCATTTTTACCGGCGATTTCGGGCGTTCTTATATTTACAACCGCCCTGTATTAGAACTAATTGCCGAACGCTTATACATATCTGCCTATTTTGGCATCATTGGGTTCTTACTTTCTTATTTGGTTTGTATTCCATTGGGCATATTAAAAGCCGTAAGGCACAATACGCCTTTTGACTTTGGCAGCAGCGCTCTCATTTTTGCGGGTTATGCTACACCCGGTTATGCTTTGGGTGTATTGTTGTTGTCTTTTTTTGCCAGCGGACGATATTTGAAATGGTTTCCGCTGGGAGGTTTCAGGTCGCCCGATTGGGAACAACTGACCATGTTGGGTAAAATTTTAGACCAATTGCACCATACGGCTCTGCCGGTTATTTGTTATATGATAGGCGCTTTTGCCACCCTAACCCTGCTCATGAAAAACTCCTTGTTAGAAAACCTGAGTCAGGATTATGTGCGCACTGCTTTTGCCAAAGGGCTCGACGAAAAAACAGTTATTTTTAAACATGCTGTTCGCAACTCACTCATACCCATTGCTACCGGCTTGGGGCACGTAATAGGCATTTTCCTTGCCGGTTCGTACCTTATTGAATTGGTGTTTAACATAGACGGCATCGGGCTGTTATCGTTTAAATCGGTGGTAAATGTAGATTACCCTGTTTTTCTTGGTTTTTTGGTTATCAGCATTATCATCTTGCTGGTAGGCAACTTACTGTCTGATTTGCTTTATGTGTTAATAGACCCGCGCATAAAATTTGATTAACCTGCTTTTGCAATTTCCTGTCTAACTCATTTTTTGTAAAACTCGGTGTTGCAAACAAGCAACCTTAGTGAAACTCATTTAAAAAGCAATAATAGCAATATGTGGTGGAAAAAAAATAAACCCGAAGGCGAACGCAAGTCAGAATCGGTTTTTGAGCGGCGGGTACGCAATTTCAAAAAAATAAAGCGGGCATATTACTCGCTTATTGTTTTGGGCATATTGTACTTTATCTCTTTTTTTAATCCATTGTTTATTAACAATCAGGCATTGGTGGTTAAATACAATGGGCAGTACTTTTTTCCGGCTGTTAGCAACTGGTTAGAACCTATATCGCCCAAACCCCGCTATTACAGCGCCACTGAGTTTGGTGAGGAAAGCAGCAGCCCACCCTCTTTTAGAAAGTTAAAACAAAAATTTGCCGCCGAAGGTAAAGGCAACTGGGTAATGATGCCGCTTCACCCTTTTGGACCCTTGGAAACACCACTTGATGAACTAACCGGCAACCCACCCACCGCTCCCGATAATCTGCATATTTTAGGCACCGATGCCCAAGGCAGAGATATTTTGGCAAGGGTGGCTTATGGTTTTCAAATATCTATTTCGTTTGCCATTATGGTTACGCTGCTTTCTTATATTTTGGGCATATTCATTGGCGGCATTTTAGGTTATTATGGAGGCAGAATAGACATTTTCGGGCTAAGGTTAATAGAGGTATTCAGCCTTATTCCGTTCTTGTTTATGATGATTATTTTGGTTAAGTTTTTAGAGCCTTCTTTCATGTTGTTAGTAATTATGCTGGTAGTATTTGGCGGGTGGATAGGGATAACCTACTACGTGCGCGGTGAGTTTTTGCGCGAAAAAAACCGCGATTATGTGTCGGCAGCGTTAGCTATGGGACAAACCGATTTCAAAATTATGTTTAGCCATATTTTACCCAATGCCTTTACGGCGGTAATTACTTTTGCCCCATTTTCGGTAATTGGTAATATCTCTGCTCTTGTTTCACTCGATTTTTTGGGCTTTGGTTTACCCGTTCCTACCCCCAGTTGGGGAGAACTGATACAGCAAGGCTCACAAAACATTGAAAAACCATGGCTCATTGTTACGCCATTGGTTATTATATTTCTTACCCTTACCACTGTTACCTTTATTGGCGAGGGGGTGAGGCAGGCTTTTGACCCGCGCGATTATCAACGATTGCGGTAAGTTTATTGTAAGTACTCTTTGCAGCGTTATGCAGGGTAAATAGCCTTTCCTTTATGGCAATTGCCAAATTGGAAGGGCTATTTGTTTTTGGAGAAAGTGGCTTAAGGCAACAACAGAAAACGCATCAGAGTCCAAAACTAACAAAAACAGAAAATACAAAGCGAACAAATCATTTTCTGTAAAAAAACAGGTACTTTGCAGGCGGCAATTTTGCCGATATTTTCAAATCTATCCTTATGCGTACTTTACTGCTTTACCTGTTGTTTTTGCAAATTTTAATTTTGTCCGCTGCACAACCCCTTATTTCCCAATCCTCTCTGCCCGAACCCACCCTTGCGCTTACCATTCCGCACGATGCCGTTTTTGGGTTCTATCCTATTGTTACAGGGAGTTTTGGGATAAGTTCTCATCTCAGCATGAGTTTTTACGGCATCTTTTGGACCAATCCCTCCTTTGCCAATGCACTCCCCACCGGCACCGATTGGTTTTTGGAAACAGGCGCAGGGCTTAGTTTTAATCCCACAAAAAATTTATTATTGAACCCCTCTGTTGGGCTTACACACGGAAAACTCTTATCGGGTGGTACGGAAGGGGTTATTGCCGAAGGTTTGGTGCCTAATTTGGCGGCATTTTACAACAAAGGCAAATTAGAAACCGAGCTTTATGTGGCTTATTACAAGGCAATGCGCAAACGGGGTCCGGTAACAACCGATTACCTGCTGGCTTGGTTATATGTTGGCGCGGTATTGCATGAACGCTTTTCGGCAGGCATACATTATGAGGAGTTTGGCATTACCCGCCTAACCAATAAACCAGCCCAAAACCTATACCGCAGTTTAGGTGGTTATCTTAAAATTACCTTACCTGATGGATATTCTTTCCGATTTTCGGCAGGTAAAAATTTCACCAAAAACAGCGGTTATCCGGCAGAGTTTTACCGGTTGGGGTTGTTTTTGCCGGTTTTGAAATAGGGAAATAGTTATGCCTTGCTCCCAAAAAGAGGCAAGGCGCAAAAGCATAAAGGCTTTGCCTAAATAATTCTTTTTAACTATTCTACATATACACAAATCCCTTTAAGATACTCGCCTTCGGGGTGGTAAATGCTCACCGGATGGTCGGGCGGATGGCAGAGGCGTTTAATGAGGCTTATATTTCTGCCCGATTCAATAGCCGCAGCCCTAATGGTATCATAAAACAAAGCCGGGTCAATAACGCTTGAACACGAGAAGGTTACCAAAATGCCTCCTTTTTCTATAACCGATAAAGCGCGAGCATTGAGTCGTTTGTACCCTTGTACAGCCTGATGTCGGGCTTTAAGATTTTTAGCAAAAGCAGGCGGGTCTAAAATGATGAGGTTATAAGTATGGGGCGGATTGGCTAAAAAGGGCATTACATCGGAGGTAAAAGATTGGTGTGTACCTCTGAAATGAGGGTTAAGCTCTATGTTTTTTGCTGTCCATTCTATTGCCTTTGCCGAGCTGTCTATGGAATGTACCAAATTAGCGCCTGCTCTGAGTGCATAAACCGAAAACCCGCCCGAATAACAAAAGGCATTGAGTACTTTTTTACCATTTGCCCATTCTGCCACTTGTAGTCGGTTTTCGCGTTGGTCTAGGAAGAAGCCGGTTTTTTGTCCGCTTACCCAATCTACCCAAAACTGGCAGCCATTTTCGGTAATGGTTTCGCCGGTTTGGGGGTTATTACCCCATAAGTAATCGTTTTGCACATCGGTTTGATGGGAGTGGTGCAGGGTATCGGCGCTTTTATTGTAAATGGCTTGTATGCGGTTGCCCATTACCTTTGTAATAGCTTGGGTTATATGGGGCAAACAGCGGTAAATGCCTAAGTGGTGGGCTTGCAACACTACGGTTTTGCCATACACATCGGCAATTAACCCGGGAATACCATCGCCTTCGGCATTTATGAGCCTGTAAGCATTGGTATGTGGTTGTGCGCCAATGCCCATTTCTTGCCTTAGTTGGAGTGCCCTTGCAATTTTCTGTTCCCAAAAAACCTCATCAATTGGTGTTTGTGTAAACGATAAAATTCGGGCGGCAATGCTGCTATCGGGTTGGTAGTGGGCGGTGGCTAAGTAGTTGCCTTGTGGGGTAAAAAGCTCTACCACATCACCGGCTTCGGGCTTGCCTATGATTTTTTGTATTGCCCCCGAAAATACCCAGGGGTGTTGCCGTTGTATGGATGCTGCTTTAGCGGATTGAATGATTAAACGGGGGTATTGCATGGTAGTTGATGTTTTTCTAAAAAAACAAACAAAGATTGATTTTAGAGGGGTTATTTATTTTACGGTAGCTTGGTTGGCAAGGGCAAATGCTTTTGCCACGTCGGATAAGGCAAAATGTAAGGTAACTGAATGCTTAGAAAAGGTTATATCTAATGCCGGCGGCATAACAACTGCTATAATAACCGGAAGTAAGAAGAAAAAGAGGAATACGGCTATTTTCCACCCGATAGTTACCGGCAGAGCAAATATGAATACAACGCTTAGTAGCCAAGAAATATAGGTGATGATTTTTAAACGCCTGTGCTGTGTGTGCAAGAGTTTAGCACATGTGTTACAAGCAGGTATATTGTCAAAGACAATTAGATCATTTTGTGTAGTATAGGCGCTTCCGGTAAGTAATGTTGAAGCGGCTTCTGATAATGCAAACTCACCTTTGTGGATATATAATTTTGCAACGCCATCGGGATGTTGCTTCTGGCATACAACACAAATTGCAGGGAATAGGATTTGTTTCGCAAAAGGAAGTTGTACGTCGGAGGTCATTAAATTTAAGGCAATTAGTAACTTGATAAAAAATCACACTCCTGTAAATGCAGATTTTTAGCAAATAAATGTAAGCGGTTTGGAGTATTGCTTTGGGTTAAGGTAAACAAGTTGCAATATTACCCTTTTCTTTGCATACCCAACATATAAACCCGTTAAATTTTTTACCACATTTTCAGCACAACACTAATTTAAGCAAGTAGAACAATGGTTTTCTACATTTGTAAGTTATCTTTGCAGCATTGTTGAGTTGGGCGCAGATAACGCTTACTTGTAAAATTGCCGCCATTAACTTTCTAATATGATAAAAGAACTACACCTCAAAAATTGGAAAAGTTTCCTTTATGGTCAATTATACATTGACCCGCTCACCATATTGATAGGCGCTAATGCCAGTGGCAAGTCAAATATATTAGATGCTTTACTTTTTTTGCAAAAAATTACCACCGGCAAAGAACTAAACGCCGCTATGGGAGGTGATTTGGACAGTAAAGGCATACGCGGCGGGCATGAATGGGCAATAACCTATGGTTTTTCGGAAACGGAAATAACGGCGCTTATACAATCTGATACCGATGAACATATAGACTACCGCTATAACATTGTAATCGGGTTGGTAGAAGACGGAAAAATAGAGATGAAATCGGAATCGCTTACCCGAATTACCGAATCGGCACGCGGAGAAAGAAAAACCGATAAGAGAATGTTTTATACTGGCGACTACGACCTAAACCAACCGGCAATAATTACTTATTTTCATACCAGCACACAAGGACGCGATAAACGAGTAGATTTGCGAAGAGCATACAGCGTTTTGAGCCAAAGCAAATTGCTGCCTTTGCTAAAAGAAGTTCAACAAAGTATAGAAGAAACAATACGTCAATTATCCCGAATTTTTGTTCTTGACCCCATTCCGGCAAATATGCGCGGTTATACCAAGTTTTCAGACCGCTTGCTGCCCGATGCTTCTAATATGGCCGGCGTACTTGCTGCCTTAAACAATGAAAGCAAACAGGAAATTGAAAATACCCTAACCCAATACCTGAAAAGATTACCGGAAAAAGAAATAAACCAAGTATGGGCAGAACCGGTTGGCTTGTTAAGAACCGATGCCATGCTGTATTGCAAAGAAAAATGGTTTGAACAAGACCAACTTATTGTTGATGCCGGAGGCATGTCGGACGGTACGTTAAGGTTTTTGGCTATTATGACTGCTATGCTCACCATGCCCCAGCATAGTTTGTTGGTAGTAGAAGAAATAGATAATGGTTTTCACCCCTCGCGGGCAAAACTTTTAGTGCAGTTTTTAAAAGAGGAAGGCAACAGGCGCAGTATTGATGTGTTGTGTACTACACATAACCCTGCTTTTTTAGATGCACTGGGCAATGAAATGATTCCGGTTATTTCAGTAGTGTATCGGAACAAACAAACGGGCGCAAGCCAAATAAAACTGCTTGAAGATATTGCCCAACTGCCCAAACTAATGTCGCGCGGAACTGTGGGCAACTTAACCACATCGGGTATTTTAGAAGAAGTGCTTGGTCTTTAAGATAAACCATGAAAAAAGTTGTCACTTTAGATACCAGCATGTTTTGTGTATGGCTCCAAGTTCCAAATTACGAAACTTGCGGCACAACTGATGATGTTTGGGATTATGCAAGGGTAAACCAAAAAATAACTGAGGAAATACATAACCAATCTACTTTGGTGTTACCCTTAGCTGCCATTATAGAAACAGGCAACTTCATTAGCCATATAAGAGGAAATTTGCGGTATGAAAAAGCAAATAAGTTGTGTGAAATTTTAATTAGTACTGTACACAAGCAAGAGCCTTGGGCTGCTTTTTCTGAACAGTCAGAACTGTGGAATGATGAAAATGTTTTAGAACTTGCCTACAACTGGGCATCATTGGCAGAACAAGGCATTTCTATTGCAGATACTGCCATTATTAAGGTAGCCCAGTATTATGCCGAATGGGGGTGTAGTGTAGAGATTTTAACCGGCGATGAAGGACTGAGAGCCTACCAACCCACTCCACCCCAACAGCCACCTATTATTCCCCGAAGAAGGCAAAGATGAAAATTGCCTGATACTGTTGTTTGGGGAAGAATTACAAACAAGTAATCACTCCCCCAAGCAACGTCACAGCACGCAAAAGCCATTGCTACCAGATGCGTTATTACTTTAAAAACAAGTAGCTAAATGAACAAAGAATTATTTTAGCGGGGTTAATTACCACCGCCGTCTCCTTCTTTATTATCGGGGTTACTGCCGCCGTCTTGGTTATTATCGGGAGCGGGTGTATCGGGGTTAGGGGTTTCCGGTGCCGGAGCATCGGGAGCCGGTGGCGGAGGCGTTTCAACCGGAATGGCTTCGCCTCGGCGGGTATAAACAAAAACGTTGCGGCGTTCCATTGGGGCAATGGTGTATTGGTAAACCTCGCCGGTAGCTTTGTTTTCTTTTACCCGTTTTTTGTCTTTGGCGGCAAGGATGGCATCGTTAAAAACGGGGTCGGAACTGAGGGCTTGTAAAATGCCTTTTTTGTAGTGAAAGAAATACCACTTGTAGTTTTTGTTTTCGTCTTGGGCGGTTTCAAAGTAAAGGTTTACGTAGTTACCGCTTTGTCGGAGCCCAATTTCTATCCAGCCGTCAACCATACGGTTTACGTACTTATCGCCGGCAAAACTTAACCCCAATTTACCATTGCTGATGAAAGTGCGGCTTATTGTATCAAAAGTCATTTGCACATTGGCAAGCAGCAGTTTGTGGTCTAATCCTTTTTTGCGCTCTGATAGGTAGCCGTAGGTACTCATCATTCGTTTAAGGTCGCTGAGGTCTTTTTTGTCAACCATTGCTACGGCGGCGTTGTAAAAATTTTCTTTGGAGTAGTCCACTTCGGGTGCGCCGGAGTTGTAGTAACGTATAGCATCGCCCATGTTGGTAAACAAAAGGTCATCAAAATAGAAGTCAAAACCTATGAGTAGGTCTTTAAAATCAAATCCGGTAGCGCCTACTTTGTGGTTGCAAATACCGGCTACGTCAAGTCGGGTCATACCCCAATCTTTCCCAAAATCGTACTTGCCTTCGGCGGTTACTTCGCCGGTGTTGTCTTTTAGGGTAAAGATGTTTCCTTGCGATTCTTTACCACTGAGGCGGTTTTTATCAGCTACGCGGAAGATGTTTTTATCGGCGTTGTATTCCAATTCGCCGCCGGCACGGAAAAGGTAGGGGTCGAGCGAGGTGCGTTTTTTGGTGAGGAAGGTGGGGTAAAGGTCTAACAGTTCCATGTCTTGCAAAATGCCAAAGGTAAGACTGTCTTTAAACTCGCCTATGGGTGCGCTTACGTCTATACTTATGCTATCGGGGTTAATTACATCGCGAAAGTTGAACCATTGTGATAAGATGGCTTTGGTTTTCAGTTCTATTTTGGCAAATCCGTCAAAAACAAGGAAAGGCTCGCGCGAGTCGAGGATAGCGCTACCTTTGTAGCTGATGTTGGGGCTAATTTTAAACTCGGTATTTTCGGGTATATTGGTGGTTCCGTAGGTATAAAAGCGTTTAGGGTCTTTTTCATCGGCTTGGGTTACAATTTTTTCAAAAAACAGGTCTTGGCGTTTAAGCCCTTTACCTCGGTAGCGGTATTCTCCGTTGGCATCCATTTCGTTACGCCCTTTAATTTTAACGGTAGCCTTGTAGAGTTTGTGGTATTCATTGGTACTATCTGCAACAATAAGGGCGTTTTCGAGGGTGCGTATATTGGCATCGGGTTCTATAAACACTTGGGTATCGGGCGGTCTTATGCGGGCATCGCCTATTTCTATGTAGGCTATACCATCGGCTTTAACGGTGTTGTCTGCCAAATTTACCACGCCGCCAGATGCCTGAAATCGCAAGCCGTCTTGTTTGGGGTCGGTAGATTCAAAGTAGCTCAATTTTGGGTCTTCGGGCATACGCAGGTTTACGAGTTTATCCTTCATTAGCCAGTAAAACTCTTTGGCATTAGTTTTAAAGCGGTTAAATGGCAGGTCAATAGGTATGCTGTTGCCGTTTGCCAAAAACTCGCCAAGATACTGGTCCATATCTACTCGTGCTTTTACGTTGTAGGAGTTGAACGACACGCGGGCGGCATCTTTGTTTTTGATTTGCACATCGGCAGAATCAGATTTAAAAGTACCCGATGTAAACGCAAAAGCATCGGCGCGCATGGCGGCATCGGGCCAGTTGATGGTACCTTTACCGCGCAAGCCTAAATCGGTAACCAGTAAGCTGCCTTTAAGGGTTACTTTGTCTTCAAACATGCTAAAAGGGGTGGTGGTCATGTAAACGTACATACCTTGTTCGTTTGGTCGCCAGCGCACGTTTACCTTGCCATTGTGGGCGCTTGGAAACTCGGCTGCGCCTACTTTTTTGCGCACCATATAAAAAGAATCGGCAGCAGCCATCATGCTATCGGGAAGGAAAATAAAGTTTTCTGACAAAAGCGTGCTACTTAGGTATTCTACTCTTCCGTTGCCTATTAAGCCTTTGTTACTCATATCTAAGGTGCCAAAAAACTTGCCTCGTTTGTAAGTGAGCATACCACCTGCGTCGGTTTTATTTACAAAACCGAGCGAGTTATCGGGTTGGAGCGAGGTAGTTTGTTTAAAAGGCGGAAAAATATCGCCGGTAATCATAGTGCCGGGAAAGGTGAGTAAATCGGGCGTAATTTCGTCTAAGTCAGTAAATTTAAAGGGGTCTAATTTGAAGTGGAAGATATCGCGTTTGTAAGCGCCGTTGTAAAGGCTTTTGTCGTCATAATATAAATAGGAGTTGCCTTTACTTTCGAAGCGGGGGTATGAAGGATACTTTTTTAAGCCCGATTTATTGTTGGCTTCGTCTATAAAAAGAGTGCCCGAAACCGAACGAATGAGCGTACTTACGGGAATGAGTTTATTTTTTTCTTTATCGTTATCTTCGAGGATGTAAATTTTCATTTGGTCAACCGAATCAAGGTTGATAAGGAAGGGGTTGTAGTCAAAATCAAAATCTTTACCTGCAAAGTCCACGCTACCGGCAATAATGGTTCCGTCCATTCTCATATTTCGGTCTTTGTGAACGCGGAGGAATCCGTTTTGGGGAAAGAGTTTTACCTGCTGCGAGTCGCTAAGGGTAACTTGATTAACGCCGGTAATGAGTAGTTCTTTAGAGTCGAGGTCTAATTGGGCATTTTCTTTTGAACCTTTGCTCACTACCAAAATACGGTCGTAGTCAATTTCTTTTTTGCGGGCGCGGATATAGTTATCGGTTTTATCTCTGATGGTAATCATATCGGTATCGGGGTCATAATAAATAAACCCGTCTGCCACTAAGTCAAAAATTACGCCGTAAACGGTTTGTGCGGTATAACTTGGGTTTAGGAATTTGGCAAAATCATTGGCAGAAACGGTAAACTGACCGCCGTTTGAAAAGGCATATAATCCGGCTACGGGGTCAATATCGGTAACTTTTCGGTAGTTTTGGAGGCGTTGGGGTTCATAGAGGTTAAACGATTCAAAGATTACGGGTATATCTTTGAGTTGAGTAACCATTTGCATATCTACAACGGGCTTGTTAATTTTCCAGAAAATGGCATCAAGGTTGGCTTCCATGTGGTGGTACGATGACATAAAGGCAATTTTTGAACTTGCTTTACCATCACGCACTAACCTCAGCTCTGGTTCGCCACTCATAAGATAGCGCAAATTTAGCTGGGGGTGATAGATAGAATCGGCGGCAAAATAAAGCGAAACGGCAGCCTTAGTAGCCACTACTTCTTTACCCTCTTTTAGCCCAAAAAAGGTGGATTTGGCGCTTAGTACTTCTTTTTTTGTATCTTTGGAATAAAAGGAAAGAACGGCGCGCTGCCCTTCGGTGCCGTAACCTACCACTTGGGTGCCACTCATACCAAATCCGCCTCTAAACTCGGTTTGTGGGGCAAAATTTTTCATTACGATGTCTAATTCGTAGGAGGTAAATTTAGGGTAGATGTACTCGCCGTTTACCTTGCCCCAAATCATGTCTTCCAACACCCCTTTAAGTGGTCGGTTAAAGTATTTTTTATTGTATAGCGTAGCGTTTTCTACTTTGTACTCTGTTTTTTGCAAATCGATAGCATAACCGGCAATTTCGCAATACACCTCATTGGGGTCGAAACCGGCGCGCTCCCATGTTACCCTGCCCGATTTTCCTTCCCACTTGTTTTGGAGGGGGAAATACTCACCCTTAGTATTGATGATATACATGGTATCTTTGGCAGTAGAACAAAGTAAACTTGCCTCTTCAAAACTAACGGTTGGGGTTTGGTTTTGGTAGTTAAACCGGTAATCGGCGGTTTGTATTTGCCATTTTTTACCCGATGTTTTGTCGAGCAGGTCTTCTTTAAAGAAGTTATCGGAAAAGGCAATAAATGCGAGCCAGTCATTGTATTGTGCTTTTTCGGCTTTCAGGAGCAGGTCTTTAACTATATTGTGCCAATCGGTAAATTTACCGTTTTTGGCGGTAGCCATCATGCTGTTGAGCGCTTTCAGATAGTTGTTGTAATGAGGAGTAACGCGCATTTTTCTGTCCGACATCAGATTGCACAGGGCAATTACCTCTTGCAAATCGGAAGTGGCAAGTTTACCTGCCTTAGCGCCGGCTACAAAAGTTTCTACCGTAGTTTGGGTATCGGAGCTTTTCAGTTTCCCAAACATTTCGGCAAGTTGGGTAAAAAATGTGTTGGGGTCGGCGCTAAAATCGCCCGGAACGGCATAAAAATGTCGGTTTGCCCAACTAAGCGTAGCGTTACCTGCCGCAAGGGCCGCAGTAATGAACAATGCAAGTAGAATTGTTTTTTTCATCATAAGAATGGCGAATGGTCAATTTGCGAGTGAAAAAGGTAAAACGTTAGGGGTAAAGCAAAAAGTATTTTACATCGGAGCGATTTATGCCGTTAAAAACCTAAAAATGCCGCCCCGTTTTATGCTGCCGGTTAGCGGCAAAAGCAGGTTTTAGGAAAGCATAGTATCCACTTTGGTCAGTTCTAAAATAGCCCAGTTGCCCCGTGTTTGGTAGTAAGTGGGCGCCAAGTTGTATGGCGAAGCTGCCAGTAAAATGGCGGCTTGGTCTTCAATTAAAATGCCGCTAAGGAGCAGTTTACCCATTGGCAAAAGCAATTGGGTAAGCGCTTGTATGGTTTCAACAATAACATTTCGGTTTATGTTGGCTAAAATGAGGTGAAACAATTCGTGCGGCAGCAAAGCGGTATGGTCGCCCAATCGGATTTGCAGGTTGGGAGTTTGGTTTACCTGTGCATTTTCTATGGCACTATGGTATGCCCACTCATCGTTATCTATGGCAACTACGTGCGAAGCGCCTTTTTTAGCAGCCATGATAGCCAAAATGCCGGTGCCGCAACCAAAATCGAACACCGCTTTGCCCGATACCTCTAACTGCAACAACCTGTGGAGCATGAGCCAAGTGGTTTCGTGATGCCCGGTGCCAAAAGCCATTTTGGGCTCAATGGTAATAACAAACGGTAAAGTGGGGTCTATTGGGTGAAACGGGGCGCGTACTAGTATTTGGTCATCAACAGTAATGGGTTCAAAGTTTTTTTCCCATTCTTCGTTCCAGTTTTTTTCTTCTAAGGGGGTAACCGATAACAAGGTTATGCCCAACCGGTCAAGTTGGTTGGTTAATTCGGTTAAGGCATCGGGGTCATATTTAGCCGTTTCTATGTATGCTTTTACGGAATTGGCTGTTTCTTCAAACGAATCAAAATCTATTTCGGCAAGCAGGGCTATGGCTAATTCAGCCAAATGGGAGTTTGCAACAGAAAATTCGGCAATAAGGTAGGGCATGGCAACTGACAAAAACGGGGTTTTGGTAACAGTGCGCTAAGGTAGGGTAAAAAACGGTAATTGCCAATAAAAGATAAAGGAGGGCAGGGGGTTTTGGCAGGTTAGGTAGTTACTCTTGCGGTGTCTTGGGAAAATTGACATCTTGGCATATGTTTTTTGCCTCCGATGTGCAGCCTAATTGTTCATAAGCCTTAGCCAGAACCGGATATAGGCCGGGTTGGTTTGGGTATAAATGCAGTGATTTTAGGGCATAGGTAACCGTACTATCGGGCTGCTGTAACAATTGGTGGGCAAAGGCAATAGCATAAGCGGGCTTAAACCAATGCGGAGCAAGGTCTTGTGCATACCGGTAGTATTGCAGGGCGTTTGTAGGATAACCCATTTCGGCAAAAGTGTTACCTATATTAAACAGGGAAATAGCAGCCCATTGTTGTTGGTTAATGGGTGTAAAGAGCATTTTTGGGGGATAAAGCGCGGCATCATCGGGCAATTTATATTTTTTGAAGTATTCATCGGGCTCCACCATGCGGTTTTGGGTAGTTTCGTAATAAATTATGTAATCTGCGCCGTTCCATTTTACGGCTACATGAATAGGCATCACTACCGCCGTAATGGGTAAATTAAAATGTTGGGCTGCGGTAACAAATAAAATGCTGTTAATATCGCAATCAAACAGCCCGTAACGAAGGCACAAATACAAAGCGCTGTGATAACTTACCTGCTGGGAGCGCATTGCCTTTATTTGGTGGTTAATGGTTTCCAGTATTATTATCGCATCTTCTGCGGTGTAGTTGGTTTTTGGCAAAATTTCACCTTCCAATTGGGCAAGAAAAGTATCTAACAGGGCAAATTCGGTATCCTGCACCGGTAATCCCACCCATTTTTCTAATTGTAAGATATTGTAACCTTGTGGGCAGGTAGTGTCTATTATATCCCACAAGTTGGGCTGATACTGTGCAGTTTTTGCCGGCTGTTTGCAGGCTGCCCAAAATAATAACCCCGTTAAACCGATAGCCAGAAGATTAGACGAACTAAAACAAGACATCATGTATGCCCGATAATTTTGCTTAGTTGGCATTTTCTACCAATACAGCGCCATCAAAAGGAGGTATCAGATGCAGTTGTTGAGCTTTTTGAAACAGGGTGTTAATTGCATCTTGCCCAATTTGCCCAAGCGAAACCGAAAAGTGATTTACATAAAGGTTTATATGTTGGCGCATTACCTCCTCGTGCATAGCTTGTGCATAAAGGCGCACATAAGGCATAGCTTGGTTTGGGTTTGCAAAAGCGTACTCTACACTTTGTTTAACAAGGAGGTTTACCGCCTGTTTTACCTCAGCCGGCAGGGTGCGCTTAATGGCAATGCCCCCCAGCGGAATGGGTAAACCGGTAAGGGTTTCCCAGAACTCGCCCAAATCGGCAATTTTTACCAGTCCCCTACTTTGGTAGGTAAACCGGTTTTCATGTATAAGCAACCCTGCATCGGCAACGCCGCTCAAAACGGCATCTTCTATTTCGGAAAAAAGCAGGGTTATTTTGTTAGTTGCCTTTGGGTAAGCCAACCCGAGCAAAAAATTAGCCGTAGTATAAACACCCGGAATGGCAATTTTGGCACGGGTTATTTCATCGGGCAACAAATTTTTTCGGGCTATAAGCAGCGGTCCGCAGTTATTACCCAGCGCGCTGCCGGCATTGAGCAGTTGGTAATGGGGCAGTAAATGCCCTAAGGCATGGTAGCTGAGTTTGGTTATATGCAAATCATGGTTAAAAGCGCGGCGGTTTAGCTCTTCCACATCGGCAATAACGGGTTTAAACTGCAACCCGCCGGTATCAATTTTACCATTTACCAGCGCATCAAACAAAAAAGTATCGTTGGGGCAAGGCGAAAATCCAAGGGTAAGAACCGACATAATAGGGATGGGGTAAAACATGAGAACAAAAAACTACACTACTCCTCTTTGAGCAATTGGCTTTGCTCGGCAGCTCTATGAGCAGGCACAACCGATGCCAATACCGAAATAACAACCACGGTAATAAACACCAAAACAAAATCGGCAGTTCTCATACTCACCGGATACGCTTCTATTAAAAATGAAGCTCCCTGCAATTTTATCAGCTTAAAATGTTGCTGCGCCAAACAAACCGCTACAGCCAAAACCACACCCACCGTAGCCCCGATGAGTGAAAGTAAAATACCTTCCATCAAAAAAACTTTGCGAATAAAGGATTTTGTAGCTCCCATAGCCTTTAAAATACCTATATCCTGCTTTTTTTCAATAACCAGCATAGACAACGACCCAATGATGTTAAAGGCAGAAATAACGAGTATAAAAGTAAGGATAAAATAAACTGCCCACTTTTCGGTTTTCATTACCTTATATAAAAAGGCATCTTGCTCATATCTGTCTTGCACAATAAATTGGTTGCCCAAAACAGCTTTCAAATTTTTTTTCACCGTTTCGGGTTTGGCATTGGGTTCCAGGGCAATCTCTAAACCGCTAAGGGCAGTATCATAACTCAGTAAATTGCGCATAAACCTAATAGGCACAATGGCATATTTGGCGTCAAAATCTTGCTGAATGGCAAACACACCCGTAGGAATAAAACTTGCTTGGGTAAAAGCCCTTTCTGCCGCAAAAGTGCTAACCTTACCCTCACGGCGGGGCATAAACACCTGTACCCTTGCAAACTGGTTATCAAGATTTATGCCCAAAGCAGCCACCACACCCAAACCAAGCAAACCACAATCGGCATCTTCTAAGGTAAGGCGGTAACTTCCCTCAATTATGGCAGTATCAATAGCCGTAACTTGTTTATAGGCATCGTTTACCCCCTTTAATCGGGTAATATAATCCTTGTTTTTGTAACGCAGCAAAGCATTCTCTTCTAAAACCTGAGCCACTGCCTTAACCCCCGGCACGGCGCTAATGGCAAGCAACGTTGCACTATCGGGCTCAAAAGTTTTACCCTCAGCCGGCAATACTTTAATATCGGGGTTAAACGTGTTGTAAAGCGATGTAACCAAATCTTCAAACCCGTTAAAAACCGATAAGACCAAAATAAGCGCCGCCGTACCCACCATCATGCCCACCGTACTTACGCCGGCAATAATGTTAATGGCATTGGTTGATTTTTTAGAAACTAAGTAACGTTTGGCAATTCGGGCGGCTAAGTTCATAATGGTAATTGGGGTAAATGAGGCTGCAAATTACAACAAAAAAAGTATTGGCAGATAACCAAGCCCCTTTTAACAATGCCCGAAAAAATGCCCGATGAAGGGTAAAAGAACTAATTGCCCGATTTAGTAAATAGGTAATAAGCAAAAACCGCTCTCCCGATAGACTACACGAAGAACCCCTTAGTTTTGTTGGTTTGTATGGTGTTTAGGGTAAAAAACCCCAAAAACAACAACAAACAAACGGAACATTTCCATAACAAAGCCGCAACAATTTCGTTTAAGTAGCCAAATAAAGCTACTTACTCTGTTATTTTTACCTCCTCACAAAAAAATGCACACTTTTTAAAGAGTGCATACAACCTTTTTGCCTATTTTTACCACTAAGTTTGTGTACTATGAAGCAGCAGCAACATTTTTCAGATGATGAACTCATTAAAGGGTGTATAGCGTGTAAACGCCTATACCAAGAGCGGTTGTATGCCAAATACTCTGCTAAAATGTTTGCTATTTGTTTAAGATACGCCAAAGACTACCACAATGCTGAAGACATCTTACAGGAAGGATTCATAAAAGTTTACCAGTACATAGAAAAATTCCGAAACGAAGGTTCTTTTGAAGGTTGGTTGAGACGCATTTTTGTAAACACTGCCATAGAACATTTCCGCCGACATACACCCATGTATCCCATTTTAGAAGTTACACAAGCCGATACACAATCGGTTAATGATAATGTGGTGGAAAAATTAGCAGCAAACGACCTCATAAAAATCATTCAAACCCTATCGCCCGGATATAGAACCATTTTTAACCTCTACGTAATAGAAGGGTTTTCGCACAAAGAAATTGCCAATATGCTGGGCATAAACGAAGGCACATCAAAATCACAATTAGCGCGCGCCCGGTACCTACTCCAACAAAAATTACTTGAACTAAACCAATACGCAGAAAAAGCCTATGTCTGAACGCTACATAGATGATATATTTAAGCAAACGCTCGAAAACCACGAGGTATCGCCCCCGTTTAGCAACTGGGATAAAATTCAGAGTCAGTTGCCACAAAAAAGGGCTTTTTACCAACGCAAATCGTTTAAAGCCGGATTGCTTTCTTTACTACTTTTTTTGAGTGGTGTAACTTGGTATGTAACCACCCAATCACCTCATTTACCCAATGTGGAAAAACGCCTCGCCAAAGAAAAAAGTACACAGCAACAAACTGCCAGCCATACTATGGAGGCAACCCACAAGCCTAATACAACCACTCCCCTACCCTCTTCTGTCAATCCGGAATCGGGCATGAATGTACCTATAACTCCGGCGCTACCTCAAGCAACTGCATCATTTAATAACAAAGACCAAGCAATGCTCCAACAAACAAAAGAAGCATTAGCATCAAACCTCGTTACAGGTATTTCCGGCACAGCAAACAAAAATAAAGTTGCCACAAAAGCAACAGAACCCAATACCTTTTATAATGGTAAAACCGGCATAACTGCCAACCAATATACTGCAAAATCAACACTTTCAGCAAAAAACAACTCAACAACTAACATAAACCAAAATACCACAACAGGTTTAACAAATCTTAACCCGGTTAAAGAAACCAATACAGCCGATGTAACGCAGAAAAGCGCTAATTTTGCGCCCGATACAGAACCCAAAGATAACCCGATTGTTACAAATGAAACCGCACCGGCAACGCACAATACAGAAACAACAAGCAGCCAAACCGATGCTGTACCCAAAGAGGGCGCTCAAAACAATGTTATCAATGCCGTATCATTCATAGGTAAACCCCGAAAAGACAAAACCAATGGCTTTTATTTTGGCAGTTTTTATGGTGTGCATGTTAGTAGGTTACTTAATAACCAAGCCCTAACCACTACCCGAAACGTAGAAGAAGTACAACAACGCCTGCACAAAGGCAACAGTTTTGGATTTACCACCGGTTACAACTTTAACGAACACTGGGGAATACAAAGCGAATGGATTGTAAAATCTGCACAAGGGCAGTCTGTAGAGTACAAACCCAAAGAATCGGTATCATTCCAAAATACCGAAATTAACCTTCATTACACGCAAATACCCCTATTGGTAAAATACCGAATAAACCGAACTTCGGCAATTACCCGATATCCGGCGGTTATTAATTTCCTTGCAGGCATACAATACGGCATGTTGCGCTCTGCCGAAATAAACCTCAACAACCCGTTTATGCACAACAACCTGCTCAAAAAAACACAGTGGGGCATGGCAGTAGGCTTTGATTATGATGTGTACTTAACGCCTAATTATTTCCTCTCCTTTGGTGCACGCGGTAGTTTTGCCACTTCTTCTAATGGTTTCACCCACGTACAATTCCCCAACCAAAATACCGCCAATCACTTATTGCTGGGTTTACGAGCAGGACTAAGCTACCGTTTTAAACCGTAAAATTAATGCCATAAGGTAGTGGGTGGTTTTGTTGGTATATGATAGTGGGGGTAGTACTGAATACCAATTACCAGCGCAAGGTTGGAGTTATCATCTTGCTCAAAGGCTTACCGCGAAAAGATTTAACAACAAGGTGGGGTGATATATTTCGGTGCGCTGCACCTTGTTAATGGGGCATTTAACATAGTTGCTACCTATATTTTGGTGCGCTGCACCTTTACAAAACTCAATACCCAAATTTATGGGTATTGATAGGTTCAACGTCAAGGGGCAGCGCCCCGCAATCTTGGTAGAACAGCAATAAACCGTACTATGTATTAGGTGCAGCGCACCGAAATTTGCTGCCTGCTTTAACAAACACACCTAAACCTTACCCCATCGGGCGTTCATTTTAATTCCAACCTCACGTTACCAAGTACTAAGTACTTAGTAACATATACTAATTATCAATCACCCAAAACTACTACTGCCCTCTTCTGCGCATAGGGCGCTGTTCGGCATCTTGGCGGTTTTTGTAAATTTGAAAGCGGGAAGGCTGCCACTGTGGCGGAAAATGGTTATTGCTCAGGTTGCAGTCGGCAGTTTCAAGGAAAGGGTCTAAGGTAATGCGGCGCACTTCTTTATCGGTAACAAACACTTTTGAAACCTTTTTATCATTTCGGCGCCAAATTTCGGCGGGTATTCGTTTTACCTCTTTAGAGCCGTCTGCAAATTCAAATTCCAGTATAACAGGCATTACCAAACCTCCAAGGTTAGAGAAGGTAAGCTCATAGTAGTTGTTTTGTTTTTGCACCAATTGTTTTTCTTCCTCAGTAAGGCTGTTTAGGTAATTTTGGTAAACGGTGCGGTCAAGTTCAGTAACGGTAAAGGGGTCGTATTGGTTGTAAAAGTCGTTTAGTGAGGGGTCAAGTTCGTTTTGTCGGGGCAATTTTTCTTCTTCGTTTCTGATGTCGGTAATATAACGGGGTTGTTTGGCTTTGGCTTCGCGGTCGGTTTTCTTTTCTACATCGGGGTTGCGCGAGTTAATTTTAAACCATTTTACCTCGTCAAGAGCAATATCTACGTGGTCGGTAGTATAAAACCAGCCGCGCCAAAACCAATCCAAATCAACAGCAGAGGCATCTTCCATAGTGCGGAAAAAATCTGCCGGCGAGGGGTGTTTAAACATCCAGCGGTTGGCATATTCTTTAAAGGCATAGTCAAACAGTTCTCTGCCCATAATGGTTTCTCGCAAAATGTTGAGGGCAGTGGCGGGTTTACCATAGGCATTATTGCCAAACTGCAAGATAGATTCAGAGTTGGTCATAATAGGCATTTGCCCGCTTTTGTCGCCCTTCATATAGTCCACTATATTAGGTGCAGGACCGCGGCGCGAGGGGAATCCTTTTTCCCACTCCTGCTCTGTAAGGTATTGTAAAAAGCTGTTCAATCCTTCGTCCATCCAACTCCACTGGCGCTCATCGCTGTTTACAATCATCGGGAAATAATTGTGCCCTACCTCATGAATGATAACGCCAATCATGCCGTATTTGGTTCGGGCATCGTAAGTACCGTCGGGGTCGGGTCTGCCAAAGTTAAAACAAATCATAGGGTACTCCATACCAATACGGTCGGCATGAACCGAAATGGCAACCGGATAGGGGTAATCAAAAGTAAATTTGGAGTAGGTGCGCAGGGTATGTGCAACGGCTTTGGTAGAGTATTGCTCCCAAAGCGGGTTTCCCTCTTTTGGGTAGTACGACATAGCCATTACCGTTTTATTGCTCATAGGCACGCCCATAGCGTCCCAAATAAATTTACGGCTGGCTGCAAAGGCAAAATCGCGCACATCATCGGCTTTAAATACCCAAGTTTTCTTCTCTTTGAGTCGGCTTTTTTCGTTATTACGTGCTTCGGCTTCGGTAACAATCATTACCGGATTAGTGGCAGACCGGGCTTTTTCCAAACGGTTGCGTTGTTCGGGGGTAAGTACTTCGTTTGGGTTTTGGAGGGTGCCGGTAGCGGCAAGCATCATATCGGCGGGCAGGGTAATGCTCACCTTATAATTGCCAAAACTGAGGGTAAACTCGCCGGTGCCCAAAAACTGTTTGTGTTGCCAGCCTTGGTAATCAAGGTAAGCGGCAAGGCGGGGGTAAAACTGGGCTATGGTGTAAAGGCAGTTATCATCGGAGGCAAAATACTCATAACCGGAGCGTCCGCCCATTTTCATGCGGTCGTTTATATTATACCACCATTTCATTTTAAAGGCAAAACTTTCGCCGGGTTTGAGTGGTTTGGGCAGGTCTATACGCATCATGGTTTTATTAACGGTATAGGGCAGTTTTTGGTTATTGGTGGTAGTAACATAGTCTATTTTAAACCCGCCGTCAAAATCGAGGTGAAGTTTTTGCAAATCGGAAAAAGAGATACTTTCCGATAGGTTGGTGGTTTCTGTGCTATAGGTGTCTGATGTTTTGGCTTGTTGGTTTTGGTCTAATTGAAGCCATATATAGGTTAGCACATCGGGCGAGGCGTTAAAGTAGGTAATGGTTTGTGTGCCATTAATGCGCCTATTGGCATCATCTAATTCCACCTGAATATCGTAATCTGCCCGTTGTTGCCAGTACTGATGCCCGGGCGCTCCCGATGCGGTGCGATAGGTATTTGGGGTAGGCAGTATTTCCTCTAACTGCTTAAAGGTAAGCTCGGCAGTATTTTGAGGAGTTTGTGCAGAAATGTTAGCAACAAAACACAATAAGACAATAAAGATCCAGTTTGCGCTCAATTTGTACATAAGTAATCAGTGTGAAGAGGGTGCAAAAAAGTTGAAAGTTGATACTTGGCAAAACGAAAAACGCCTCTTGCAGGTTTACAAGAGGCGCATATAAAAAACCCGATGAGGCTACCCGCCCAAATATGTTTTGAGCAGTTTGCTTCGGGAGGTAGTGCGGAGTTTGTTAATAGCTTTGTCTTTAATTTGACGCACCCGCTCACGGGTTAAGCCAAAACGGTCGCCGATGTCTTCGAGCGACATGCTGTGTTCTGCCCCGATGCCGAAATACAATTTAATGACATCTTTTTGTCGGGGAGTGAGTGTATCAAGGGAGCGCTCTATTTCTCGGCGAAGGGATTCGAGGTATGCCAAATGGCTGTCGGTATTAGGTGTGCCGGAGTTTTCTAATACATCAAGCAAGGAGTTGTCTTCACCATCAACAAAGGGGGCATCAACCGATACGTGCCTTGCTGCTACGCCAAGGGTGGTTTCTACTTCTTCGGGGTCAATTTCGAGCAGGGCGGCAAGTTCTTCGGCAGAGGGTTCGCGCTCATACTCTTGCTCTAATTGCGAAAAGGCTTTGTTTATTTTGTTGAGCGAACCTACTTTATTAAGGGGCAGCCTTACAATGCGAGATTGCTCAGCAAGAGCTTGTAGGATAGATTGCCTAATCCACCAAACTGCATAAGAAATAAATTTAAAACCACGTGTTTCGTCAAAACGCTGTGCAGCTTTTATAAGACCAAGGTTGCCCTCGTTAATAAGGTCGCTAAGTGATAAGCCCTGGTTTTGGTATTGCTTGGCTACCGATACCACAAAACGCAGGTTTGACTTGGTGAGTTTTTCCAGCGCTTCTTGGTCGTTTTGTTTTATACGTCTTGCCAGGTCAACTTCTTCTTCGGGTGTAAGTAAATCTACTTTACCTATTTCCTGCAAGTACTTTTCTAACGACTGACTCTCCCGATTGGTGATTGATTTTGTAATTTTTAGCTGCCTCATGTGGTATGTTTAGCTGTTTTTGACTGATGAAAGGGGTAATTTTGTTTGTATTGAGTATTAAAAAGGGGGAAACAAAAGCTGGATCGGTATTTATTTAATTATTTGTATGGCGCAATTGTTCTACCTCTTCGGGTGTTAAACCTGTTATTTTTACAATAACAGTATTGTCGAACCCTTCCAAAATTGCATTAGTAACTATTTCAATACTTCGTTCTTTTTTAGCTTTTTCCTCTGCTTCAACTTTTAAACTGAGCGCTTCGCTTGCTTTATAATGTAGGTAATCTAAATAACGATTGTAGCCATAATAAGCCTCTTTGTTTAAGCGCATAATGTCTAAAACTTCTTTTGCTTCTTGTAGCCCTTTTGCTTTAAAATCGTCTTTTACCTCACTGTTTTTCAGAAAATAAATCCACTCGTCTAAGGTATCCTTAGCTATATCGTTAAACTGATTAACCTTAATGATATAGTATTCGGGAAAAAGGTCTGCTATGTTTTGTTTGGTAAACGTTTCTTTTTGTCTGCTGGAAAGTTGTAAAATATCCTCCTGATGTAAACCCTTAAAAGTAGTGGTACCCCGGTAAACATAATCTTTACCTTGTCCCAAATCAAAATACACGATATTGATAGAAATTACTTTTCTGATTTCGGAATAAGATTGACCTGTACTTATGTTCTCAGCCATGGCTTTTGAAACACCGTAAGCCATTCTTTGAAAGTAGTCTATTTCGTAGGTATTTTGTATTTCAACAATAACTAACTCGTTTTTTGAATTTTGGGTTAAAATATCTACTCGGTTATACTTGTCTTCTTGGGTTTCCTGATTGCCCTCGCTCTCTAAAATTTGCTGAATTTTTATATCGTCAAACAAAAGTTCAGACAAAAAGCCTTCTAAAACAACAAAATTAGCTTTGTTGCGAAGTAGTTTTTTAACTGCCCAATCAAACCGAATCAATTTCTTACTCATAACCCCCACTGTATTACTGCAATTTGAAAGACTAAGCACGTAGCCGATTTGCAGCTAACAGGCTCATAAGTACATCTATTCAAACATTTCAGCAATTTGTGATAAAATTTATTTTGGTGAAGATTAACTATACATTGCTTCTAAAAAACAAGATTTTTGTGTTTAGCACCCCTTTTCTGTTTAAAGCAATCGCTGTTTTTAGTTTAACAAACTTACAAAACACACAAACCCCATTGGTGGTTTAAAACTGCTTGGTTTGGACACAAAAAAAGAACAATCTGCTGCTATTTGTGTACCAAAGTTTACTGCAAAAGGTGTACCCCGTTTTGGGCGTGGGTGGTAAATAATTGCAACGACAGACCGGTTTTTTTATCATAGCTGGCTTTTACCTTATTCATAAATTCGTTTACCTTAGTTGTTTCTACTAATGCAATGGCACAACCGCCAAAACCGGCTCCGGTCATTCGGGCGCCATAACAGCCGGGCAGGTTAATGGCTGCCGTTACTACGGTATCTAATTCAAAACCGGTTACTTCAAAATAGTCTTTGAGTGATTGGTGCGATTGGGTGAGCAACTCGCCAAAGTTAAACCAATCTTGGTTTTTGAGGGCATTTACCGCCGATGTTACCCGATAGTGTTCTGTAATTACGTGTTTGGCTCTACGGCGGAGAATGTCGTCTTTAATGTAGGCTAACCAATGAAAATCTGTCTGACATAGATAGTCTATGTTCTGATGTTTTTGAATTTCCTGCAAGGCTTGGTTGCACTCGGCTTTTCGCTCGTTGTATTTTGAATTGGCAAGTGTGCGCGGTTTGTTGGTATTCATTACCACCAGCATACAGTTAGATGGGGCAAAGGTTACATAATTGTAGTGCAGGTTTTGGCAATTGAGCAGCATGGCATGGTTGGCTTTGCTGAGGGCTACGGCAAACTGATCCATAATGCCACATTGCACGCCAATAAAATCGTTTTCGGCTTTTTGGCAAATTTGGGCAATAAATGCCTTATCGGCACGCGACCGGGCGCTATCAAATTGCAGGAGAATGGAGGCAATCAATACTTCGATAGACGCCGAAGAAGATAACCCCGACCCCACAGGCAAGTTGCTCTCTAAAAAAGCGGTAAAGCCGGCGGTGTAGGGGTTTATTTGTGGTATTAGTTGTTGTATTACGCCCAGCGGGTAGTTCATCCACTGTTGGGGGCGTTTTTGGTAGGTTTCGTTGAGCAGGTCAATGGTTAGTACATCGGGCTGTTCTTTTGAACTGATTTGTATTTTGGAGTTATTGGTGTAGGTTACTTTTGCGGTAATCCCAACACTGAGGGCTATGGGAAGAACCTGCCCGCCGTTGTAATCTATATGTTCACCAATGAGGTTTACCCGTCCGGGTGCAAAGTAAGTGTGTGTAATCATGGGCGGTTTCTTATATAAACCTCATAATAAGGGCAAACGTTTTTAAAATGCCTATTATTTTTTGGGTTTACCCGATTTTGTTTCACGCAAAGACGCAAAGGCGCAAATTGGTTATTATT
>DDVC01000087.1:37692-40890 GCA_002345145.1 Bacteroidetes bacterium UBA2322
TTTTCTTAATGCCTACTAACCACCACTGACCCGATTTTTTTCACGCAAAGGCGCAAAGACGCAATGACGCAAATTGGTTGTTTTTTTTAATACCTACTAACCACTAATCACTCTTCACTTTTCACTACCCGCTAACTAAACCGAAATAACCACTCCGCTGCGCCGTTCATCGGCGGCGGCGGCAAAACCGGCGTTGGCAAGGGTAGATACGGCATTTACCCCGCCAAAGTACATGTTGGTTTGCTGCCATACGGATTTTTGCCAGCCTTTGGGCAGGGTTAGCTGTTGGGCGGTATCGGCATTAAAGCCGTGTTCTATGTTTAAGAGGGTGTTTTCTAAGTGCAATCGGGGGTAATTTATGGCATCGGCAAGGGGCATGCCGCGGTCGGTAAGGTGGCTGATTACCTGCACTAATGCGCTTCGTATGCGACTGGAACCGCTTGAACCCAGCATGGTTTGGTTGCCTGTTTGTTTGTGTAGGAGCAATGTGGGCGACATCATGGAGGATAAGCGCCGGTTTTTGTGCCATCGGTGAAAGCCGTGTGGGTTTAAATCGGCTTCGCCCAGCATATTGTTGAGCATGATGCCGGTTTGGGGCACATAATAATTGCTCCCTGCTCCCGATGAATGGGTAAGCCCGGCGGTATTACCTTTTGCATCGGCTACGCTTAGGTGGGTGGTATTGCCAAGCCTGCTGCTGATGGGCTCGGCGTATTGGTTTAGGGCATCGGGGCTGAGTAGGTTTTGCAGTACATCGGGCTCATAAATGTGGGCATCAAACAAGTGCTTTCGGGCTAAATTGGTGAGGTAAAAAACATCGGCAAAAAAGTGCATGTAGTCTGTTGTTCCGATAGGAAGGCTCTTGTAAAGGTCAAATTTGTTCATCAAAAGAAGAGCAAAAGCAATGAGCGCGCCGCCCGATGAGGGTGGCGGATTGGTAAACAGCGCCATATCCCGATAAGTAGTTTGCAGTGGCTGCCGTTCTATTACCCTGTAACTGCGCAGGTCATCTAAGGTAAGGTACCCGCCGCGGGCGGCACAATCGGCGGCTATTTGTTTACCCATTTCGCCCTCGTAAAAAAGGCGCTCGCCCTCGTGGGCAAGGCTGTAGAGGGCATCGTGCAGGTGTTCAATAAACAACGGGCTGCCGGCGGGTTTAAGGCTGCCATTGGGGGGGGTAGTAAAAATGGCGCGTCCTTGTGCCGATGCGGTCATTATGGGTTGCAGCAAATTCATAGTGTAACGCTGAAACGGGGTAATGGGTACGCCCGTTTTGGCTAACTCAATGGCGGGCTCTGCTATTACCTTAAAAGGTAAACTGCCCAATTTGCGGTGAATATGAAATGCGCCGGCTATATTGCCCGGCGTAGCTACTGCTGCCAACCCTATATGAAAATCTTGCGTATTGCCTCCAAAATGCAGGGTTACTTTTTTAAAATCGAGTTCCGATACGGGTCGCTTATTAAGGGGGGTTTGGGCAAAAAAATCGAACAGGGTGGTTTTACCTGCTTGGGTATGTGCCAGCATAAACCCGCCGCCGCCGGCAGAAACATAGGTGGGTTCGCAAACAAACGAGGCTAAAAAAGCGGCAATGGCTGCATCAAAGGCATTGCCGCCCGCTTCCAGAATGATAGCGCCGGCGCGGGCTGTTTGGGGGTGTCCGGCAGAAATGATGCCTTTTTTCATAATAAAGAGTGAAAAGTTATGAGTTATAAATTATGAGTTATGCGCTACGGAATACCATTTACCACCTATTATCTACCAAAACTACCTACTGCCCAATAAGAACTCACCCCCCATCTCTCCGATAAATAAGCATTTAGACGCTATAAATTGCCGTTTCTACATGCCAATTTACCGCAAAGAGGGGGAGCAAGACTTTGTATTTGCATTTGCTGTGCGTACTCACTATCCACTTTTATCTACCAAAACTACTCACTAATCACTAACCACTAACCACTACCGGTTGTCGGCAATTTGTTGTATTTGGTCGGAGAGGTAAATGTGGGTTCCGGTTTGTGGGGTAAGGGCGGTGGCAAGCATTGCTTTGGCTACATCATGTGCTTCTATGCCTCTGTATTTAGCCAGCGAACCCGCCATTAAAAAACCCAGCGCTTTAAAGGCTGTTACGGCAAGTTGTTCGCCAAAGCGGTACTCTTGCCTGTTGCCCAGTAGCAGCGAGGGTCTGAAAATATGAATGGCGCTAAAAGGCTGCTGCATAATTGCTTGCTCGGTTTGTCCTTTGACCTTGCTGTAAAATAAGGAGCTTGCCGGGTTTGCGCCCATAGAGCTTACCAATAAAAATTGTTGTGCGCCGGCGGCAGCGGTTAATTGGGCAAGATTAACTATGTAATGGTAATCTACCTTTTTAAAGTTTTCTTGCGAACCGGCTTTTTTAATGGTGGTGCCCAAACAACAAAAAACGTGGTTGGCAGCAAGCTGGGGGGCATACTGCTCTAATTGGTCAAAATTAACCGTAATTTGGAGTAGTTTGGGGTGATTAATTGGAAGCGGGTGCCGCACCAAAATGGTTACTTGCGAATAATCCGGGTGCTGGAGCAATAGTTGTAAGAGGTGCGAGCCGGTAAGTCCGCCGGCACCGGCTACTAAGGCGGTATAAGTAGGCATGTGTAGAAGTGTTTATGGGGTGAAATGGAATAAATGCCGGGTGATTAAGGTGTTATGGCAGTAAGAGAAATTTAATAGAGCCATTACGCCGTTGTTATGAACCCAGAGCCGCAAAGCTATGTTTTTTCAGTTGTATTTTACCCCATTTGCCGCACCAATGCAGGCTAATTGCCTTTAAAACAAGCAATAATGAACACAAACCCTCGTACCCAATCGGTTATTGTATGGTTGAAGCGCGTAGGCGTAGCCGGTTTTTTGTTTTTCTTTATAAAGGGTTTGGTTTGGATAGGCATTTTTTTATTTGCCGCTAAATCGTGCAATGGTTAAAACAGGTTCATTTGTTGGGGTTTAATTTGTTCATTTTCGCCGGCAAAGGCTGCTAAGCTGCCTATGTTAAGCCCTTTTTGGTGGGCAAGGGGGGTTAATAATTGATGAAAATAGCGGCAGGTTTGCGGCGCAAATTCATCGCCGGGGGTGTGCATAAAAAGGTAGGGCGTTTTACCCTCTTGTAGCCACTGCGCCACTGTTTGGGCAATAAGGGTAAGGGGTTCGGCATTTTTTTGGGGCAGG
>DDVC01000087.1:41189-41349 GCA_002345145.1 Bacteroidetes bacterium UBA2322
GTTTTTTTCGCTGCGCTTCTATGGTATGCACATCGGTAGCGGTAAGGCTGTGCAGGGTAGAGGTATGAAATACGGCTCGGTTAATGCCGTGCTCTTGCAGAAGTTGGTTTAGTTGGTCTTGGGCTTGGGGGTTGGTATAAAAATCGGGGTGGCGCACCTC
>DDVC01000157.1 GCA_002345145.1 Bacteroidetes bacterium UBA2322
TTATCCGTGTGCTAAATTTTGCCGGTTTTGCGCTCCTACCTTTGTGTACCGGTTTACGTCAAACTCGGATCACACCCCATCGGGGTTATCATTTGTACTGTCTATTGGGCAGTATAAGTACTGTTCATATTGGAGAATATAATTACCAAAAGTGGAAAAACAGGGTGCGGAATGAGAGTTGTTATCAAAAAAAATGAGATTATAACTTGCACAACTCTTGCACTTTGGAGTAGGTTATTAGGAATTAGCTATTGGGAATAGGAAAGCAATTTGCCGTAAGGAATATCGGGCAATCATTAAGGGCTAATTGCAATTGACCAACTTTAAGTTGTTGGGAGAGAGCAAATCGGCTATGGGGTAGCAGGGCAGGTTAAAAAGCATACTTATTCTGGCGATTTAAGTAGTCGGCTACTTTGCGACGCAGTTGAATGGGGTTTACCTCATAGCGTGGCAGCAGCCTGTGCAGCAGTGCAAGCAGCAATGTTTTTTCAGCGCCTTGGGCAAAACCGTTTATGGCATCTTCGCCACAGCGGCGCGCCTTGTTTACCGATTCGTACAGGTAAATTCGGGCAAGTTGTTTTTTTAACTTAAGGTCTTCGGTTTTTTCGGTTGGTTCGGCATACAGTTTTTCTATACGCAGCCAAACCGACTCGCTCACAAAAGCTTCTGCCAGCATATCGGCAAGCAGCAGCACAATTTCCTGCTGCTCGGCAAGTTCCATTTTTAGTTTTTGGGCTGCCCTAAGTCCTACCAATAAAAAGGCATCTTTAAGGTTTTGCACCAATTGTTTTTCGGCAGCAAATTTACCGCCGCCGGTTAGGGCATTGGGCAGCGTATTTTTGAGCAAATGACCCGGAATACTTTTTAACTGTGCCGACAGGTCAATTTCTTTGTTTTTGAATGCCCGCTTAAACAACTCAGCAACCGATAACATGCGGTTTATTTCGCTGGTACCTTCGTAAATTCGGGTAATGCGCGCATCGCGGTAGCCCCGTTCAATGCCTGTTTCTACGGCATAACCCATGCCGCCGTGTACTTGCAGCGCTTCGTCAACCACATAAGCCAGTACTTCTGATGCGTGTACTTTCATAATGGCGCACTCAATGGCAAACTCTTTAATGGCTTGCAGTTTAGCCTCCGATGGACTAATGCCTTTTTGGGTTAGCTCGTTGTATTTTTGGTCTATATAATATCCTATGCGGTAGGTAGCCGATTCGGCGGCAAAGGTGCGGGCGGCGGCTTCGGCTAATTTATGTTGTATTGCGCCAAATTGGGCAATGGGTTTACCAAACTGCTGCCTTTCATTGGCGTATTGTACCGATTTGGTGATAGCCATTTTACACCCACCCACAGCTCCGGCGGCAAGTTTTATGCGTCCGGTATTGAGTATATTGAGCGCCATTTTAAAACCATCGCCGCGCTTGCCCAGCAGGTTACCTACCGGCACAGGGCAATCGGTAAAAAAAACCTGCACGGTAGATGACCCTTTAATGCCCAATTTTTTTTCTTCGGCACCCGGCGAAATGCCCCCAAATGCTTTTTCCACAATAAAAGCCGATAGGTCTTTATCTTGTTCTATTTTGGCAAAAACAATAAACACATCGGCAAAACCGCCATTGGTAATCCACATTTTTTGTCCATTTAGCAGGTAATGCGTACCGGCGGGGTTTAAGGTGGCTTTAGTTTTGCCCGAGTTGGCATCGGAGCCCGCGCCGGGTTCGGTAAGGCAGTAAGCGGCTTTTAGCGCGCCGGTGGCTATGCCGGGCAGGTATCGGGCTTTTTGTTCATCGGTTCCGTAAAAAACAATGGGCAGCGACCCAATAGACGTTTGAGCGCCTATGGTAGTGGCAAATGAAAAGCCCAATGCGCCCACCTCGCCAAACAACAGGTTGGTGTTAAAATCTACATCTAAACCGCCGTAGGCTTCGGGAATGGCTAAGGATAAAAAGCCCATTTCGCCTGCTTTTTCCAAAAGCCCGGGCACTAAGGCGGGGTCTTTTTGGGAGTCAATCTCTTCCAGAATGGGTAAAATTTCTTGCTCAATAAAGGTTTGCAAAGAATCTGCCATCAGTTTTTGCTCCTCGTTCCACATTTCGGGTACAAAAATTTCGGCTGCCGGAGTAAGTCTAACCAAAAATGCGCCCCCTTTTGGCAAAAAAGGAGTGGGCGTGGCAGGAGTTTGCTCCTCTTGGGCAGGTTTTACCTTTTTGAGCAAATGTATTGCCTTATTTATTACCGAATTATATGCCATAGTGGTAGCTGTAATGGTGATTTTAACCGTAAAGGTACAACTTTTACCGAAACTTGGTAGCCAGAGGAGAAGGGGCTGCTGCGTATTCAGGCTATGACAGTTAAAACCTGCACTAACTGCACTTTACAAAAAGTAAAAGAGGGCATAAGCCATTATAACGGCTGCGTTATTTTCTTTTAGGTTGCTGTGGTTGGGTAATTTCGGATAAGGGTTGTATCTTTAACCGGCTATTTAAGCTATTCAAAACCATAACACCGTAGTACATAGTTAAACATGGCAATCCTCTCCTCACGCATGAACACCGGCAGCGCCGCCTACCACGAAAACCACACGGCAATGTCGGAACTTTTGGCAAAATTAGACAAGCACCTCACAGAAAGCCGGTTTCAGGGTGGCGATAAACATATAGCTAAAGCCCGCTCGCAGGATAAACTCCTTGCCCGCGAGCGCATTGACCTGCTGTTAGACCCCGATTCGCCGTTTTTAGAAATTATGCCCCTTATAGGGTTAAAACAAGGCGGTTTTGGAGCGGGCGGCACTTTGGTGGCCGGTATAGGGTTGGTTTGTGGCAGGTTGTGTATGGTATCGGCAAATGTGGGCACCAACAAAGGTGGCGCCATAGATTTTTTTACCCTCCAAAAAGCCCTCCGTGTTGGTCAAATTGCTCAGGAAAACCAACTGCCCACCATCAATTTGGTAGAATCTGCCGGCGCAAACCTGCCCGAACAGGCTAAAATTTTTGTGCAGGGCGGCATCAATTTTAAAGATATTACCCAACGCTCCAAACAGGGTATTCCCAGTATAGCCGTAGTTTTTGGCAACAGTACTGCCGGTGGCGCTTATATACCGGGCATGAGCGACTATATTATAATGGTAAAGGAACGCGCTAAGGTGTTTTTAGCGGGTCCGCCGTTGGTAAAAATGGCAACCAACGAAATTGTGGACGATGAAACGCTTGGAGGCGCCGATATGCACAGTAAAATATCGGGCGTATCTGATTACTTAGCTGCCGATGAATACGAAGCCATTAAAATAGCGCGCGAAATAGTAGCACACCTTAAACCACCTGCTACCCACTATACACCGCCCCGGCATATTGCCCAACCCTTGTTTAGCCCCGATGAGCTTGCGGGTATTCCGTCAGCAAATCCCAAAAAGCCTTATGATGCCCGCGAGGTAATAGCCCGATTGGTGGACGGCTCAGAGTTTGCCGAGTTTAAACCCGAGTACGGCAACACACTCGTTACCGGATTTGCCCATATACATGGCTATCCGGTGGGTATTTTGGCAAATAACGGCGTACTTTTTTCAGAATCATCTAACAAAGGTGCGCACTTTATTCAGCTCTGCAACCAAAATAATACCCCTATTATTTACCTCCAAAACATTACCGGTTTTATGGTGGGTAAGAAATACGAACAGGAAGGCATTATTAAACATGGCGCAAAACTTATTAACGCAGTATCTAACAGCAGTGTGCCTGCTATTACCATTATGATAGGCGCTTCTTATGGAGCGGGCAACTATGGCATGAGCGGCAGAGCTTATGACCCCCGATTTTTGTTTACCTGGCCCAATCATAAAATTGCCGTAATGGGACCGGAGCAGCTTGCCGGCGTTATGGAAATGGTGCAGCGCGAGGCTGTTGCCAAAATGGGAGGCACCATAGATGAGGAGCAGGCAAAACAAATGCGAGAGTACATGATGAAAGAGGTAGAAGGGCAATCAAACGCCTTTTACGCCACCGCCCAAGGCTGGGACGATGGTGTGATAGACCCCCGCCAAACCCGAAATGTGCTGGGCTTTTGCTTGGCTGTGGTAAACAATGCCCCTATTAACAGCGATAATAAATACGGCGTATTTAGGATGTAGTGGGTACGTCTCTGATGCCTGCCGGTAGAGACACACGGCCGTGTGTCTCTACATAATTTGAGGCTGTCTAAAAAGTCGGAAACTCAGTTAAATTGCACAAAATCAGATTTGTTTATGACTGATTAAAAGCAAGAAAAATAGTAGTTCTGTGTAAATATGTGCAAGATGTGGGCTTTTTGGACAGCCCCTTTGGCAAATAAGGCAGCAGGCAATCAACACAATTGTTCAGGCTGCTATAGCAGTTGTCGGTTTATGAAAAAGCTGCCGATAGCTGTTCCAAACTCACGGTTAAGATTTCGGTCTAATGAATCTAATCGCATTCGCCAGTAATACTTGCCCGGCACTTGCTTACCCAATTTGCAATCATAAGATGAAACGCCGGCGGGAATAATTATTGATGGCATTACATGCTGCTCTTTGTTGTTGAGAATTTCCAAATGAACGGGATGAGTTAAAATATTCTCAAACACCAAAAGCAGCGATGTGCCGGTAACATTAATGTCGTTCACAGGCAAGATTACCATTTGCTCCAGTGCATTTTGTTCCTTTAATTCGCTGCCTCTGCTTACAGCTACCGCCTCAAGATTGGCTGCCGGCGAAAAAAACTCAAGCAGTTCGTCAAGTGTGTAAGTCGGAGGTATTTCAGAAGCATCATCTACCGTGCCGCTATCGACAAATAAATCATCGCCAAGAGCATCAACAATTTTTCGGACTTTTTTCAAGGGGTTTGGTTGCAGAGCCAAGTCAACCAGCATAGCAACAACCTGTTTTTTCAGGTCAGGTTCGTTTTCAAGGCGTTTTTTAAACGTTGCCAGTTCATTGTCTGTCATTTTTTTAGCAATGTATTCCGCAACTAAATCACTGTGTAATTTCATGGATATTTTTTGGTTTGTTTGATAAATTTTTCTATAAAGGGGAACATGCTTTCAAAAGCATCTAAATCGGAGGAATTCAGAATGGATTCCATTAGTTCGTTTTTACAACGATGGGATTGTTGTCTTGCTGTACCTTTGGCATAACCCATTTTATTATCTATGTCTTTATTTGTTAGTTCTTGCAATATTAAAGTAAAATAGTTTTTGCATACTTCGCTTTTTAAATTGTTTATGGTATCTGACAAAAATTCATTAAAATTATTGCGAATAAGTATATTTATGGGATCATCCTCATCTATGGATGCAATAGCAATATCCAACATAGAATTCAAAGAGATAGAGTTTGATTTGCTATTTTTTTTCCAATTGTCTATTAATATATTTTTAGCCATTTCAAACAAATAACCCAAAAAATCACCTTCGGGGCAGAGGGTCTCGAAATTGTTAGACAAACAGAATTTGCGGAAAAACTTAAAAAGAGCTTCTTGCAAGGCATCTTTTGCATCTTCTTCATTGATGCCGTAGCGCTTGGCAATGGCTATTAAGTTCGGTAGCAGCAGTTTAAATACATTTACAAATTCGGCAGTTTTGCTGAGCCAAAAAATTCTACATAACTGGACACATGTCATTAGCGGAGAAGTTTATAAGGTGAACAAAACATGGCAAAAACTATTTGAGCATTTTGCCGCTAAATTCTTCAGAACAAACGCATCTGTTTATATAACGAAATAGGCAACAAAAAACGTAACACAACACTATTGATTTCATAATTTTATTTGGTAGCTATTGCTTTGACTCTATCATTTAACGGAAGGTCGCCGGGAAATAAATTTAGGAAAAATTTAATAATTTTGGAAAAGAGGTTGAGGTTTATATGTTTATTATTGACAAAAACCAAACAACCAACAAACGATAAATTGCGAGTAAGACAGTGCTTTTTATGACACGATAATTGCTTTGGTTGTAAAAATTGACAATTTAGTCTTTATTTTGACACTTTTCCTGTCAAAACAACTGACTATCAGGCACTTAGCCTTTAGCTTTTGCACTGCACAGACTTAGTGATCAATTTGGGTTATCTGGTTGGCTGTGGTGGCGGGTCTAACCGGTTGATTTGAGTACAGCTTCAGAATAGATTCCATGTTTAAAATAGTAGGTTTCAATGTACAGTCCAATTACATTATCGTGAATTTGTTCACTTTTTGAAAAACAAATAGTCTT
>DDVC01000029.1:0-10787 GCA_002345145.1 Bacteroidetes bacterium UBA2322
TCGGGAACTTCATTTTTTGATTTTTTTGCAGGAACAAGTAATGTAGGACAATTTTTCAAAAAGAAAGGCTATAAAGTTTTTTCTTCTGATTTGTTGTATTTTTCTTTCGTCTTGCAAAAGGCTTATATTGAAAATAACGAAGTACCAACTTTTGAAAAATTGTTGCAAAAAATAGAAATAAAACCCAGCTCACTTTTTGCAAGTCCTTTAATGCAAGTAATCGACTACCTGAATACTATACTACAACAGGAAAGTTTTATTTTTCAAAATTACACACCCGAAGGAACAAAACATTTAGATATTCCGAGAATGTATTTTAGCAACGAAAACGGAAAAATTATTGATGCTATTCGTTTGCAAATTGAAAGTTGGAAAAATGAAAACTTATTGGCTGAAAATGAATACTATATTTTATTGGCTTGCCTGATAGAAACCGTACCTTTTTATGCCAATATTTCAGGTGTTTATGCAGCGTTTCAAAAAACTTGGGATGCAAGGGCTGTTAAAAAATTAACTTTGCGACCTATTGAAATCATTATTAGCAACAAAGAAAACAAGGTTTTTAATCAAAATTCGGTAGAGTTGATTGCAGAAATTCAGGCAGATATTTTGTATTTAGACCCGCCTTATAACCAAAGGCAATACGCGCCAAATTATCATTTACTGGAAACCATTGCCAAATACGATAATCCAAACATAAAAGGTATATCAGGTATGCGAAATTATGAAAATCAAAAATCGCAGTTTTGCAATGCAGAAACAGGCTTAAAAGAGCTTTGCAGCATTGTCAATAACGCCCATTACAAATATTTGGTTTTGAGCTACAACAGCGAAGGTATTATGCCTCAAGACAAAATTTTATCTGTTTTGGGTAGTTTTGGCGAAGTGCAATTAGTAGAATTTGATTACCTTCGCTTTAAATCCAATTCTAACGGAGAAAGTAAGACTAAAAAATTTGTGAAAGAGCAACTTTATATTTTGAAAAGAAATGAAACCTAATCTTTACCTACTCACCGAAGAAAAACCTAAAAAAGAAGTCTTAGCCACCATATTGCAAAAATTTGCGAAAGATTACGCTTTTGCTTGTTTTTTAAATCCGTTGCAAATCCACCCAATACTCGAAAACGATAAGTTTACTTTTACCTATCAAGTCAAGGGTTTTGATTGCAACAAAGTGAATAAGGTTTTTATCAAAACCGTTTCGGGTAATTCAAGTTTTACGGATTTTTTGGTTTTCTACCAAGAAAACGAGCCTACACCAACTGATACGCCAATTTACGCCATAGAAGAAACCAAAACAGATGACAAAGAAAGCCGAAATACAGGCGTGTATCAGCGTTGTAGTAAGTTTGTATTTATCAAAAATTACTACCCAAACGTAAAAATGATAATGCTTTACAATTTGCAAGTAGAGCAAAAGGAAAAACCAACCGAAACCTACATTTTTGGCACAAGGCTTTTATTGACTTTGGGTGTAGAGATTTTAGGTAAAAAATTAGACGAAAGTGTATTTGTGCCTTTCCAAAACATAGATGAAGTTATTGATTTTAAGGCAAATATGCGAAAAGCCCCTGCGGGAAATGTGCCTATTTTGCTTGCCAAGTCAAAAAATAAAATTGAAATTTCGGGCAGACTTTATAAAAGTGAGGGACTTTCTCACGACCCGAATATTGGGGCATTGAGTATAATCTGTGCAGTTTTAAGGAAATTAGGTTGGACAAAGAAATTAGAAATTACACAACACGGCTTAGAACAAAAACACGTAGGAAAAACCAATAAATTTATCCAAATAGCCAACAAATTGGCTATTTCTTTGCAGGGCTTAGAAGTTCCGAAAACTGAACTAAACACAGACTATTGGAAATATGACACCGAAGGAGAAAAGTTAGGAACAATTTTTATTCACGTAGTGGTTGAAAATTTTACAACGGGAGAATCTATTTTTGAAAACCATGCGGGCAGTGAAAAGGGCTATTTTATGACCAAAGAAGGCGAAGCAATTCCATTAGCGAAATACAAAGACCGAGAAAAATACAAGGCAGGCGACAAAGACCAAATTATTCACATTCCCGACTTAATTTTGATAGATTTTGGACATAGTGAAGTGATAAACATTGAAGGCAAAAAGTACAAATTTCGTTCACAAGGCATTGCCGAACTTGCCAATTACGATTTTATTGAGCAAAATTATATCAAAAAATACTACCCTAAATTCAAAATTTTCCGAACTGTTGTGTTGTATGGTGGAAAAGAACAACAAATTGTAGAAATAGAAATTGGCTTTTTGCTCAACGAAAACGGAGAACTAATTTTAGGAATTAAAGCACCTAAACTTTTTCAAAACGCCATCAAAAACTTGCTTGACTTTTGGGTGTGAGAAAAGCAAAAACAGCAGGCAACATTATGTTTGTGAAAAGGTGGGCTAATGTATGTAATTTAGGCTTTTGTATTTTCTATAAACTTTGTGTATAGGGCAAGGGAAGTGCTATTTAATCCCGCCCTTCGCAAATATGCTTCCATAGGCAGCCAAATTACAGCCTCTGCCTCACCTGTGGGGCAGCGCTATATAGCCTTACTAAACATATTACCTTGGGCTTGTTTACGCCACATGCGCGCATCAAGGCAGGCGCTGATGTTTCGTATAAAAGTAGCTCCCTTTGGCAAAACCGATAGGGTTGTACCGGTAAGGGCAACCAATTCATCGGCTTGCAGGGGTTGCAGTTTTTCAAAAACCGATTCAAGGAAGGCAGGCGGTAAAACATCGGGTTGCAGGGTGGTTTTACCCGTACACATCAGCTCTAAAATGTGTTTTCGGATAAGCAGGTCTTCATTGGTAAGCAAATGACCGGTGGTAATGGGCAGTTGGTTTTGGCTAACCAACAGTTCGTATTTTTCTACTTCTTTTTCATTTTGGGCAAACGCCTCCCAGGTATCGCCTATGGCAGAAGCGCCCAATCCTACCAGCAGTTTGGTAGCGGTGGTGGTATAACCCATAAAATTGCGGTGCATATTACCGGCAGCCTCAGCCACAAACAATTTATCGTTTGGCAGGGCAAAATGATCCATGCCTATGGCTTTATAGCCGGCTTGTGTTAGCAACTGCCGCCCGCGCTCATACATATTCCATTTTTCAAGGGCATTGGGCAGGTCGGCATCGGTGTAGCGGCGTTGTACTTTGCTTTTCCAGGGCACATGGGCATAAGAATAAAAAGCTATGCGGTGCGGACGCAGCCGGGTAATCAGCTCTACGGTATGCTCCACACTGCTCACTTGTTGTTTGGGCAAGCCATATACCAAATCTATGTTAATGCCTTCAAAACCTAATTTGGTAGCCCAGTCCACCACAGCCTTCGTTTGGTCAAAGGTTTGCACTCTGTTTATGGTAAACTGCACTAATGGGTCAAAATCTTGCACCCCCAGGCTAATGCGCTTAAACCCTATGCCGGCTAAGGTTTCCAGATGCTCATAGCGCGTATAATTGGGGTGTACTTCTACGCTAAACTCATGGTTATGGAGTACTTGCGCTTGGTGGGTAATGGCGGCAAGTAATTTATACAGGTTTTGTGCGCTAAAAAAGGTGGGTGTGCCGCCGCCAAGGTGAATTTCGTGCAAAACCGGAGGGTAGGGCATCAGTTGCCGGTACATTTGCCACTCCGATACCAAAGCGGCAATGTACGGCTCTTCTACGGCGTGGTTTTTGGTAATTCTTTTATTACAGGCACAAAAAGTGCAAAGGTTTTCGCAAAAAGGCAGGTGTATGTATAGGCTCATTTGCCCTTTTTCGGCAACAAAACGGTGGGTAAATGCCTGTTTCCATACATCGGGCGTAAGGGTTTGCGGCTCCCAGTAAGGCACAGTGGGGTAACTGGTGTAGCGGGGCAGCGGCACATCGTATTTAAGCAATAGTTGTTGGTGCAAAGAGGTCATGGTAAAATATAGCAATGTGGGTATAAGTACTCCGGGGCATTCAAACCAATGGTTGGGCTTTTCATTATGCCTGTAAGAGTAAAAATAAGTTTGGCGTACTGCGTTTTAAAGTGCAGCATTAGGTAATTATCCCAATACATACCACCTATCAGTAAAACAAGGCAGGCAAGGTAAGCATCGGGATAAAAAACACTATTCGCATACAAAAAGTGCAGCACGCCAATTTTTTTAGGGGCAGATTAGGTCAAAAAAAGCAGATGACCTTGTATTTACCAACCGTTTACACCCGTAATACAGCAAAACTGCCACATTGGGTAAAATTGATTATATTTCACAACTGCCGCCGCTGCATGCTACGGCAGCCAACTCTGCGGCATCTACGTATCGGGGTTTAGTAAGTATTTCGTTAAAGTCTATCAGTTTAAAGTTACGGTTTACCACATGCCATTTGTGCCACAGGTGCACATCTTTCATGCAGTAAATGGTGGTGTTGAGGTCGCCCTTAAAAAAATTTTTGGCAAATTTATGTACGCGCCTAATCCAGTCTTTTTGCAGCAAGGTTTGGTCGCGCCGCCCAATGAGGGGTTTTTTATCATCGGTAATATAAGACAGGGCTTCCCACAAATCGCCGTTAAAGTAGTGCAAACCGTCAACAATTAACCCCGACATAAACATAGCGCCCTCGCCGTATTTGTCTATAATTTCCTGCGAGTTTAGAACGGAGGTAAACGGAGCCTGCACATAATCTTTATCGCCAAAAAGGGAAATAAAAGAAACGGCGGCAAAGTTTTGCTGATGTTGGAAAATATAGGCAACTATTTCTTGCAGGTTGTCTATAATAACCGTATTGCTCACATTGTGTTGTGTAAGAGGGTTATAGCACTGTTGGGGGCGTTTACCGGCTTCTACCCATGAGTTTTGCACTAACTCAATGAGTTTAAGGTGTTTTACGCCTTGCATTTCTTCTTTTACGATTACGTTTTCGTCGTTTTCGCAGGGGGCGTACACTACATAATCGGAATTGGTGGCAGACCAGCGCGACTCTTCCAAGCACTCGGGCTGGTGAATTTCGAGGTATTTGGCGGTTTCCGATTCTTTGTTTAACTGCATAATGCGAAAATAACGCTTAGCGTGTTCGGGGTGGATGCCCGATGCGGTTTGCAGGATAACGGACGCATTGCCCGATGGTTTTACGGTAGTGGTTCGGGCGGCAATGTTTATGCCTATTACCTTAGCCACTTCGGCATTGGTTTGTTTTACTATTTCGGCGCCTCGGCGCAAAATATCGGGGTTAAACAGTTCGGGGCGGGTCATCCAGCCGGTTATAGAAATACCCAGCAGGGCTTCGCCGGCTACAATCCACTCTGTTTGCTTACCCAAGTAAGGAAAACGGGTGTAACCGGCTTGCAAAGTGCCTAAAATGGCGGCGTGGCGGCAGAGTTGGTAAAATTTTTCTTCGGAAAATTTACCGTGTTGCCCCACACAAGCCGATGCGTTTAACTCATTGAGGTTGCAAAACTGAAAAACGGTTTCGGAACGATCCATTATCTGTTCGTAAAAATTAAACCCGATTTCAAAACAGGGGTTAAACATTTCGTCTTCGTGGCTCATAAATACAAAGCCTATGTCGCTGTCGCCCTGATTTAGCGATACCAACGCCTTAAACGCTTCTTCGGTAAAAGTACCGCGCAATAAACCTACTGAGTTATTGCTACGGGCGCGCCACGGGTGGGTGCTGCGCCAGTTGCCGGTTTTGGCGTGCAGCATATCGGTATCATCGTGGTCTATGATAACGTTCATGGCAGAACGGCGCACACCACCCGATAAAACAGCATCGGACAGGTGCATCAATACATCATAGGCAACGATGGTTTTAAACTCGCCCAAGTTGTTAGACAGCAGGGTTTCTATGCGCTCCAAAGATTGTTTGAGCCCTTCGGAGCCGGGGGCTTTAAAACCGCCGCTGATGAATGCTCCTTTTGGGCGAATTTCAGAAAAATCAAACTTTACCTGATACCCAAAGTATTCTTCATACAGCGCGGGGTGTTTGCAAAAAGAACTGATAAGTACTTTGGTTGCCTCTGCCCAACCCTCTATGGAATCGGGAATGACAAATAGTTTTACTTCATTGCCGCGTTTTTCTATAAGGGGCAACTGCGATACAAATTTGCGTTTGAGCGAAACGCCTAAACCGCAGCCGCACAATAACACATAAAAACCCCTGTTAAACACATCGGGCGAGTAGGCATAGGTGGTGCAGCAGTTGTAAATTTTGGCATTGTGTTTAATGATTGCCTCTTCTCTGAACTGCAAATTGCGCTGCGATGATAAAAATGCTTTGTGGTAATAGTTTTGTCTTATTTCGTTGAGGTAGGGTTTGATTACTTCGCCGTAGCGAAGGGTGTGGGTGTTGAGTACTTTGTTACAGGCTTCCTGCCATGTTTCGTAGCGTCCTAACTGTGCGTCCCATTTGAGGTAATCGGAGTAAAGTTTCAGTTCCGATAGGAACTCTTTGCCTTTTGTTTTTTTCATAAAGGTGGTAAATAAGGTGGGTTTTAGGGTAAAAAATGGTTCAATTAGGCGCATGGCAGGCTCTACCGGTTTGTGGGCAAAGCGGCGTTCAAAGATAGAAAAAAACGTTGGTTAAATACGAGTATTTAGAAGGTGAAAAAAAGGTAAAAAGTTTACTACGCTTTGTCATAGGGAGTTTACTGGGGTAAAACTTGATGAGATGGGTGGGGTGGGGGGGTAAAATACCACCTTTACTGCGCCGGCAGTTGGGCTTTGTGTTTGCCTTTGCTTTTTCTGATGTTTACGGCTACCACTTTATACTCCGGGCATAGGGCTTCGGTGTCGTGTTCGTTTGAGGTGATGTTGTTAATCATCAGTTCAGGAAAATGGAAAGTGGTACTGAGTATGCCGGGTTTCACCTCATCGGTTATTTTGGCTTTAATGTCCACCTTACCTCTTGCCGATTCTACACAAACCCAATCGCCGTTTAAGATAAAGTGTTTTTTTGCATCATCGGGGTGAATGAGTAAAACATCTTCGGAGAGCAGTTTGGCATTGGCGGTGCGGCGGGTCATGGTGCCTGAGTTGTAGTGTTCCAGCTCGCGGTTGGTGGTAATGATGTAGGGGTAGGTTTTGGCGTTGGCGAGTAGTTCGTTGGTTTCGGCAAATCGGGCAAAATGGAATTTACCTTTTCCGCGCTTAAATGTGCCTATGTGCAGCACTTCGGTATCGGTGCCATCGGGGGCTACTGGCCATTGTTTGCCGTTTTCGCCCAGTTCGTCCCAGCGGATACCTTTAAAGAAAGGCACTATTTGGGCTATTTCTTCTAATACGGTTTTGGGGTGGTAGGGCGGCTGCGGGTAACCCATTTGGTTCATAATGTCCACCATTATCTGCCCATCGGGTTTGGTGCCGGCAAGGGGTTGCACCACAGCGTTTACGCGTTGCACGCGGCGCTCGCCGTTGGTAAAGGTGCCGCTTTTTTCTAAGAAAGAGGCGGCGGGCAGTACTACGGTAGCTCGGAGGGCTGTTTCGGTCATAAAAATTTCCTGCACCACAAACAATTCTAATTGGTCAATAGCTGCCATTACCTTTTGGGTATTGGGGTCGGTTTGTACCACGTCTTCGCCCATTATCCAAAGGGCTTTCAGTTTACCGGCTAAGGAGGCATCGTACATTTGGGGTATTTTGTAGCCTATGTGAAGGGGCAATTTGGCTTGGTAAAATTCTTCGTATTGTTTATGTATATCGGGGTTGGTAACATCTAAGTAGCCGGCTCCCTGATGCGGCTGGCAACCCATATCGGCAGCGCCCTGCACGTTGTTTTGTCCGCGAAGGGGGTTAACGCCCACGCCGCGCCTGCCTATGTTGCCGGTTATCATGGCTAAATCTGCAATGAGCATAACGGCATAAGTGCCTTGTGTATGCTCGGTAACGCCTAAACCATGAAACGACATGGCTGCCGGCGCAGCGGCATACGCTATGGCGGCTTGTTTTACCAACTCTCTGTTTACGCCGCATATTTGCTCTAACTCATCTATATTGAGGCTGAGTATTTGCTGTTTAAACTCCTCGTAACCTTCAGTGCGGGAGGCTATAAAATCTTGGTCTTCCAGTCCGGCTTGCATAATGTAGTACAACATCATGTTTAGCACGGCTACGTTGGTGCCGGGGCGCAGTTGGAGGTGGTAGTTGGCGTATCGGGCAAGTTTGGTGCGGCGGGGGTCTATTACAATAAGGGTTTTACCCTGCATGGCGGCTTGTTTTATTTTAGCGCCGGTAACGGGGTGGGCTTCGGTGGGGTTAGCGCCTATCACCAACATACATTGGGTTTGTTTAAGGTCTATGATGGAGTTGGTGGCGGCTCCTGTGCCAAAGGTGCGCTGCAAACCTAATGCGGTGGGCGAGTGGCAAACGCGGGCGCAACTGTCTATGTTATTGGTGCCTATAACCGCCCTGATGAATTTTTGCATGAGGTAGTTTTCTTCGTTGGTGCATCGGGCAGAGGAAATACCGGCTATGGCATCGGGCCCGTATTGTTGTTTTATTTGGGTTAGTTTTTGGGCTATAAAATCGTAAGCCTCCTCCCAAGTTGCCGGAACAAATCTTCCGTTTTGTTTAATGAGAGGTGTTTTGAGGCGGTCGGGGTGATTGTAAAACGAAAAGGCAAAACGCCCTTTGAGGCAGGTATGCCCTTGGTTTACCGCCGCATTGTAGGGGGCTTGTATGCTTTTTATGGTTCCGTTTATGGTAGCTACTTCTAAGTTGCACCCCACACCACAGTAGGTGCAAATGGTGCGTGTTTTTTTAACACCTACCACCGATTTTGATTCAAACACATCGGAAATGGCGGAGGTGGGGCAGGCTTGGGCGCAGGCTCCGCAGCTTACGCAATCCGACTCGAAAAAGTTTTGGTTAGCTCCTTTTACCACCTTGCTGCTAAACCCTCTGCCTGCCATGGTAAGTACAAACTCGCCCTGTACTTCGTCACAGGCGCGTATGCACCGGTAGCAGTTGATGCACTTGCTAAAATCGGAGGTCATATAGGGGTGGCTCAGGTCTTTTTGGTAGTGGAGGTGGTTTTTACCGGCGGGGTAGCGCACATGCCTTATGCCCACTTGTGCTGCCACTTCTTGTAGCTGGCAGTTGTTGTTTACCTCGCAGGTGAGGCAGTCAAGGGGGTGGTCGGTAAGTACCAGTTCAATGATGTTTTTGCGGAGTTTTTGAATGCGCTCAGAAGTGGGGTAAATATAACTGCCCGGCATAACGGGCGTGTGGCAGGAGGCTTGCGTTTTTGCAGCTCCGCCTTGTGTTAGGGCTACTTCTACACTGCACACGCGGCATGCCCCAAAGGGTTCAAGATTGGGGGCATCGCAAAGGGTAGGCACGAGTTTATTGCCTAAATGCCGCTTAATAAACGTGAGTATGGTATCGCCGGGCTCAATGGTATAGGGCTGGTTGTCTATATAGGCTATGTTTGACATGGTGGAGTGAAAAGTGAATGGTGAAAAGTTTTGGTAGTGGGTAGTGCGGGGCTATTTTTGCTCCATTTTACATTAACTCTAATTGTCCAATTCTAAAATACTTGTTCTCTTGTTTATCGTTGAAATACTCATTGATACAATTTGCAACATATTCCCCAAGTTTAACGGGTACAGCATTACCAATAATCTGCTCAAGGTCTGTTTTACTGCCATTAAAAATAAAATTTTCCGGAAAAGTTTGTATTAAGCTTCTTTCTTTGGTAGTTAAAGGTCTTACTTTTTCTGAAATTTCAACAGGGTCACCTTCATGTTTTGTGTAGCCTTTCGGAATTGGTCTGTTTACCCCCCGAATAGTTGGGCTTGGCTCATAAATGCTGAAAATTCCGCGTCTTGCATAACTTCTTGGATGCCGGTAGTAATACTCAATACCTAATGAATATCCAAAATAATCAAATAGTGTCATAGGTTTGCTTGATAAGTTTTTATTGAGATAAGAAATTAAAAAATTATCAGGTGATTTTTTGTGCCCGACCAAGAAAAACCGTTTTCTCGATTGGGGAACTCCGCAAAGGCTTGCATCTAAAACTTGATAAGAAATTCCATAACCGGCTTTCTTAAAAATCTGCAATGCTTCTTTTAGTATGCGGCTTTTAATAATACGCTCTACATTTTCCATCACAAACCATTCGGGTTTTGCAACAGCTATGATATTTGCGTAAGAAATTGTTAAATCTGCACGTCCTAATGTTTCATCACGCTTACCGGCGCTTGAAAAATCTTGGCAGGGCGGTCCGCCTATAATCATTTGAGGTTTGAAACTTCTAACAAATTCAAGCCCCTCCTCACTGGCCAAGTCTATATCATATATTGGGTGATTAAAATTATCTCTGTAAACTTTTACTGCCGGCTCCCACTTGTCAAAGGCTGCTACAATTTCAAATCCTGCGTTTTGAAACCCAAGCGATAAGCCCCCACAGCCCGAAAATAAATCTACTGTTTTCATTGTGTAAAAAGTTCTGGTGAGTTATAGATTATTGCATCAAACCTTCTTTCGGGGCTAAGTAAATTCTGCCCGCCACCAAGTATGATTTTTTTGATTTCTTTCTTCTCAATCCTTGGTTTTAACAATTCAGCACACGCCATATATTTGTGTGTAACTCTGCCGCTTGCTGCAAAAGCCTTATCATTTTTAGTATTGTAAGAAAGTTCGTCAATAATTTTGTGGTAGTTTATTTGACCTTGTTTTGCAAAATCATAGAACATTTTAAAAAGCCAAATAATGGTTCTTACTTGTCGGGTAATTTTGTTAGCGCCTTCGGATAGTTCCCCCCTTGCAACATCAACAAAGAGCTAGATCGGAAGAGC
>DDVC01000029.1:10956-11390 GCA_002345145.1 Bacteroidetes bacterium UBA2322
CCCTTGCAACATCAACAAAGAGCTGGATAAAGGCAAAATTTGACCAAATGAATACGTCTAAGCAATTATTGGCAAGTTTTGGCGATTTACCGGTTGTTTTCCAGATAGGTTGCAGGAGCAAAGGCTCTTGCTTTTCTAAAACCGAAACTACAATACGGTCAATTGCGCCAATCATACTTGCAATATAAGTCCAAATAGCAGCGCCATCTGTCCAATCCTTTATGTTATCAAACTCACTTCCTATGAGTGTAGAAAGCGCTTTGTTGTTATCTTTGAAATTTTTTACAATGCTACAAGCTAAGTAAAGAATTGTATCGGGTCTGATAACCATTTCGCAACCATAAAATTGTTCACTCAGGTTGCAGGTTGAATTGTCGGGTAAGGCAGTTAACTTAACTTCAATTGGACGCAAACATTGCCCGTTGCTTCTTAAT
>DDVC01000029.1:11595-11869 GCA_002345145.1 Bacteroidetes bacterium UBA2322
AACTAAATCTACTCTTGGCAAAACTCCAATAACCAATTGTTGATATGGAGTATATGGACTTTCAAAAGAAAAAAACAAGTTATCAGAGTTTGGCTCAATTCCGTAAAGTTCTTTTGCCGATATTTTTCTATGCTTTACCTTTAATTCTTTATCGATACAAAGATATACATTCTCTGAGTTTTTTGAAGCAAGAAAATTGGTTAATCCCACAGGAAATGACGAGTTAAACTGGTTTTTGCCCCAAGTGTCGGCTTGGGTAAAATCTCTATTTGAG
>DDVC01000025.1:0-1001 GCA_002345145.1 Bacteroidetes bacterium UBA2322
TCAACTAAAATCATAAAGAGCCAATTTTTTATACTTAGGAGTAGCTTGTTATTATCCTTCTTATATAAAAGGACAAATTCGCAAAGTAGATACCTTGGGCAACGAATTGTGGCGTTACTCCTTGAGCGGCAATGTAGGATACACCAACCCCCAAATGCGTGTAAAAACCATGCAAAATGGAAATATAGTTGTTAAATGGTTTGATGGAGTGTATAGCAATATTTTAGGACAACGCCCGTATCTGCTATGCCTTAATAGTGAAGGAGAATATGTTTGGCGGTATGATTTCTATGGTACATACGAAAAGTTCATTGTTGACATTGCCGTAGCATAGAACGGCGACATTATAGGATGTGGATACGCTTTTAAGCCGGGCTATAATTACGAAGTGGGCTGGTTGTTCCGCATGTCTTCTGATGGAGAATTATTATGGGAACGTGAGTACATAAGTTATACGCCGATAGTAAACTTTTTAGTACCGGTAAGCATAACCGAAGACACTTACGGAAATATTTTAGCAACAGGGGGTATTTTAGATGTAGTACAAGGTGGTATAGGGTATATATTAAATACACTCCTCCTCAAAGTCCTCCCCAACGGCTGTTTCACCCCCGGCTGCAACGGTGGTGCTGAGGATACCCTCATCATTGCCTCCACAGTAGTGGGGGTAGAGAGTGTGCCCAAACCACCGCCGCAGGTTTCGGGGGTAAGTCCATTGGTTGTTTTTCCAAATCCTACTAACGGAGTGGTTCAAATTTTGCTGCCCGCACAACGCCAAAACGCACAAATACTGTTCACTAATTTATCGGGGCATACGCTTAAAACTGTTCCGGCACCTGCCACCCAGTACCATCAATCACAAATGAGTATTGATACCATTGACTTACCCGATGGCATGTATATACTCAGCTATGAAGTAGCAGGCAAAATTATAGCAACTGCCAAGTTAGTTGTGGCAAAATAACAAGTAGGGTAACTCACCCAAATTCTACCCACAAGGC
>DDVC01000025.1:1229-34457 GCA_002345145.1 Bacteroidetes bacterium UBA2322
CCCTTTTTACCAAATTTGCGTTCTACCCCACAACCAACCACCCCTTCGCTATGCAACCAAACCAAACCCCCGCCGCCTGCGCCCTGCTGAGTTTATTGCGCGGCGAATACTGTGATTGGCAAATACCGTTAGATGCCGGCAGCGGTAAAACCTCTGCCCACCCTTGTTACAAAAAAGTGCCGATGTCAGATAAAACCGTACTGAACCGGTTGCAAATAACGCCTAATCCTGCAAGCAATAATTTTGAGGTGCAATTGCCTGTTTATTTTTGGCAACATACAGGCAGCATACAAATCCTCAATTTACTGGGCAGAACCCTGCAAAACCTGCCGCTTGCCAATGGGCAGCGCAGCCTGATAGTGAAAACTGCCCACCTGCCCAATGGATTATACCTCTGCATTGTGCAAAACGAAGCCGGAGCTATAATAGCCCAAGAAAAATTGTCAATTGTTAGGTAATATACATTCATCTACCCCTCCTGCTTGTACTTTTTGTAGTATGGGCAGGAGGTTAAATACGCTAAAATGAAACATATTTTATTATATACTATACTGCTGCAACTTGTAGCATTTCCATCTTTCGCCCAACAGTACTATTCTAAATTTTATACCCACAATGGGTATCGTAGCAACGCGGTTAATGTTATTGCCCGTTCTAACGACTACATTGTTGCCAATACATATAGGAACTCAACCGTAAGCAATGGTATATCCATTTTGAGTTTTAGTTACAATGGTGAGCTAAACTGGCTTAGAAACCACAATATAGGTAATATCGGTGTTTATTCTAGTGAGTTTGGTCAATTTATATCCACACAAGACGGAGGTTTTGCTTTTGCTACTTTCAAACCTATATCCTCTTATTGGTGGGACAATATATATTTCATGAAATTTGATAGCATTGGCAACTTAGAGTGGAACAGAGACTACGGTGAGCCCCAAACAATGAACAGAGCATTTGCTTTAATGCAGAATAACGCAGGAGATTATGTAATGTGTGGTTTTGCCAGTAGCTCGGGTCCGGGCACAGCAGATACTTATGTACTAAAAACCTCAGTAACCAATGGCGACACCTTATGGACAAAACGTTTTGTTATAGACAGTTTTCAACGCGCACAAAGTATTTCAGAAGACTATGATGGCGCTTATCTTATGGGAAGTTTTACGGCTGTATCTAATAGTTCTGAAAGTGACGGCACCAGCGATGGCGATGGGTTGATATATAAACTCAATGCAGATGGGTCGGTGCGCTGGATGCTGAACATCGGCACCCCCGATGATGATTGCGATGCCTATATTGTGCCTTGTAAAACAGAACCCGGTAAGTATTATGTATGGAGTTGCGATGGTAAAAGCCATCCTGCTTTCCCCAATGATGAAGTTGAGGGAAAATCATACTACATTTCAAAAATAGATAGCATCGGAAATGTGTACTGGCGCACCCACATGAGTGGGTATAGTAAAGGCATAAAGAAAGCGATTGAGATGCCCTCCGGTAAAATTTTATTGGTGGGGTCAGATACTTTTTGCGCCGATGAAACAAACTGGTGTTTTCCTTACTGGGGTTGGATGGCATTGTTAGACAGCTCAGGTGCTGTTCTTTGGGATAGAACATTTTACTTGTATAATGAGGACGAAGCCTATGAATTTGCATGGCTTACCGATGCTATACCCGCTCCCGATGGCGGTTTCATAGCAGTAGGCAGATATGCTATACAATTACAACCTACCGTTGCATATCCTGTGTCGCACGTATGGTTGTTAAAGGTAGATGAAAACGGCTGCATTACCCCCGGTTGCAATGAAGAGTTAATTTTTGTAAGCGTTGATGATGGGCAACATATACTTATTGAAAATGATACGTCTGTGTTATCTATTTTTCCCAACCCCGCCACTCATACCATCAACGTTCATAACACCCAATTGTGGCAAACCCTTATCCTCTATAACCTGCACGGGCAAGTAGTGGCTACCTACTACCCCCCAAACCAACTGCACAACCTACCCCTGCCCGAAAACCTACCCAACGGCTTATATATAGCACAACTTACGTTAAACAACGGCACTATTCAAACCGCTAAATTGCTCATTTCTAAATAATAATCTTATGAAAGCAATACACTATGCAATTTTCCTTTTACACCTATGCGCTCCGTTGTTTGCACAGAATGATTGTGCGCCGGGTATGTTTTACGACCATATAGGGCAAAACAATGATTTTACCGCCATAGCATCGCTCAACAACGGCGATTATTTAGTTGGCGGAAACACCTTTGCATCGGGGGTAACTCCTTTGCAACAAAAAATGTATTTTGCACGGGTAGATGCCTGTGGGCAGAGCATTTGGACTGCGGTTTATGGGCAAACCAATGAAGCGTTTACTGTTGCTGATATTCACCACCCATCGGGAACCGATTATTTTGTAGCCGCTGTACAGTATCGGCACTACAATTCGGATTTGTACTATTTTGGGTTGGTAAAGTTAAACCTATTGGGCGATACCTTATGGATGCGCAAATATATGGCAGGTTCTAACCAAGCAATGCCCAATAGCGTAATACAAACAACCGATGGGGGGTTTGCCTTAGCAGGTTATACCAAAAACACGGTGGGCAATAACAACAATATTTGGTTTATAAAAACCGATAGCCAAGGCAATATACAGTGGGATAAGAATTACAACACCAACAACTCAATAGAAACTGCCAAACAGGTTATCCAATTGCCCGATGAAGGATACTTACTCATGGGTACAAGATTTAGTGGAGTAGCTACAAACATATTGCTTTTGCGTACCAATGCACAGGGTTTACCCATTTGGGCGCATACTTATGGCAACAACTTTATTACCGAAGGCAACCACATTATACCCACCACCTACGGATACCTGATAGCGGGTAAGCAATATGACGAAGAGCTTGGGTTGGCAAGTTATGGACCATACCTACTCAAGGTAGATACCCTTGGCAATATGCTTTGGGAAAGTAGTTACCCCAAAAGCCAGTTTTATCCGCATAGCATAGAGCGGGTTATGCAATTGCCAAATGATGTTGTAATGTGTTTGGCTAATGTTTATCCAAGCGAAGGTCCCGCTAACGGATGCCTTATTAAAGTGGACAACCAAGGTAATATGACATGGGGCATGTACTATCAAAATGCTGCTACAAGCCTTATGGGCAATGATTGTTTTTTTGATTTTCAGCCTGCCCCCAATGGCGGTTATATGATTTGTGGTTTTTCGTTTACAGGTACTCCGCTACATATTTATGATGCCTGGATAGTGCGCACAGACAGCCTCGGCAATGCCTGCCCACCCTACAACGGCTGTTGGGTGGTGGGGGTGCAAGATAATTCCCCTCCTTTGGATGGGTCCGGGGGTGGTGGCATGGTGGTTTACCCCAACCCTGCCACCAACACCCTGCTCATAAACGCCACCCACCTCACCGCCGCCCATGTGCTAACCATAAGCCTCTACACCCCCCAAGGGCAATTAGCCACCCGGCATACCGCCCCCGGCGGTGCTACCATACAGTTGCATACCCATACCCTGCCTTTGGGCATTTACTACTGCCATATACAGGTAAACGGGCAAACCCCGCAAACCCAAAAATTGGTTATTATCAGGTAGTGGTAATTTCGGAAAACCGATATTTATAAAGCGGTTTTGGGGTTACTCCCAGGTTCTTTGCTGATTGAGGCGGTTTTTTTTGCGGAAAGCCTCCTCCAAGTCCACGTTAAAGAAATTAGCCAAGTCGAGCAGGTAGTTCAGTACATCGGCAAATTCTTCTTCCAGCTCAAATTTATCGGGCTGGGTAGCGTTGGTTTCGGTGTAGAGCTGGGTGTGTTTTCTGATGGCTTTTGCCAGTTCGCCTATTTCTTCGGAAAAGAGTAAAAAAATTTCTAAGTGGGAGTTTTTATCCCAGCCTTTTTCGGCACAGAGTTCTTTAATAAACTGCTGTAGCTGTGCAAGGGTGGGGTTGGGGGCTAAATGCGGCATAACGGCGGGTTAGCTGTTGAGCAGTTGAATAGCTTGCTGAAGGGTTTGGGTGAGCAATTTTACGGTATCGGGGTTGAGTTCTTCTTTTCGGAATGAAAATCCTTTAAAAATGAGTGTATCGTTATCGGCTGTAAGCAAGGTATCGGGGGTGGGGGCGTTGTTGTTAAGTCCCAGCACTTTAAACACTTCAATGGCAAAATGTACACCTTTTACCTTTACCTCACCCAATCGGGTGGTTTGAATAAGGTCTTTAACAAGGTCAAAAGTGGCTCGGCTTATAAAAATGCTGCTTGGGTCGGCAAAGGTTTCCAATCGGGAGGCAATGTTTACGTTGCCGCCAATAATGGTGTAATCCATTCGTTTATCGGAGCCAAAATTGCCTACGGTGCAGTAACCGCTGTGTATGCCCATGCGCACCGACAATCCGTTTTTAATACCTCTTGCCTGCCATACATGGTCTAATTCGGCTATTTTTTGTTGCATTTTTATTGCCATCATTAGGCATTGGCGTGCGTGTGTTTGGTCATCTTGGTAAATAGGGTCGCCAAAAAAAATCATAATGGCATCGCCAATAAATTTATCAATAGTGCCGCCAAAATCGAGGGCTATTTTAGACATTTCGTTGAGGTACTGGTTGAGCAGTTCCGATAGCAGCTCCGGGTCAATCATATCGGTAACTTCGGTAAACCCTACAATGTCGGAAAAAAAGATGGTAAGGAATTTGCGTTTATAGTTAAGGGTAGTTTGCGTTTCGCCGCCCACTATAGATTCATATAATTGCGGCGAAAGGTATTTGCGCATAGCTCCCAGCAGGCGGTTTAGGGTGGCATTATTATCTTCCAGTTCGTTTTCAATGGTGGTACTGTGTTCTACAATGGTTTCGTGCAGCAGTTGCAGCTCGGCAAGTTGGTCTTGCAAAACGGCATTTTGCTCCAAAAGTTGTTCTACTTGTGCAAGGGTAAGGTGTCTGAAATCGGGTTTCATACATAAAATGGTTGGCAAAGAGCAAGGCTGCTTACTGAAAACTGATGGCGGCTTCGTTCCATAGTTTATTAAAATTGGGCAGCGATTTTTCTTGCCAGGCTATGGTGGTAGATCCGATGATGTGCAGCGTAGGTTTTGTATTTTTTTTACACTGCAATACAAAAAGGCTGAGGGTGGTAATGCCTGAGCTGTTTAAAAAAGTGAGCTTGCTGAGGTCAAGGGTGAGGTTATCTGCGGCAGTAGCCAAACACTCATTGAGGTATTGGGTTACCACTTCATACTCCTGCATATTGGCTAAGCGCATTACGCCGCTAATGGTGATATTTTGTGTTTGCGGATTGTACTGCAAATGGGCATCGCCCGCCTGAAGATTGGTCATGGAATGAGGTATTTATAGTGGTGAGTTAAGCGTTAAAATGTTTTATTAAATTGAAGAAACAGGGTGACGTGCGCCATGGCGGGTCTGTTAGGCGCGGCGGGTTGGTTAGTTGTCGAAATAGTAGTAGAGTTGGGTAATAATTTCGTAGTGGTCGGTATGGGGGTCTTCAATGAAGGTAGCGCCTATTTTTACCGGGTAATCTTTAAGCAAGATGAGCATACCCATGCCCGATTCGGTTACTTTTTGGTCGCTTTTTTGCACTATTTTTTCAATATAGAGTTGTTCTAAATTATCTTGTTCCAGCAGAGAGGCAAGGTAATTTTTAAAGTAATAGAAATGATTGGGCGTAGTGTAGTTTTGGAGCTGCATTTTGAGTACATTGTCGTACTGTTTAAGGGTAAGCGCTACCAGTGCATCTCGTTTTCGGGAGTATTTGGTGGCATTTTCAAGCAGCTCGTTCATTACCGTAGAAATGAGGTTAATATTATCGGGTTGTTGGGCGGCATTATTGTAAAATCCGGCTATAAAGTCGGCAAGCAAGCCGCAGCGGCGCCAGTGGGTAATAATGTCAATGGGTTGGATAACTATTGAGATATTGCCCTCGGCAGGAAGGGCATCGGGTATGATGTTAAAATTACCGATAACAGTGGTTTGCATAAGGAATTTTTTTTGTGGTTGAGTAAAAACAAACGGGTTAGTTGCGCTTTTTAGCTACCAATACGGTAATGTCGTCAAAAATTATTTGCCCGTTGATAAAGGCAAATATATCGTCAAAAATAGCTTTTAAGATTTGCTGTGCAGATAGGGCGGCAGTTTGGTTAATAACCTCGGTAAGGCGTTGCAGCCCGTACATTTCGCCTTGTTGGTTTTCGGCTTCGGTTACGCCATCGGTATAAAGCACCAGTACATCTTCGTTGTCTATATGTATAGTAGTTTCGGCTAAAAATGGGCTGATGTTGTCAATCAAGCCAAGGTACATGCCTGCATCTAAGGTGTCTATTTTTTGGGTTTTTCGTTCATGGTGTTTGTAAAGCAGGATAGATTCATGCTGTCCGCAGTAGGTAAACTCATTACCGCTGCACTTGAGCAGGCAAAGGGTAAGGTTTCGTTTGTCTTGCAGGCGGGTACTGATGTTGTTGTAAAGCACAGAGTTTACCTGTTGCAGGGTATCTTTTAGGGTGTTTTGTTTACCGTCTATACTGGTTCTGATGGCGGTTTGGGTCATGAGCATAATAACACCCGATTGTAGTCCGTGGTCGGTTACGTCTCCAATCCCGATGTAGATATCGCCATTTTTTTGGGGCAGCACTTCGTAGTAATCGCCGCCCACTTCTACTGCGGCATACATTTGTGCGGCTATATCCAAGTTATTTTGGCTTTCCCACTCTGTTTGTCGGGGCAGCACCATGTTTTGTATGCGCCTTGCCACATCAAGTTCCATGCTCATACGGGCGTTTTCGGCTTGGAGTTTGTGTTTTTCATCGGCAGCCACTTGTATTTTGTCTATCACATTGGGAATGGCTCGCAACATGCCATCTATCATACCGGCTTCAAAAAAAGTGGGTAAAAAGGCAAACAAAATAAAAATAACCCAAATACCTACATATAAGCCAATAGGGAATGGGTTTAGTTTTTGGGCTTTTACCTCCTCTTGTCGTTGCAGGGCATCGGCATTGTTATCGTTGAGCGCTTGTTTGTAGGCGGTTACCTCTTGTTTGGTCATGAGATGGTAGGTAAAATCGGCGCTTCGGTTTTGCCATGCCACCCCAAGGCTTATGAGGCTTATGGCGCACCATACCACTGCTGCCCGCCTGTTTATAACTGTACCCACTATAAATAAGGTAATGACCGAAAGCGAAAAATCAAACAGCAGGCTTATGGCGGTGTTTTCGTTGTTGTGAACAAACAAAACAGAAAGCAGCATTAAAATACCCACCGAACTCCATGCGGTAAAACGGTCTAACCGAGGGCTGGCATCGGTTTGTTTTACTATACTTCGGAAATTGTGAAACAGCGAAAACGCATGAATAAGCAGCACCAACGGAAAAAGCACTAAATCTCGGGCGGGGTCGGGCAGTTTACCAAACTGAATAATCTGAATAACAATGTGCAAAATGACCGCTGCAATAACAGTAGCATTTACCGAAGCTAAAATTTTGCGTTTAGTATTGCGCGATGGGCGCTGTAGCATTTCGGTAGCTTGCGCTAAGGCATCATTATTAGAAGCAATATTTGTGGAGTTGGTGTTATTGTTTAACATATACCTGAGTTTGAATGCTGATTTGAATTTTTTCGGTGCTGTGGAGGTATAGGTTTTCGGCTCTTTGGAAATACTTGGTCATTTCGGGGCGTTGCCCCATAAAGGCAAACAGCCCCCACATGGTAATTCTGCCCAGCGATAAGTGGTGGTTGTGTAGGGTAGGGGCATTTTCGTTGCCTTGGTTGTCCACTATGGTTTCAAACTGTTGGTGCAGATGCAGGTTATAGGCGGTAGCTAAGGCAGGCAATTTTTGCAAAATGCTTCGGTTGCCCTCGTGGTATTGCGCATGTTTTTCTATCATTTTGGTTATGATGCGATGCCCCTTAAAAGTAGAGTCATTGGCATCGGTAATAATGAGTCTGCCCTGCGGCTTCAGTATTCGGGCTATTTCTAAGAGGGCTAAATGCGGCTGCACTAAGTGGATAAATAAGAAGCTGGCATGTACTATTTCCACACTTTCATCTTCAAACGGCAACTTATAAACCGATGCTTGCTGCCAGCCTAATTTTGGGTGAACTAAGGAGGCGTACAGCACCATATCTGATGAAATATCAACGCCTATAAGTTTAAACTGATTAAAAGGGGCGGTTTTATTGAGCAAACTGAGGTAGATGCCCGGACCACAGCCCACATCAACAAAACTGCCCGATGAAAAATGGAGGTCTAACTGGGGGTAAATGGGTTGCTGGGTAAGGTGCAGCAATCGGGCTTGTTTGGCAAGGCGCGGCAGTTCGTCTTTAAACGAAAGGGCATCAAGATAGTAATTACCCGGGTTGGTAGCGCCGCTGTTTATTAGCTCGCTCATAGCAGGCGTTTTTAAGGCAAATTCATGTAAAGACGGACTTGGGGTTTCAAAAATCTGCGAAAAAACCATCTCCATTTGCCTAAGGCGGGTATAGAGTTGTTTGCAGTGTTCCGGGTTGTTCATGATTAAGAGGTCAATGGTGCCATTGGGGGTTTCCCGTTCACCAAAGTACTTAAAGCCGTACATTCTTTCATAGAAACTGCGCAACTGCCTGTGTACGCCTATGAGCGAAACAAAGTAATAATCGGGGTTAATACATTCAAAAATGTTTCGGTATGTGCAGGCAGCCAAAAAGGTAGCCAATCGCAATCGGCGGTATTCGGGCAGTTCTACCCTTCTGCCAAATTGTACTACTTTACCCCCTGTTTGGGGCATGCCCCAGTGTGCAAGTTCGGCAGCATCATATACAAAGGAACTGATGCAGGAAATAATTTTACCATCTGCCCATGCCGCCAAGTGCAAACCGGTTTGGTCTTTGGGGCTGGTGAGCATGTGGTTGCCAAATTGCTGCTCGGTAATAAAAACCTCTTTCCTAATCTGTTCTATTTGTGGTTGGTAGGTGGCAAAATCGAGCCATTCCAACTTAATGGACGGTTGTTTTGAAGTTGAGTTAGGCATTAATAACAAACTTTTTCCCCCCAAACGGAGTATTTACATACATAGTCTTTCATTCGGGTTGCAAAATAAGGGTTTAATCAATACCAACAGCAAAAATAATTGAAAATAAAAAAAACAAATTAGCATATTTTTTACTTGTTTACATTCACTTAAAATATCTTACCTGTTTATGCAAGATATGAATAATGAACCACAAAACAATGACAATTCAAAAATAATGGCATATCTTTAGGGCAAGTAAGTTCCAATTGTTCTTATAAGGTGCTGCTCCCCTAAATTTACCGCTATGAGCCCAGACCAATTGCCCCCAAAGGAAAATAGTTTTGAAAGACTGCCTGATATTGTTACAAACAAACGCTCTGAGGAACCGGAGTTTATCTGGTGTTTAGTTGGGAACATAATTGATGAACACTATTTTGGAGAGCATAAAGAGGTAAAACGTGGAACCAAACACTTTTTGCCCAATACTAAGGTTTACTGTTTTCCCAGCTTATGGGGAGACGGCTATGAAGATGTTAAGGTAATTGGCAGGCACAGAAAGTCAAAAACATATATTTCCATCATCATGCCATCAAAGTATATCACCAATTGGCGCATACAAAAAGTTTACAGCCCATACATCAGGAGTACCATGCAGGCTAATTATGGTTGGCGTAACAGTGATGAAGACAAGAATGTGATATTGGGCATGTTGGAGTGGCTGCCCGATAGAACCGAAATTTTTAAGCCTAAGCCCGATGTGTAAAAAAGCCCCACACTTGGCAGCATGGGGCTTTTTATCAAAAACAACTAAGGTAGGGTTAGTATGTGCCTATCGCATTAGCAGCGTATTACCTTTTTGGGTGTATTCTACCCCGTCTTTAGAAATGGCGGTAGCATAATATACATAAGTACCTACCTCCTGAAGAGAGCCTTTATACTTGCCATTCCAGCCTTCGTTTATGTTGTTGGTTTCAAAAACCTTGTTGCCCCAGCGATTATATACCACAAAAGTAACCAGCTCGGTAACATTAAACGGAACAATGCGCAGCTCGTCATTTACCCCATCGTTATTGGGCGAAAAGGCGCTGGGAATGAGCATATAACTTTCCGATTTTACAGTAATAGTAACTTCGTCTGTAAACTGGCAACCTTTATCGGTGGTATTGGTTACGGTAAAGGTGGTAGTTTCCATAGGGGTTACGGTAGGATTAGCTGAGGTAGGGTCGGCAAAAAGTTGGGCGGGTTGCCATTGCAGGTTAGCGCCTCCGGTAATGTTAAAGGTGTGGCTGCTTCCTTCCAGAATAACACGGTCAGGCCCGGCATCAATGGGCGGATTGGGCAGTAGTGTGTAGTAAAAATCGGTTATATTGCCTTGGTCATCAGTAGCTCTCCCAATGAAAGTAACCTCTGAATTGGTAGCAGTAGCGCTAAAAGAAGCTCCGCTGCCAAGCGCTTGGGTGGGGTTGGCAGCATCTACCCACTCTACCGAGGTAAATGAGCCGGGTGCCGACAGGTTAATTTGGCTGCCCACTAAGGCACAGAGCGTATCAGCAATGGTGTTTTGGTTAAGCACGGTTACAGTTACACTTGCTTGGGCAGGGCAGGCAGGGTCAAAGGCGCTGCTCACAAAATACGTAGTGGTAACGGTAGGCGTTGCTACCGGATTGGGGATATTAAGAGCGCTCAAAGAAGCATCAAAAGCCCAAACATAACCGCTTTGGTCAGCGCCGCCGGCATTGAGCGTAACCGATTCGCCTGCAAAAATGGTAACATTATTGCCCGCAGTAAGTTTAGGTTGTGGCACCAATGTTACGGCATACAGTGCGCCGGCAGGGGTATTGGGTCCTACACCCGAAGCCACATAGGTAATTTGGGTAGTACCCATAGCTGTTGGGGTATAAGTATTACCTGTGCCCAGAATGGTGGCTTGATTGCCGGCTTCATACCATTGTACGTTGGTGAGGGTATCGGGAGCGGTAAGGGTGAGCTGGTCGCCCACTAAGGCACAAATGTTTTCCTGAACAGAAACCGGCAGTACCGTTACGGTAACTTGGTCAAACCCTTGGCAAGGTCCGTTTTGAACGGTAAGTGTGTAGGTAGTGGTTTGTGTAGGGTTGGCAGTAGGGGTAATAGAGAAGGGGTCGCTCAGTCCGGTTGCCGGAAACCAAAGTACAAAGGTGGCATCTTGTACGCCTGTGCTGCCATCAAGGGTAGTACTTTGCCCTACCTGAATGGTTTTGTCGGGTCCGGCATCTACATCGGGCTGTGGAAATACCGACCATGCGTATTGGTTAAAAATAGCAAAGCAGGTAGTTCCACCTACGCCGGTAGCGGTATAAGTAGTAAACACATCATCAGCCGTAACAGAAAGAGAAGAGCCAATAGAAATTACCGTGCCGGGGTCGGTACTGGCAGTCCATTCATACTCGGCATCTACTGCCGGTTGCAAAATAAGGGTAGAGCCTACGGTGGCGCAGAGCGTATCGGTATAGTTAATGCCAGAGTCAAAAACGTCAGATTGAATGTGGTCTGAAATACCTAACCCGGTAGCTGCGGGAATAGGTATTAAGCCAAAATTGGGGATATTATCATTTGGGTTGTTAATAACAGTAATATTATTACCCCCGTCCTGAATAATGTAGAGCTTACCGTTTCGCCCCATTTCTATTTCACCCAATCCGCTAATAAACCCGCCGCCGCCCAATGGGGGCAAGTAGCCGGTAAAAACGCCGGTTTCTATATTATACTGAAACACATTGGGCTGCCCGGTGGTGTACCAAAGCGAAAAATACATTTTACTGCCATCGGGCGAAAATTCTACGCCAAATGGGTTATTGGAGAACTGGTCAGAATTGAGTGTTACCGGATTACACACCACGCCATTCACAGGGTCAAAATCTGCCACAAACACTTGCGAAGACCACGCAAAAGCCGCGCCAATACGCCCTTGGTGGTAGTCAAAATTACCGCGTCCGTCATAACCGCCGGTAGGCATGGGGTAGGGGTGAAAAACGGTGCCCGTACCAATGCCGGTTTCGCTAATGAGGTAGCGGGTAAAACCTGTGCCACACCGGTAGGTAAGAAACCAAAAATTGTTGGTACCCGGTATGCGCACCACCTCCATACCTTCAGAGTGCTGGGCATTGCTGATAAGGGTGTTTACTGCTATTACATTGCCCAATCCTCCGTTTAAACTCATATCTACAATAGCATAATACAGAGCGCTGCACGTTTCGGCATTGTATAAGAAGTAGTACTGGTTGGGGTTGCCCGGCACCGGCGCAACACACATTTCAGCCGATGAAGAATTGGCAAGAATACCAAAAGAACCGGGCATAAGTGTGCCATTTTGGTCAAATACGCCGGTTGAATTAAACCAAAACAGCAGGTTGCCGCTGCCATCTTCGTAGTGAGCGATGCCCTCATAAGAACCCGCCACGCCGGTTCCGTAAGGTATGGGTGGCTCTGTAGCAAAATCGAGGCGCACTACATTGGCAAAACTGTTGAAAAACAGGTTTCGCTGGCTTTGACCCCATACGTTAAACGAGGTAAACAATACCAACGCAATTAGTGAAATTGCCAAAGGATAGGCGCTTAAAATGCGTTTTCTTTGTAAAAATATATGTTTCATATTCCCTTGTTCGTTAGGGGGTGAGGATACGATTTACTTTAATCAAAAATAATCTTACAAAAGTAGTGTTTGCATGCTAACTTTGTAATGGTTTAGAGGCATAAAGTTAAGGGCAAAACCCATTTTTACCATACATTGTTTACTTTTGTGGGTTAATTGTCGCTAATCAAACAATAAAAAATGACGAAAGCAAAACACATTGTTGTTTTAAGCGGTGCAGGAATAAGCGCTGAGAGCGGCTTGAGCACTTTCAGAGGCTCAGGCGGTATGTGGGAGGAGTATAAAATAGAGGAGGTAGCCAGTATTGACGGATGGCATCTAAACCCCGCTCTGGTGCTTGAATTTTACAATAAGCGCAGAGAACGAGCCGCCGCCGCCCAGCCCAATGATGGGCATAAAGCCCTTGCCCAATTAGAAGCAAAATATCAAGTAACCATTATAACCCAAAATGTAGATGACCTGCATGAGCGCGCAGGCTCTACTAATGTGCTTCATCTGCATGGTAAACTACGCGAAGCCCGAAGCAGCCGGTATCCCGATTATGTGATAGACATAGGAAACAAGCCCATAAAAATGGGCGACCTTTGCCCCAACGGCGCACAGCTACGCCCCAACATTGTGTGGTTTGGCGAAATGGTGCCTAATATGGCATCAGCCACCCAAATAGTGCCTACTGCCGATGTATTTATTGTAGTTGGCACCTCGCTTTTGGTTTATCCGGCAGCCAACCTCATTTACTATGCCCCTAAAAGCATACCCAAATACCTTATTGACCCCAATTTGCCGCAAACCAACCCCATACCAAACCTAACTACCATACCACAAACTGCCACACAAGCACTGCCTGTTTTAGTAGCCAAATTGCTTGCCAACACGTAATCATATCGGTTTGCCTTCTTAAGTTGCCCTACAAAAACCCAACCTTAGATTTGTTAAATATCTAATGAACAGGGTTAAAATTTGTTAATTTTGCTACAAAATGCTTGTCAAAATGCTATTTGCACCTACCTTTGCAAATCGGTTTGCTTATTTTTTTGATAAAATAGCCATCTAAAACAAACAACTAACCCATTTTTTGTGCAAGTTAAATGATTAAAATGTGTTGGTATTTTATTCCGAAAAACAAACCGTAACCCACCAAAATGACCAAAACGCCTTAGCTTAAAACTTAACCACAAAACAGTACCACAAAAACAATCTCTTAAATAAAGTAGTACTTTTTTGTAACTATGCCTGCTTTTTGTGTCGTAAATTTTAAAACCCATGCAGCCAAGTCGCTCCTATTTTAATACGCTCTTTCCCTTTTTTGGTTTTTTAATCAGCGCTTTTTTATCGGTAGGTTTTGCCTACAAAAACGTGGACGAGGGTTTCTTTAGAAAGCCACCCTCTGCTCGCTGTACTGTTGATGTATGTACCGAAGCGCCTGTTATGCCCACTATTACTACAATAGTACAAGACACACAGCTCCACACTTTCAAAAAAACAATTCCCGATAAAATAAAGCTCAACGCACCAAAGCCGCTAATGGTGGCAGATATATTGCCCGATTCTCTTGGCTTTACCATAGATACACATACCGAAATGGTTGAAAAATCAGAATGGTGGGTAAAGCGACTTCTTTATGACGTAAAAGATATTGCCTCGTCACTCTCGCCTGCCAATTTTATTTCTGAAGAAGACGAGTTGTTTGACGAAACAGAAGAAGAAAATGACCTGCTTACTGAAACGCCCACTCCCACCTACAAACCCGATAAGCGCATTGTAGATGGTTTCCTTTACATTAACGGCGTTTTAGCTTCAGAAGAAGAACATTTGGTAATAGGGCTTAAAACCCCTGCACAAGTAGAAGCAGAAACGCTTATTACTGCTCAAATTGAAGCAGCCATCCAAACAACCGATAAAGAAGTGAGCTACCGCGCCACGGCTTCCCGATATCCGGCTAAGACAAAAAACATTAAAAAAGAAATTACTACAGAAGAAGCAGGTTTGATAGAAGTGGGTATGCCGCTAATGGCTGATATTCCTGCCGATGTGGTTGTGCCGCCGATATACCGAACAGGTGGCTCTCCCGTAGCAGGCAGTGTTTCGTCTGTACTCCTTGCCAATGTTTACGCCGAAGATATTCCTGCTGATGGTCATTATGATAACAACTGGAACACCTCCAACATACACCCCTATCGATATAATGTTACCGAAATGCCCGGCAGGGTAGAGTTCTTCCTCTCGCACGGCTTGGGCGATGATTTTACCCTTCCCGTAGGCGGTATTGTAACATCGGGATTTGGTCCTCGCTGGGGGCGTTATCACAATGGCGTTGACCTTGACCTTAACACCGGCGACCATGTAAAAGCTGCCTTTGAAGGCATGGTGCGCATTGCCCAGTATTCTTCTTCTTATGGTTATGTAGTGGTAATTAGGCACTATAGCGGATTAGAAACTACTTATGCCCACTTATCCAAAATTTATGTAGCGCCTAACCAAAAAGTAAAAGCAGGCGACCTAATAGCCTTAGGTGGCAGTACCGGACGCTCTACCGGCGCACACCTTCACTTTGAAGTGCGCTATAAGGGGTTTCCTATTGACCCCACTATTATGATTGATTTTGCCAATGGTAAGCTAAAAACGCATACCTTGAAAGTGGATAAGTACTTTTTCTCCTCATCCTCCTCTCCTTATTTAGATGCTCATGATAACAGCTATCGCAGTAATGGAAGAAGCCACAACCACTCTCACAAACACACCAGCGCCTCCTCATCGGGAAGTAAAAAGTACCATACCGTAAAAAAAGGCGACACCCTGCACGATATTTCCAGACGATACGGTAAAAGTGTTAAGGAATTGTGCCAACTAAACCGGCTTAGCAGCGCCAGCAAACTAAGTATTGGTCAAAAAATAAGAGTGAAGTAATTAGTGCATGAGCAAGCAGCCCGAAAATCATATCATTACCACCTCGCAAGCGCCTATACCCGTAGGCACGTATCCACATGCACGCCGTGCGGGAAACTTGCTGTTTTTATCGGGCATAGGTCCGCGTGATGCTGCTACCGGTACCGATATTCCGGGTTTAACATTGGATAAAAACGGTAATTTTATCAGTTTTGACTTTGAAGCCCAATGCCACTCGGTTTTTAAAAATGTAAAAGCCGTGCTGGAGGCATCGGGTGCCCGATGGGAAAACCTGATAGATGTAACCGTGTTTTTGGTAAATATGCAACGCGATTTTACCACGTTCAATCGCATTTACGCCCAATACTTTGCCTCCAATCAACCCTGCCGCACTACGGTAGAGGTAAATTGCCTACCTACCCCCATAGCCATTGAGCTGAAGTGTATAGCCTACTTAGACAATTAGGCTAATTGTTTTTTTAGGCAAGCCATTTTTACAGCAACTCTAATATGGCAGTGCTAAGCGGCTCAATAGCCGGCGAAAATGCCCTTACAAAATTGCCGTTTTCGTCAATCAAAAATTTTTGAAAATTCCACTCCACCTCTTTACCACCGTTCTGTTGGCATAGCCAGTGGTAAAGCGGGTGCTTTTGGTTGCCTTTTATGTGTATCTTTTGGGTCATCGGAAAATTGACCCCATAGTGCGTTTGGCAAAAACCGGCAATTTCTTCATTAGCGCCCGGTTCCTGACTACCAAAATCATTGCAGGGGCAGCCTACTACTGCTACTGAGTTGGCAAATTCTTCATGCAGCTCCTGCAACTGCGCATACTGAGGGGTGTACATACAGGCAGAGGCGGTATTTACTATCAGTATCTTTTTGCCTTTGAAATTGCTGAAATGAACCGGTTTCCCGTTGAGTCCTTCCAGCTCAAAATCGTAAATACTGTGGGTAGGTGTACTCATGAGTAGTATGGGTATTGCTTGTGTAGAGAATGGAGTAAGTGAAGCTTTTAATACAACTATACAATACTAAAACGGGTCAGTTTGTTTAATCATTTTGGCATAAATGTACACAAATTGGTAAACTATTGGGCAATAGGAGTGTTTATTGGGTAGTTATTTTTTTATTTTAAGCCTCCAAAAAAACATGAAAGTATCGGTTTTTAGAACGGCACATTTTAATGCTGCCCACCGACTGCACAACCCGGCATGGGACGAACTCAAAAACAAACAGGTTTTTGGCGCTTGCAACAATCCTAACTACCACGGTCATAATTATGAGCTGGAAGTAAAGGTTAACGGACTTATAGACCCCGAAACCGGTTATGTAATAGATATGAAAGAGCTGAAAACACTCATAGAACAAGAGGTAATAGAACCCTTTGACCATAAAAACCTTAACTTAGATACCACCGAGTTTGCCCACCTTAACCCTACTGCCGAAAATATAGTAGTGGTGATATGGCAGAAACTGCGCCGCCGCATCAAGCCCGATTTTGATTTACAGGTGCGCCTATACGAAACACCCCGAAACTATGTGGAGTTTGCCGGTTAATGCTTATTTTGCAGCGTTATTTATGCCATCAACACCCATATAAATTGGGGTGAGGCAAATAACCCAATCTTATTAGCAACAAGCATATTTCTGGCTCAATCCATGCAAAATACACAAATTGCCGCTACATTCAGAAAACTGAACCTTATTTATGCTACCTTAGTGGTGGGGCAGGTAATCATGTTTTCGGTACTTTACGGGCTCAAACAAGAAAATGCTTCTAACCATGCCATACTTCAATTGCCGGCTGCTATGCTTAGCATAACGGCTATTTTACTGGCGCCTGCTTTTTACCTCAGAATACTTAAAAGCAGGTTTCAGGCACCCGATGCACCGGCGCGGAGTTTGGAAGAAAAAATTCAAATATACCAAAGCGCCAACATAGTTAAACTTGCCTTATTAGAAGGAGCAGCCATGTTTTGTGCAGTTTGCCTTATGGTTACCGGCGAACAGTTTTATGCATGGCTGTTTATTGCCACTTTTTTTTCGTTTATGCTGCACCGCCCTACGCCGGTTAAATGCGCTGCCGATTTACAACTATCTGAAACAGAAAAAGCAGAGCTGCAAGACAGCCTTAGGTAAGTATTGCCAATAGTTAGTTTTGGGCAGCGTTTGCGCAGTTTATGAGCTTAAACTCCTCGCCAAAGGTAGAGTTAGCGGGGTCTTGCAATACTAATTTGCCATCTTTTTCTACCAGCGGTCCTATTTTGCGCATAATTCTTTTAGGCTCCATTTCCAGTTCAATAACTTCTGTTTGCTCATTTCCTTCTATAACAAAAGTGTAATCGGCTTGTATGTAATCGCCTCGGCGCGTACCTTTAAACGTACCCATAGCGCTTGGTTTTTCGGGAAAAATATAGTTCAGTGTGCCGCTAACCTTGTTATCGGGCTCTAAAATAAGCATCAGGCTAAAAACCTCTTGTCCGTAGCGACTTTCATAACATAGCGTATCGGTTTTGACAGCAGTGGTAGCCATAGGGTTGTGGTTGTTGGGCGAGTTGGTATTACAGGCAGCAAGTAAAAATAGTATGAACAGAGCCGAAAAGAGATGTTTCATTGTGTATTGTTTTATGTGTTTTTGATTTACTTGTTTAGTAAAATAAAAATTCCGACTATGCAAAAGGCACGCCGGAATTTTAAAAGGGATATTGAAAAACAGCAGGAACAAATTTACTCAAAACCGGAAAAAATATCGGTTTGCCCCAAGGCTTTATGAAGCGGAAGCAGGTCTATAACATCTTTCACCTCCCCGCCTTTCAACACATCTATTCGGTTCAACATCAGTACTTCGCCCTGGGGGTTATAGCGGTAAATAATGCCAAAAGTTTGCGACACAAAAGCATAATCGCCATAACCGGTATCGCGGTTGCCAAGGTCGCTCACATATACCTTGTATATGGTGCGGTCAAGTTTTCGGAAGGGCACGGTAACATGATATAGCCTACGCAAAAAGTTTTTACCCAATACCCACTCTTTTTCAGAACTGGAAAACTTAGGCATCACCACGTAAATCATAGAGTCGTTCTGCCGACAACTATACGATTTACAATTAACACTGGTGTACTCAAAAGCTGCCCGCTCATTGCCAAAAAAAAGCATGGTATCTATATACACCTTGCTATCAAGCGGATTTGCCATGTTTGTCCAATAGCGCACCTCGTAAACGGCATCTGGTAAATACTCAGGGGTGCTTACTGCTTTGTCATTTCCGCCCACCTGTGCGTAAGCAGAAAAGGTGAAGCCTATACACAAAAGCAGTAGAAATGATAATACAACTTGCTTCATATTAAGAACGCATTTAAACAAAAAAATAAACTACGCCTGTAAAAGACGCAAAATTACAACCAAAGTTTAATAAAAATGCCGTTACAGTGCAAATTTAACCTAAATAAAGGCACACCAATTACCCATAACTACTAACTTAGCTGCCCAATAGAAACCTGTTTTTAGCGCCACCGGTTCATGGATTGGCATTTTTTAAACCGAAACCGTTGTGTGTGCAAAAATTAGTTGTTTTTTAGGTTCACCCAAAAAATAAATCCAATGAAACAGTTTCCCGAAAAAAAACCGACCAACCAAGTGGATACCCCTCCCAAAACAGATGCCTCTTTGCTACCCAACGAAGAAAGCCCCATTACCAATGATGACCCCACCGCATCTGAAAACACCTTGCCGCCCAGTGCGGAACAGGAGGTAGATGCCACTAAGGAAGCAGAAAAAGGGGTAACAGAGGAAAAGGAATTTGCCGAAGACCCGGAGTACTTAGAAATTCTGCTCTCTTATACCGAAGAAGACCTTGCAAGAATGGACATGGACCCCGACGAAGCCGAAGACCAATATACCGGCTATGAAATGGAAGAATAGCATTTATGCCCCTTACCCGCTTTGCTGCCCCTGCATAGTGCATACCACCAAAGGCTCATGCTGTGCCACACCGCTCAGCTTAAAGTATTTGAGCCTGCCAAGGCTGTACGTTTGTCGGTAAAAAATGGCATTGTTTATCCACTCGCCCTGCTCATTTATGCAGCCGGCTTGTAATTTATGCAACGACTGAAATACCTCAAAATGCTCGTCAAAAGCGCCCCTACGGCGGTTAAAGCTCAGTTTTACCCCCAGCATAAACCCTTCGGCATACAACATTGGCAGCACCTTTTCCGAAAACTTTACCGATAGCACCTGCGCCGCCTCCTCACCGGCGGTTTGTTGGGGCAGGTTTTGCAGGTTAAACAACATACGTACCGTTTGCGAGTTGCTGTTTTCAATAAAATCAAGTTTATCGGGCAGCAAATGCTGTTTGTTATACCGTTGGCGGCGGGCAAAAAAACTGTATTGCGAAAGGGTGGTATTGCGTTCTAATTGGTAATAGTAATAGGCATCGGTATATCTTAAACGCAAATTATGAGTAATACGCACCAAAAACTGCTCCATATCGGTCCATAAATCCTTGCCCAAAAGGTATGCCCCAAATACCGATACCACCGATTCAACCGAAAACAAATCATCAGGCTTAAATCGGGCAAATACTAAGGCTATCAACAGTCCAAAAATGAGCCCAAATGTTTTGTTATTTTTTTGCGAAATGGGTCGGTAAACAGAGCGGTGGTTGGCGGCAAGATCGCGCACATATTCCTCATAAGGATAAAACCGGTACCGGTCAGCAACTATTTTTCGGTGATATGGGTACAGCACCAAATGACATTCAAGGTTATGGTAGTGTTGCCTTATGATGGGCAGGTGGTGCAGCTCAACATCAAAAAATTGCGGAGCATGTTCGTTTTGCTTAAAAGACACCAAACCAGCCGGCAGATTGTGGGGGGTAAACAGCATAAGGCAGGCAATTTACCGGTAAAGATACACATATACCTCGGCAAATTACCTAACCTAAACAGTAAGGTAGCCATATATAGTGCGGTAATTAACGCAAATGCCGTAACTTGCCGCCACAAACCCTTCACCTGCCATGCGCAACAAAGATATTGCCGCCAAATTTAGGTTACTTGCCGCCCTTATGGAACTGCACGGCGATAACCCTTTCAAAATAAGGTCGTATGAAACTGCCGCCCGCACCATTGAGCAGCAGCCCACCACCCTAAACCACCTAACCGAGCCCCAAATAGAAGCGCTGCCGGGCATAGGTAAAGCCATAGCCGGTAAAATAAACAGCCTGCTCAATACCGGCAGCTTTGACCTGTTAGACCGGCTGCTGGCACAAACTCCTGCCGGTGTAGTAGAAATGCTGAGCATTAAAGGGCTGGGTCCTAAAAAGGTAAAAGCCCTGTGGCAAGAACTGGGCATTGAAAACGTGGGTGAGTTGCTGTATGCCTGCGAAGAAAACCGCCTGCTGCTGCTAAAAGGTTTTGGCGAAAAAGTGCAGGAGAACACCAAAAAAGCGGTAGATTTTTACCTTGCCAATGCCCGGCGCTACCGTTTTGCCGATGTAGAACCCGATGCCCAAAAACTGTACCAATGGTTTGCACAGCAACCCTTTGTAGAACAAATTGCCTTTACCGGACCAATGCGCCGTAAGTGTGAAATTATTGACCAAATTGACCTGCTACTAATTGCCAATTGGGAGCAACTTATTGTGTTTTGCGAACAAGCCCAATGCACCCACCTGCTGCTTAAACCCGATGAACTAACCGCCCGCACACCCGATGGGCTGCCCTTTGCCCTGCACAGCGCAACCCAACAAAACTGGGCATACCGCCTGGCGCTAACCACCGCCGCCGCCGCACACCTGCAACAACTTTACCAATTAGGACTCACCCAAACCGCCGCCGCCACCGAAGCCGAAGTTTACCAAAACCTGGGGCTGGCTTTTATAGAGCCCGAAATGCGCGAAGGACTGAACGAAATTACCCTTGCCAAACATAACCAACTGCCCGTATTGCTCCAAGAGCCCGATATTACCGGCATTATTCACGCCCATACCACCTACTCCGACGGGCGCGATACGCTCCAAAACATGGCTAAGGCTTGTTTAGCCGCAGGCTACCAATACTTAGGCATAACCGACCACTCCAAAGCCGCTTTTTATGCCAATGGCTTATCAGAAGAGCGCATCATAAAACAACACCTCGAAATAGACCAACTCAACGCCCAACTTGCGCCGTTTACCATATTTAAAGGCATAGAAGCCGATATACTGAACGATGGCAACCTTGATTACTCGCCCGATGTGCTGCAAACCTTTGATTTTGTGATTGCCTCTATACACAGCAACCTCCAAATGGACGAAACCAAAGCTACTAACCGGCTAATTAAAGCCATTGAAAACCCCTACACCACCATACTGGGGCACCCTACCGGCAGGTTGCTGCTTTCCAGAGCCGGCTACCCTATTCACCACCAAAAAGTAATAGATGCCTGTGCCGCCAATAAGGTCATCATTGAAATAAATGCCAACCCTTACCGCTTAGATATTGACTGGCGATGGATTCCATATTGTTTGGAAAAAGGCGTAATGCTATCCGTAAATCCCGATGCCCATAACCTAAAAGGCATATCCGATGTGCGCTACGGCGTACTTGCCGCCCGAAAAGGTGGCTTGAGCAAAGCTTTTACTCTTAATGCCCTGCCCCTGCCACAGGTGGCTGCCGCACTGAAAAAACAGCTATGAGTTGTGGTAAAACGCACAGGTCTGTGCATCTTATACATGGGTTATGAACGCTTCATACCAAAGACCACCAATAATTTGTAAGAATTTTTATACTTCATTTAACAGCCAAAATAGGGCATCTATTTTCCTAAAAAAATTGCTTTTCTGAAAAGTACGGTAGCAACTTTTAGTGGGTTTTGGGTAGTGAAAAGTGGGTAGTTAGAACTAAACGCTCATCATACATAACACATAACCAAACAGAGCCATTATTGAAGAACAAGGCAAGTTAATACAAGCCCAATACTACCCTTAAAGTATGCCACTTGCTGCGCCCAATGCTTACCAATAACTAACCGCTTCTCTGTACACTACCGTAGTTACCGTTTGCCCTACAGCGTGGAGGGTAGGCTTGCTCACCACGTTCATATTGTCTTTATGGGTATGCCAAAATGCGCCAAAATTGCCTTCATACGTGTAATGAATAATGTCTATCATCGGAATTTTGGCAATCTGATTTACATAAAGGTGGTCATCGGTAATGGGGGTGCGGGTGGGTTTGTTAATAAAGTAGCTGCCAAATCCCAGTTCGTTGCCGGTTGCCCATACTTTTTTTACCACATCGGGCGCATAGCTCAGTGAGTTTTGCTCTTGCAAAAAGATAGCATCGGGCGCACCCACCATATCCAGCAGTATGCCATATTCTGCCCTATAGCCCGGCGTATGCGGGTTTTTACTCCAATATTGCGAACCAAGACAGAAAGAATTTTCCACACCATAATCGCCATAATCTTCGGTATCAAACAAAATAATGTCCACACCCAGCGTATTTATGGGGTTAGCAGCCAGCAGTCGGGCTATTTCCAGCAACACACCCACGCCGCTTGCGCCATCGTTAGCGCCTAAAATTGGTTGGTCGGTGCGTTCGGTATCTTGGTCTGCATTGGGGCGGGTATCCCAGTGTGCAGCCAGCAAAATACGGCGTGCGGCATTGGGGTTAAAAGCAGCAATAATGTTATACACCGGCAGTTTTTTACCATCGTGCGCTGTTACTGTTGCGCTTTGGGTATTAGTGGCGGGTGCGTATTGTTTAAGTGTAGTTTCAAGCCATTCGGCACAGGCTTTATGCTCAGGGGTGCCGGGCACCCGTGGTCCAAAATCTACTTGTTTTTGCACAAAAGCAAAGGCAGAATCGGCATTGAAAGCCGGCGCATTTACCACCGGTTTGCCCGATGTTTGGGAGCCGGTTTGGTTATTAGCATTGGGCGTAGCGCCCTGCTGTTGCCCGCCCGAATCGGGTTGGCAGGCGTATAACAGCAGCAGCAGCCATACGGCGGCTATAAGTGAAATGCGTTGTTTAGGCATAAAGAAAAAAGTTGCAAGTTAATACTTTGGGTGGGTATCAAGCCGGTTAGCGCCTATTGCAGTTGCGGTGGTTATTCTACCGCCCAGGTGGTACCTTCTTTACCATCTTTAACCACAATTTTAAGGTTTTTGAGGCGGTCTCTAATAATATCGGAAGTAGCCCAGTCTTTTTTGGCACGGGCATCGGAGCGCAGGTCTAAAATAAGCCCCATCAGCCCGTCGGCAAGTTGGTTATTAGCGGCTGCGGTATCATCTTTAAGCCCCAGCACATCTAAAATAATGGCAGGAAAAACGCTTTGCAAGCGGTTAAAAGTATCTAAACCAAGGGCATCGGGCGGAAGTTGTTTGTGGTAAAGGGCGTTTATTTTTCCCGATAACTCAAACAAATCGGCAAGCGCCATGGCGGTGTTAAAATCGTCGTTCAGGTGTTCGTAAATGGCATTGCAGGTATCTTGCACCATTTTATCTTCATCGGGCAGGGTAGGGTGGGTGTTGCTTGCATGGGGCAATTGGGGCAGCAGTTGAAGGCTATTCATCAGGCGTTTAAAGCCTTTTTCAGCAGCTTGCAGGGCAGTATCCGAAAAATCGAGGGTGCTTCGGTAGTGCGTTTGCAGCATAAAAAAACGCACCGTCATAGGCGAGTAGGGCTGCGACATAAAATTGTTTTGCCCGGTAAACAGCTCGTGTGGTAACACTGAATTGCCCAAACTTTTCGACATTTTTTGTCCGTTAATGGTAAGCATATTACCATGCATCCAGTAGCGTACCGGAGCCGTGCCGCAGCAGCCTACATTTTGGGCTATTTCGTTTTCGTGGTGCGGAAACTGCAAATCCATACCGCCGCCGTGCAGGTCAAACTGCTCGCCTAAGTATTTGGTACTCATGGCAGAACATTCTAAATGCCAACCCGGAAACCCCACGCTCCACGGCGATTGCCAGTGCATCAGGTGTTCGGGGGCGGCTTTCATCCAAATGGCAAAATCGGCGGGGTTATTTTTTTCGTCTTGTTTTTTAAGGTCGCGGCTTTCCTGAAGCAGGTCATCTACTACCTTGCCCGATAGTTTGCCATAGTGCGGGTATTGTTGGGTAAATTTAACCACATCAAAGTAAACCGACCCGTTTTTTTCATACGCCAGCCCATTGTCTAATATCTTTTGCACCATAGCTATTTGCTCCATAAGATGCCCGGTGGCAGTGGGCTCTATAGAGGGCGGCAAGGTATTTAGCAAATGCATTACCTCTCTAAAACCATTGGTATATCGTTGCACCACTTCCATGGGCTCTATCTGCTCTAATCGGGCTTTTTTAGCTATTTTGTCTTCACCTTCATCGGCATCGCTTTCTAAGTGCCCTACATCGGTTATATTGCGCACATAGCGCACTTTATATCCTAAATGAAGCAAGTAGCGGTACACCACATCAAAGGTCATAAACGTGCGGCAGTTGCCCAAATGCACATCGCTATATACAGTAGGACCGCATACATACATGCCCACAAAAGGCGGATTTAGCGGCTCAAATACTTCTTTTTGTCGGGAAAAGGTATTGTAAATTTTTAGTTTCGATTCCATAGCGCAAAGATACGGCATTTTTTGTAAGTAGCTCGTATTATCTTGTTTACAGGCAAAGGGTAAATGGCGAGTGAGTTGTATATTCTTTGCAGGGCAATGGGTATAAGTGGCGGTCAAATTTAGATTAATTTTATTTATTTGTTTACTGTATCATATTTTTATGCAGAATTAGGCAGGCAACACAAGCAAAATTGACAGGCAGGTTAATGTGCCGCAGGAGAATAATTGTGTTTATCTTTACCCGCTGTTGTTTAACAATCCGTTTTTTATGTCGTTACTTTACCTAATTCCTGCTCGGGGCGGCTCAAAGGGTGTACCTAAAAAAAACATTAAACCATTAGGCGGTCAGCCGCTTATTTACCACACTTTGCGGGTAGCTACGGCGCTTACTGCCGGGCAGCACATTTGTGTATCTACTGATGACGATGCAATTATGTTGGCAGTAGAGGCATTTGGGTTGGCTGTTCCGTTTAAGCGCCCTGCCCATTTGGCTACCGATGAGGCAAGTACCTATGAGGTAATTAAACACGCCTTAGCGTTTTACCAACAAAATGGGCAACACTACGAAACGGTGGTACTGCTGCAACCCACATCGCCATTTAGAACAATAGAACAAGTGCGCCAAGCTGTGGCATTATACCGGCAATATCCCGATGCGGATATGGTGGTTTCGGTTTGTGAAACCCAAAGCAACCCGTACTATGTGTTGTTTGAAGAAAACCCTAATGGGTATTTAGAGCATAGTAAAAAGGGTAGCTTTACCCGCCGCCAAGATTGCCCCACAGTATATGAGTACAACGGCGCTATTTATGTAATACGGGTAGATGCGCTGCTAAGGCATGGCTCCATAAGCAGTTTTACCAAAGTGCGCAAATACCTGATGACTCCCGAAACTTCAATAGATATAGATACGCCGCTCGATTGGGCTTTTGCCGAGTTTTTAATGCAGTATAAGCCGGCATAAATGGGGCATACTGTTAGGTTTTAATGCACACATTTTTGGCTTCGGTAAAAAATTTAAATGCTTCCCAGCCGCCCTCGCGCCCTACGCCGGAGTTTTTTACCCCGCCAAAGGGGGTGCGCAAATCGCGCAGCAGCCAGCAGTTTACCCATACAATGCCACACTCTAATTGTTCGGCAAAACGGTGGGCGCGGGTTAGGTTTTGTGTCCACACAGTAGCCGATAAGCCGTAGGGGGTGCTGTTGGCGTATTGGAGCGCCTCGTCTTGGGTGGCAAACGGGGTAATGGTAACTACCGGACCAAAAATTTCTTCCTGATTGGTTCGGCAGGTAAAATGAAGCCCCTCAATAATGGTGGGCTCTATAAACCAACCGTTGCTGCACCTGCCCAATGGCTGTACTGCCTTGCCGCCACATAGTACCGTGCCGCCTTCTTGCTGTGCTAACTGAATGTACGAGAGTATTTTTTCGGCATGTTGTTTAGATACTACTGCTCCTATATTGGTATCGGGGTTCATAGGGTCGGCTATTTTTAGCTGTTTGGTTTGTGCTACAAAAGCCTCTTTAAATTGCTCGTAAATAGACTGCTCTACTAAAATGCGCGAGCCGGCCAAACAAATTTGCCCTTGGTTGCTGAAAGAAGAGCGAACGGTGGTTTGGAGCATGTCGTCAAAATCGCAATCGGCAAAAATGATATTGGGGTTTTTACCGCCCAGTTCAAGCGACAGTTTTTTAAACATAGGTGCGGCAATACGGGCAATTTCGGCACCGGTTTTAGTGCCGCCGGTAAACGAAATGGCTTTAATATGCGGGTGTTCTACAATTGCCTGTCCCACTTTGGGTCCATAGCCGTGTATAATGTTTAGCACACCTGCCGGCAGCCCCGCCTCTACACAAATTTCTGATAGCAGGTAGGCGGTTTTGGGCGTTATTTCGGAGGGTTTAGCCACTACGCAGTTGCCGGCTGCCAGCGCCGGGGCTATTTTCCAGGTAAAGAGGTAAAGGGGTAAATTCCAGGGCGAAATGCACCCTACAATACCTACCGGACGGCGCAGCGTGTAGTTAATGGCTACGCCGGGCATTTGGTGCGATTCTGCCGAAAAATGCGGCGCTCCGGTAGCAAAAAACCGAAAATTGGCAGCCGCACGCGGAATATCTAAATTTACCGATAGCCCTAATGGTTTACCGGAGTCTTCAGTTTCGGCAGCGGCTAAGGTGGGCAGGTGCTGCTCTATGAGGTCGGCTATTTTTAGCAACACCCTTGAGCGCTCATCTAACGAAGTGTTAGCCCATGCAGTAAAGGCTTGCCGGGCAGCTACTACGGCAGCAGCCACATCGCGCTCGTCCGAATCGGGAATATGAGCATATACCTCTCCCACTGCCGGATTATAGTTATCTATGTAATGCCCCGATATGGGAGGCAGCATTTTTCCGCCTATATAGTTTTGAAAATGGCTGTGGTGTGCGTGTTGAAGCATATAAAAACGTAACGGATTAGGTGGTGGAATTGGATTGTTTTTGATTGCGAGTTATGAGTTATGAGTTATGAGTTAGGAGTTAGGAGTTAGGAGTTGTGAGTTAGGAGTTGTGAGTTGTGAGTTAGGAGTTAGGAGTTAGGAGTTATGAGTTGTGAGTTATGAGTTATGAGTTAGGAGTTATGAGTTATGAGTTAGGAGTTGAGAGTTATGAGTTAGGAGTTAGGGGTTGTGAGTTATGAGTTATGAGTTAGGGGTTGTGAGTTATGAGTTAGGGGTTGTGAGTTATGAGTTATGGATTTCGGATTGTAAATATCGGGATAATCTTTTCTTCTTTTTCCCGATAAAAACCGGCGTTTCGGGATTTTGGACTGTTTTCATTTTGGGATATTGCACTAATAGAGTTAAACTACTATCGGGCTTAGTTGTTGTTGTTTGTGTTTCAACAAAACTTTGCCGTTGCGCCGTTACAAACAACATTTTGAATGGTTTAAAAACAAAGTAGGCGACTACAAAGGTGAAAGCGAAACAAAAAGTAACGCCACTCAAAAACCCGATATATCCCGATGTTGAGCAGCATTTTTACAAGGCATCGGTTCTGCCGCCGTCCACAGGCAGGTTAATGCCGTTAATGTAAGCGGCTGCCGGCGAAGCAAGGAAGGCAATAGCGGCAGCCACTTCGTGTGCTTGTCCGAACCGGCGTGCCGGAATGGTTTGGAGCATTTCTGTTTCTACGGCTTGGGTGGTGGTATGCAAACCGGCGGCTTTATTGGTTATGATGCTGCTAAGGCGTTGTGTGGCGGTAAAACCCGGCAGCACATTGTTTACCGTAATGCCAAACTGCCCTACCTCATTTGCCCATGTTTTTGCCCAGCCTGCCACTGCCCAGCGGGTAGTGTTTGATACGCCTAAGCCGGCAATGGGCGTTTTTACGGAGGTAGAAATAACGTTTATGATGCGTCCGTACTGTGCTTGTTTCATGCCGGGCAGCAGGGTTTGAGCCAGCAATTGGTTACAAATAAGGTGGTTATGGTAGGCGCTCAAAAAAGCATCGGGTGTGGCTTGGGTAATGGGTCCACCGGGGGGTCCGCCGGTGTTATTTACCAAAATATGCAGCGTAGCGCCGGTTGTTTCTATAAACTGCGCTACGGTTTGCTGCACTGTTTGGGGTTGGCTAAAATCGGCGCACAGGTAGTAGTGGGTTTGTCCTTTTGAGCGGTCTAACTCCTGTAGGGTTGTTTTGAGCGCCGTTTCGTTTCGCGCCAGCAGTACCACATTGGCTCCCAGCAGGGCAAGTTCTATGGCGGCGGCTTTACCTATACCTTGGGTACTGCCGCAAACCAAAGCGTTTTTATGGGTAAGTTGTAAGTTCATAAATAAAAAAAGTGGGGCGGTTTAGGCTGTTATGTTTGCAGCATATAATTGGTTGGGCAAAAATGGGCAGCAGTACAAGTATTGGGCAGTGGCGGTTACAGCAATCCCTCATCGGCAAAACTGTAATATCCCAATGTGGTAACAATGAGATGGTCTAACAAGGGCACCTCTAACAAATTACCCGTTTCGTGCAGTTTTTTGGTTAGTTGAATATCTGCCTGACTGGGTTTAAGGCTGCCCGATGGGTGATTGTGCGCCACAATAATACCCGATGCAAGTTGAAGGATAGCTTTTTTAAAAATGATTTTTGCGTCTGCCACTGTACCCGCTATGCCGCCTGAACTGATGCCCTCGGCAAAGGTAACGCGGTTGGCGCGGTTAAGATACAGCACCCAAAACTCCTCATGCGGCAAATCGGCTATGCGGGGGTGCAGGTAATCAAAGGCATCGCGGCTTTGTGTAATGGTGGGTTTAGCGCCTACTTGGGCGGCTTTGCGGCGCTTACCCAACTCTAAGGCGGCAACTATGGTAATGGCTTTTGCCTCGCCTATGCCGTTAAATTTTTTAAATTGCGATATTTCTAATTTTGCCAACTCGTTCAGGTCGTTGTTGGCAGCTTCTTTTAATATACGTTTACATAGTTCTACGGCGGTTTCTTTTGTAGAGCCTGAGCCTATGAGTATGGCAAGCAACTCGGCATCGGATAAGGCGCTGCACCCCTTTTGCAGTAGTTTTTCTCTTGGGCGGTCTTCTTCTGCCCATGCTTTTATGCTAAGTTTTTTGTATTCCATAGTTATGAGGTTATTTATCTGTTTTAACCATACCAACCAAATTTGTTAAACGGTACTGCCCGCTTTACCCCTAATAACCAACTGTAAGACAAAGCGGGCAGTAAATTTTATGGAACGATGCAACAACGGGTTTACGGCAAATAAGACACATCTTTAATTTCGCCCGATGTAAAATAGCGTCTTACACCCGATAGCAGGCGAATGGTTTGGAACTGGAATGTGCCCGATATTTTTTTATTGGTTTTATCAAATTTAGTGATATTTACATTACCACTGCCATCAATACCGTAAAAAATGAGGTTAGGGTTGGTGCCGGCAGCCACGGGGTCTTCGGTATAAATAACCGTAGCGCCGCTTGAGCTGTTGAGCGGGTAATTGCCGGTGGCATCGCCGGGTATGGTAATGATGAGCTGTGAGCCATCGGTGCCTACGGCGGTAATGGCGGTAATGTTGTTGGTTAGCGTACCCGTTACCGATGACGATTTCCAATCGCTGGGGCTGTTAATGGTGGCATCGGTAGCAATTTTTGCAGTTACGCTGTTGGTGGTGGTAGGGGGGTTATTGTTGTCATCGTCATCGTCATCGTCTGTGCAGGCTGCCAAACCCAGCATGGCAGACAAGATGAAAAGACTCAGGAAGAAGCGCAGAAATTTTTTCATGTTTTAAAACGGGTATTTAACAGTTAAGGAATTATTGACTACAAAGATAAGGAAAAAGGGAATGGCAAGATGTGTCTGTTTAGTAAATTTGGTTGGGTAAATTACAAAGCCCTATTTTTTTAAGCGGTTCAGTATATAATTTTGGAGGACTGCGGCGTGGTTTGGCGCAAAAAAAACCTGCACGGGCAGGCAATATATGGGTAATTGCTGCCGGGTAAAATAGTGGAAAAACGGTTGCAAGCGCATGGCATCTTTTTGGGTGGTAATGATTACTTTATGGGCTTGGGGCAGTTGTGCAAAACGGTGGGTTATGGTTTGCACATCGGCTAATGAAAAGGGGTGGTGGTCGGCAAAAAACAGGGTTTGCAGGTGGGTCGTAAGGGTATGGAGGTACTGCACCATAGGCTGCGGGCTTGCAATGCCGCACACAACCAATACGGCGGTTTGGGCGGTAACAAGGGCGGTTTGGGTGGGGTGGGTAAGCAGGTAGGGCTTCCCATAGCGCAGGTGCGAAAAAAGGAGTAACTGGTGGGGCAGTGGGTTAATTTCTTTGGCAAGCGCCGTTTTGGTTTGTTCTGATAGCGGATAGGGGCATTTAGTAACCACTATTACATTTGCGCGGCGGTAGCCGCCGGCACACTCGCGCAGGGTGCCGGCAGGCAGGGGCAGGTCGCGGGTAAATAATCGGTTATAATCGGTAAGCAGTATGGCAATAGCCGGTTTTACCCGCCTATGCTGAAAGGCATCGTCTAACAAAATGATTTTCGGTTGGGGAGATACTTGCATAAGCCGGTTAATAGCGGCTACCCTGTTTTCGGCTACGGCTACGGTAATATCGGGAAAATTGGTTTTAATTTGCAGGGGTTCATCGCCTATTTGGGCGGCATTGGCGTGGGCATCGGCTACTAAAAATCCGCTTGTGCGGCGTTTGTAACCTCGGCTTAGGGTGGCAAGGGGGTAATGCCGGTGCAGCAGGTTTACCAAATACTCTATATGCGGTGTTTTGCCTGTGCCGCCGGCGCTCAAATTGCCTACTGATACAATAAAAGGGCGGTCGTATGCTACGCTTTGCAGCAGTTGCAGGTCGTACAGTTTATTGCGCAGCCATGTAACCATTGCATATACAAGGCTAAATGGCAACAGCAACAAGGCAACTATAACAGCCGTAAAACGCATAACTAAGCAGGAGCAAAAAAGGGCGAGTGAGATGGCGGGCAGATGCAGGCAAAATGGGCTAAGGGTGTATATACGCCTCCCGATAACGGATTATTAGCTATTTTGGGTTGTATTGACCCTGTGGTAAGTGCGGTTGTCAATAGTAAGGGTATTATCGCGGCGGTCAATGCTTACTTGTAAGTGCTGGGGGTGCCGGTAGTCTGTTTGTGCAGAGGTTATATGGTAAAATTCAAGCGCTAACAGGTTTTCAATTTCGTTTACCATTTTATACTTGCCTTGTATGGGCAGCGGCGGCTGGGCAGTAATGACAAAATCGGTATCGGTAAACGCATATCGGATAAACCAAGGTTGTCCCTGCGTATCTACATTGCGGTGTTCCCACGTTCCTCGCAAGAACTCGTTGTTTAGCTGAAAGGGCATTTTTTTAGCAGGTCCGCTCAGGTAGTAAAACAGCGCCACTACCGTAAACAGCAGGTACATAAACAGCAGGGTATAAAAAATGGCATTGGTCATAGTTGCGGTAGGGGGGGTAGGATAAGGCAAATGTAGGTTGTTTTTTTGTTTTACCAAAACCTGCACAAATAACAGTTAAGATTGGTTAAAGTGTGAAATGGAGGGAATAAATTGTACTGCCTAAGCGTCAAAAGGAGAAAAACAATCCTATCACTTTCCAAAATTATTTTTATGACCCCAAAATCATTGAGCCAATTTAAAACCATGTTGTTTGCTGTTGCATTAGCGCTGGTTAGCATTAGTGTGGTTGCACAACCGCACCCGCCACAACAAAAGGGCAAACCCAACCCGCAAGAACGGGCAGAACAACTTACCCAAGTAATGACCCAAAAACTGCAACTGAACGACAAACAAACGGCTGCGGTAAAAGACATTAACCTGCGCTACGCTGCCCAATTAGCCGAGTTCAGACAAAATAACCAGCAACACCCCCCCACTGCCGGCAAACCAAACCCAAAGGTAAAGGAGCTGCGCCAACAACGCAGCGCCGAACTCAAAAATGTGCTTACGCCCGAACAGTTTGCCCAATACCAAGAAATGGAAGAACATTTTTTAGACCAACGCCAACAACACGGGGCGGAACATGGCGGCAAGGCGTTTTCGGCAGAAGAACGCGCTAACCGTATGACCCAAAAACTGCAAAAGGAGCTGAACCTTACCCCTCAGCAAGCAGAAAAAATGCAACAGATAGCCCTTAAACATGCCCAACAAACCGAACAAATGCGCAAAGAGCAACAACAAAATAGCGAAACTATGCAAGCTAAACGGGCTCAAATGCACCAACAACATTTGCAGGAAGTTAATAGCATACTAACGGAAGAACAAAAAAAGAAATTTGAAACGCTGAAACAGGAATGGCGAAAAGGTGAACACCCGCATAGCAAAGAGTAAGCGCCCGATTTGTTAACTTGTGTAGCACACACCTGATATGCCCACCGGAAACCTGTGTAACAACATAGATTTCCGGTGGGTATTTTTTTACCTGATAATAACCAATTTTTGGGTTTGCGGGGCTTGCCCGTTTACCTGTATATGGCAGTAGTAGATGCTCGAAGGCAGGGTGTCTGTAGCTGATTGTAGGGTAGCGCCGCCGGGGGCAGTATGCTGCTTGGCTAATTGCCCTTGGGGGGCGTAGAGGATTATACCTAGCA
>DDVC01000050.1:0-4392 GCA_002345145.1 Bacteroidetes bacterium UBA2322
GATATTCTAAAAACTGAATTTGATTTACCGCAAGGACTTGCAGACAACAGCAAGACACGAATTATAATTGAACAACAAGGCAAAAAAGTTGAGCAAGACGTTCACAAAGTGCAAATTCTTGACCCAGCAACAGGAACAGGGACTTTCCTTGCCGAAGTGGTAAAACACATTCACAAAAAGTTTGAAGGACAACAAGGCATTTGGAGTAATTATGTTGAAACACATTTATTGCCACGTTTGAATGGTTTTGAGTTGCTAATGGCAAGTTATGCAATGGCACACTTGAAATTAGATTTGCTTTTAACCGAAACAGGCTACAAACCAACCACCAACCAACGTTTTAGAGTTTATCTAACCAACAGCCTTGAAGAAAGCCATCCCGATACAGGAACTTTATTTGCTAATTGGTTAAGCACCGAAGCCAACGAAGCCAATCACATAAAACGTGATACACCTGTTATGTGTGTAATTGGAAATCCACCGTATAGTGGTATATCTGCTAATCAAGGAAATTGGATAAAAGAATTAATTGAAGATTATAAGTATATAGATGGCGTTCATTTCGGTGAAAGGAAGCATTGGTTAAATGATGACTACGTAAAGTTTATTCGTTACGGTCAACATTTTATAGAAAAAAACGGAAGTGGAATTTTAGCATATATTAATCCACACGGTTTCTTGGACAATCCTACATTCAGGGGAATGCGATGGAACTTGTTAAAAACATTTGATAAGGTTTACACAATAGATTTACACGGCAATAGCAATAAAATAGAAAAATCCCCTGATGGAAGTGCAGATGTTAACGTTTTTGATATTCAACAAGGCGTTTCCATTAATATCTTTTTAAAAACTGGAAAAAAGAAGAAGAATGAACTTGGTACAGTTTATTCAACAGATGTTTACGGCAAAAGAGAAACGAAGTACAACTATTTACTTGAAAACAATTTAGCTAATATTTCATTTAACAAAATCCAGCCTGAAAGTCCCTACTTCTTTTTTGTAAATTCAAACAATAACCTTTTTGAAACATACGACAAAGGATTTAGTGTTTCTGAATTAATTATGCATTATACGGTAGGTTGTGTAACTGCTAATGATGAATTAAATATTTCATTCACAAAAGAAGAGCAACAATTTAAGATTCAGGATTTGCTTGTGATGGAAGAAGCTGATTGGCGTATAAAATATAATCGCAAAAAGGATTCAAGAGATTGGACTTATAGAACTGCTAAGAAGGATGCAATAGATAACAATAAAGACATTAACTATACTCAAGTTTCTTATCGCCCTTTTGATAGTAGATGGACTCTATATACTGGTAATTCACGTGGATTGTATTCTAGTCCTCAGCCCAAAATAATGAAGGAATTTATTCAGCGAGAAAACATAGGTTTAGTTACAGCAAGAAGTAATAAATCAGAAACTTGTGACCATTTCTATATCTCAAAATATATGATGGAAACTAAATGCGGAGAACGAACTACTCAATCTGCAATTTTTCCTATCTACAAATATTCAGAAAATTATGGGCAACAAACGCTTAATGATTCGGGTGAAAGACAACCCAACTTAAATACAGAAATTGTTAAGCAAATAGCAGATAAGTTAGGTTTAACTTTCACAAACGAAAAAGAAACGACCAAAGACACTTTTGCACCAATTGATATTTTGGACTACATCTATGCGGTTTTGCACTCTCCTACTTACCGTGAGAAATACAAAGAGTTTTTAAAAATTGATTTTCCGAGAGTGCCTTATCCAAAAGACAAAGAAACATTTTGGCAATTGGTAAACCTTGGCTCACAAATCAGGCAAATTCATTTATTGGAAAGCCCAACAGTTGAAAGATATATCACGCAATATCCAATAGACGGTAACAACATGGTAACTAAACCACGCTTTGTGCCCTCCCTTTCGGGCAGGGTTGGGGTGGGGTCGGTTTACATAAACGACACGCAGTATTTCAACAACGTTCCGCAAACAGCTTGGGAATTTTACATTGGCGGCTACCAACCTGCCCAAAAATGGCTCAAAGACCGTAAAGACCGCAAATTGGAGTTTGACGACATTTTACATTATCAAAAAATTATTGTAGCCTTGACAGAAACGGACAGACTAATGAAAGAAATAACCAAAATAGACATCGAATGACAGAATCATCGGGCACAACATCGGTTTTGCAAAAGTGGCGGTGCGGCGCTTCGTATCCCCCTTTCCTTTCCGCATAGCCGATTTATTCTGTCCTACACGCTATTTTTCTGAAAAAAAACAGGCATTATCACCCTAAAAACAATACAAACTCCCCCCTTCTTTGAGAGGGGGCTGGGCAGGAGAACAAATCGGCTCTACTCTTTCTGCACCTAAAAACTTTAAGTTTGGTTATCAGGGGCTTATAGGTATATGCAAATTTTTATCTAATTTGCATCTATCTTTAATGTTCAAAAAAACAGCACGATAAACATAATTATCTGTTTGGGTGCGAAAAGTGAGATAAATGACCACACACCATAACAGCAAACGCCATAAATAAAAACGCCCCGATGGCTTGTAGGCATCATCGGGGCGTTTTTATTCAGTTGGTATCTGCTAAGCAGTAAGAGCGGGTTACTCTTTTACAATTTTAGCATTTACTACTTCGGCGCCGTTGTTGAGCATTAGCACATACATGCCGGCAGCCAAGTTGGTTACAGATACCTCTATATTGTTAATACCGGCAGTAGCATTTACGGTTTGTTCGCTAACCAATTTACCGGCAATATCAAACAAAGATACTTTAACATCAGCAGCCGTAGCAGCCGTATAAGTTACGTTTACAGTATTTGATGCCGGCACGGGAGCTACTTGTACTACGTTTAAGGCGGTGATATCGCGGCGCAGAACAATGGTACTAAGGGTAGCAGCAGTACCGTCAAAATTGGTTTGAGTTAATTGGTAGTAAGCCAAACCATTGGGTGCATTTACATCAAAGAAACTGTAAGCCGAAGCTACTGAGGTAGTACCTTTACCTTCTACCTGAGCAATTTTTTGGTAGTTAATACCATCGGCAGAGCGGTAAAGGGTGTAGTAGGCGTTGTTGGTTTCTGAAGCGGCAGTCCACTCAAGCAGGTTACCGCGGGTTTCTACGGTACCGGTAAAGTTGAGCAGGCTAACCGGCAAAGTAACACCTGAAACAGCTACAACAAAATCATTGGTGCAGCCCAAGTCGTCAGAAATAGTAACCGTTACAGTAGAAGTATCGGTGCTGAAAGCAGGCACTTCATAAATACCGCTGCCGGGTACATCGTTAGCAGAGTAAAGTACTACGCCGGGGCTTTCAAAAATGTTGATGGTATAGTTGCTACCGTTAAATTCGGGCAAACCGCCGCTTACATTGATGAAGGCGGTGCTGTTGCCGGTATTGGGGTTGGTAACAATAGCTATTACGCCCAAGCTAATGGGGTTTAGCAACTCGCACGACAACTGAATAGTAATGGTCATGGTTGCATCAACGGTAAAGAAGCCATCGGTAACTGAGAAAGGAATAACTACAGTACCTACAAAACCGGCATCGGGGAAGAAGGTAAGTACACCCGATGCAGCATCATAAGAAGCAACACCATCGGCAGGCTGCTCAATGGTAACGGTGAGTTCATCTCCATTGGGGTCAAAGATATAAGCAAACAAGGGTATTTCAAAGTTAGCCGTTCCGGGACCGATGAAGAAGAAATCGCTGTTGGCAATAGGAGGCAACTGGCAAGCCTCATCGCCAGTGGGTAATACAGTAAATACTACGCCGGTAACGTCTAAATCGGCACAAATAGCGCCCTCGGCAATTAACTGGGCTACCTGACCACCGGTGGTAACAGCGCCGCTTTCTAAGGCTGCTACTATGGCATCAAAATCACCATCAAAGAAGTTGAAAGCATGAATGGTATAATCGCCCGGTTCTAAACCGGTAAAGTCAATGCTACCCTGGCCTACTACACCTACAATATTGAGTTCTTCACCTTGGGTAATCACCAACAGGGTAGTGTAGCCATTAGTATTATCGCCGGTTACAAATACCTCATCGCTGCTGCCACCTTCACAAACGGTAGTGCTGCCAAATGATACCTCGCCATAACCGGCTTCGCAAACAAAAGGTGCACAAATAGGGTCATCGGCAGAAAGTACGGTAAATACTACACCGGCAACATCTAAGGCTGCACAAAGTGTGCCATCGGCAATTAACCCGGCTACCTGACCACCGGTGGTAATTGCGCCGGTTTCTAAAGCGTCAAGGATGGTTTCTAAATCGTTGAGGTCAAAATTAAAGGCGTGAACAGTATAGCTACCGGGCGCAAAACCGGCAAAATCTATGTTGCCTTGGTCTGCTAAACCTACTATGGTGAGGTCATCACCTTGGGTAAT
>DDVC01000050.1:4465-34252 GCA_002345145.1 Bacteroidetes bacterium UBA2322
AGCGTCAAGGATGGTTTCTAAATCGTTGAGGTCAAAATTAAAGGCGTGAACAGTATAGCTACCGGGCGCAAAACCGGCAAAATCTATGTTGCCTTGGTCTGCTAAACCTACTATGGTGAGGTCATCACCTTGGGTAATTACCAGTGCGGTAGCAAAACCATCGGTATAATCGCCTTCTACAAAAACGGCATCGCTGCTACCGCCTTCGCAAACGGTGGTGCTGCCAAATACAACGGTACCAAAATCAGCATCGCAGGTGGGCGGAGGCGTACAAAGCGGGTCATCGGCAGAAAGTACGGTAAATACTACACCGGCAACATCTAAGGCTGCACAAAGTGTACCATCGGCAATTAACCCGGCTACCTGACCACCGGTGGTAATTGCGCCGGTTTCTATAGCGTCAAGGATGGTTTCTAAATCGTTGAGGTCAAAATTAAAGGCGTGAACAGTATAGCTACCGGGCGCAAAACCGGCAAAATCTATGTTGCCTTGGTCTGCTAAACCTACTATGGTGAGGTCATCACCTTGGGTAATCACCAGTACAGTAGCAAAACCATCGGTATAATCGCCTTCTACAAAAACGGCATCACTGCTACCGCCTTCGCAAACGGTGGTGCTGCCAAATACAACGGTACCAAAATCAGCATCGCAGGTGGGCGGAGGCGTACAAAGCGGGTCATCGGCAGAAAGTACGGTAACAACAATACCGGTTACATCTAATTGGGCACAAATAACACCGTCAGCTATTAATTCAGCAACCTGACCGCCGGTGGTTACAGCGCCACTTTCTAAAGCGCCAACAATGGTTTCTAAATCATCTAAGTCAAAATTGAAGGCATGAATGGTGTAATCGCCGGGCGCATAATCTACAAAGCAAAGCGGACCTTGTTCAGCTACTTCTAAAATAGTGAGTTCTTCACCTTGGGTAATCACCAATACAGTGGCATAACCCAATGTATTATCGCCGGTAACAAAAATGGGGTCGGTACAACTGCCTTCGCAGATAACCGTATTACCAAATACTACTTCACCATAGTTAGCTTCGCACGTTGTGCCTGAGCAAGCGGGGTCAGTAGAAGGAAGAACGGTAACGGTAACACCGGTTACATCTAAATCGGCACAGATAACACCGGTAGCAATGAGGTTAGCTACATCTACGCCGGTAGCGCCACCGGCAACAGCATTGTCAACGGTTTCTACGTCGGCAACGGCAACGTTAAAGGCGTGGTAGGTGTATTGTCCGGGAGGAAGACCGGTAAAATCAGTAGCGCTGCCTTCCTGAATATAACCCAAGATGGTAAGGTTAGCGCCGGAGGTAACTACAAAGATGGAGAAGTAATCGGCGCTGGTATTGTCACCGTCAATGGTAAAAGCGCCCAAAATACCGTCTTGGCAAATGGTAGTTTGTGCAGGGGGTGTAACTGTGCCAAAGTTGGCTTCGCAATCATCTCCGCCACCCTCGGTGGTTACATTGATGAAGAAGTCGCCGGCATCAGGACCACTGCTGTAATAATACCCGTCAATAACTACATAGTAGGTTTCGCCGGGGAAAGTTTCAATAGTAACCGAAGACAAGTAGTTTTCTCCTTCTAAATCTATATCGTCGTTACAAGCAATTTCTATCAATTCGGTACAAGCGCCAATGTAAACACCCATTTGCGTATCGGCATTGGGCATGGGGCTGGGTGCGCCTGCTACACTGGTTGTGAGGGTAACGGTGCTGCCATCGCCTACAAAGTAGAACCAAACTTCGTTATCATAGATATTTTCACCGGTTGCAGGGTCAATATCATCACCAAAACACTCGGGGGGAGTTAATGTATCAGCGCCGGTAGCAGCTATGTTAGAGTAAGGACCGTTAATGGTGCCATTGGCAATGTTTAAGAGCAAAGCGTCAGCGCAAACATCGGCACCGGGCGTACTACCGCCACCGCCGCCGGTACAAACATCAGCTACACTCAAACCGGGGAAATCGGTAGCCCAGTTAATGGTAAGTGAAGCGGCGCAGGGAACACCGCTTGCAGTAGCGCCGTTAAACTGAATGGTAGTGGTAGCGCCGGCTGCTGCAATGAGCTCATCGGTAATTTGCATAAACCCGATGAAGCCGGGGGCAAATTCAGTAGTGGGTACAAAACCCTCGGCAGTTGAACTGAAAAAGGGGAAACCATCTTCATTAGAAAAGGTGTAAGAAACACCATCGCCCGGAAAAACAGCTACGGCAATATATGCCACCGGAGCATCAACGCCGGTAAAGAAACTCTCACAGAAAGCAACGGGTGTGGGTGAAACAGAAGGTTGTCCGGTGGCTGAAAAAGTAGCCCAAACAGAAGTGGTATTACATTCTGTGCTACATTCTACGCCTGAGTTGGTAGTAATAGAGGGTGTACCGTTATCTTCCTCTAAAATTGCGCCGCCACAAGAAGAGGCTGTGCTAAGAACAAAGAATACCGTACCATCTTCGGGCGCATCAAAGGTAAAAGAACAGCCTGTAGCAGTACCCAGTAGGGTGCCGCCATCAATGGTGCCCGGAGGAGCGCCGCTGGGTGTACCGTTTAAAATGGCGGTAATGGTAGCTTCGCCACCCCATGTAGCTGCACTGTAACCATCGCAAAAGCTAAAAGTATAATTACCGCCTGCTACTACATCGGTATAATATACTTCGTTTAACCATGCTGCGTAGGGAGCGCTTAATGTTACGCCATTACAACCTGCCACATCAATGCCCTGGTCGCTGTAAGGACCGCCGGCATAAGAGGTGCACTGCGCCTGTGCTGTGCCTGTTACACCTAAGTATAACCATGCAAGCAGCGCAAAAAGTAGTGTTTTTTTCATAAAAAAGGATATTTTGATTAGATTAAATAATTCCCGAACAATCAAAAAAACGCAGGTGTGCTACCTCAAAAATGGGCACACTACATAAAACGAAAATAAAAACGAATAAGCAAAATATAGAAAAATAATTGCTTTCATTTAAAATTTGTGCGAAAGATAGGCATTTTGCAAACTATAACCAAACAGCAGGATAAAAGTTTGTGCCGGAATGGTTTGTTTAACTAATTTAGCCGAAAATTTGACGCAAAATATCAAACTTAGGCGTTTATAGCGCTTAGGTAAACCGATTCTCTCCCCTTTTTAAACACTTGTAACCCTTTATACAATCCTTTGCGTTTTTGCTTCTGCTCGGTGGTGGGCAGGTGTATGGTTTGCATACAAATAGTAGAGCAGCAGCCCTCGTATTGTTGAGCGCACTCGGCACATTGAATAAACAAGAGATGGCAACCGTCATTGGCACAATTTACATGGGTATCTGCCGGTTTGCCACACTGATGACATTTGCTGATGATGTCGGTAGAAATATGTTCGCCCATTCGGCTGTCAAAAACAAAGTTGGTACCTATAAATTTATTGGGCAACCCTTGTTGTTTAGCTTGTCGGGCATATTCAATGATGCCGCCTTCTAACTGATATACATTTTTAAACCCGATGTGCTTAAAGTATGCGCTGGCTTTTTCGCACCTGATGCCGCCGGTGCAGTACATTACTATGGGTTTATCTTCGTTGCCTTTTAAGATATTGGCTACTACGGGCAGGGCTTCTCTGAACGTATCAACATCGGGACAAATAGCGCCCGTAAAATGCCCCACTTCGCTCTCATAATGGTTGCGCATGTCCACCACTATCGTATCGGGGTTATCTGTTATTTGGTTAAAATCCTTAGCGTTTAAGTGTGTACCTTTGTTGGTTACATCAAAGGTGGCATCGTTTAACCCATCGGCTACTATTTTGTGGCGTACCTTTACCATTAGTTTAAAGAACGATTTACCATCGTCTTCTATGGCGTAATTTAAACGCACACCATTTAAAAAAGGTATCCGATACAGCGAGTCAATAAACTGTTGAAGGTGGTCGGTAGGCAAGCTCAGTTGGGCGTTTATGCCTTCATGTGCCACATAAATCCTACCCAATACGTGCAGGTGGTTAAACAATTGGTACAATTCGTCTCTAAACTGTTGGGGGTTGGGTATGTGGGCGTATTGGTAAAACGACAGTGTGGTGCGCGGGGTTGGGTCTTCTTGTATGCGCTGCTTTAAAACTTTACCATTTACCCTGTTGTGTAGGAGAGGCATAGTATTTCAGTTATGGTTTAGGTTGCTTTCATCGGGTTTATGCTCGGTTTTGGCAGGGCTGCTTTTAGGGTTAAAAGCCCATATATTAACCTCTACATAACCTATTTATGTTCTTTTTTACGGGCAAAGTTAGTTATTTTACCTCGTTTGGGCATAATAAAATCCAATTTTTACTTGCTTTGGCAGCACCAAGTTTGCCCTATTTGTACTTTTACTCAATTTTTTTGCCCTTAGTTGGAACTTTGGGGCTTATTATCGGGTTAATAGTGTAAAAAAAACACTAACCATCAAAATATCCTTTCCCATGCTTACAAATATCTATGGCACTTCGCTCAGTTTACTTACCGATTTATACCAGCTTACCATGGCGCAGGGGTATTTTAAAGCCGGAGTTGCCCACAGGCAGGCAGTGTTTCACTTGTTTTACCGCAAGCAGCCTTTTAAAGGCAAGTATGCCATAGCTTGTGGTTTGGAATATGCTATAGATTACATCAAAAACCTCCGGTTTGACAGTTCCGATATTGACTATTTGGCAACCTTAACCGGCGCTGATAAAAAGCCTCTTTTTGAGGCTGATTTTCTGAATTATTTAGCCCATTTTGAACCCACCTGCCATATAGATGCCATTCCCGAAGGCACGGTGGTGTTTGCCCATGAGCCATTGGTGCGGGTGCAAGCAAACCTGTTAGAAGCGCAGTTATTAGAAACTCCTTTGCTCAACATTATCAATTTTCAGACCCTTATAGCCACCAAAGCGGCAAGGGTATGCGAGGCTGCCGGCGCAGATGCTGTGCTTGAATTTGGTTTGCGCCGCGCCCAAGGTATAGATGGCGGGTTGGCTGCCAGCCGGGCGGCTTATGTAGGAGGCTGTGCGGCTACCTCTAATGTGCTGGCAGGCAAGCTGTTTGGTATTCCGGTAAAAGGCACTCATGCCCATAGCTGGGTAATGTGTTTTGATACCGAGCTGGAAGCGTTTGAAACTTATGCCCGCGCCCTGCCCAATAACTGCATTTTTTTAGTAGATACTTATGACACCGTAGAAGGCGTACATAACGCTGTAAAAGTAGGTAAAATGCTCCGCCAAATGGGGCATGAGCTGCTGGGTATCCGATTAGACTCGGGCAACCTTGCCGATTTGAGCATTAAAGCCCGACAAATTTTAGACCAGGGCGGTTTTCCCGATGCCGTTATTGCCGCCAGTAACGATTTAGACGAGTACCGAATTGCCGAGCTGAAAGCACAAGGCGCTACCATTGGTATGTGGGGAGTGGGCACTAACTTAGTTACCGCACAAGACCAACCTGCCTTAGGCGGCGTTTATAAAGTAGGAGCTATTCAGAACGACAGAGGCGATTGGGTGTATCGCATTAAGTTATCGGAAGAGGCGGTGAAAACTTCAAATCCGGGCATTTTGCAGGTGAAACGCTTTTTTGACCCTAAAACCGGCATACCCCTTGCCGATATGCTGATAGATGAGCTAAGTTATGCCGATACAGAAAATGAATTGGTGGGTTTTGACGGCATCAACCGCCTCATTTATCCCGATGCTCAAAGCGAAACCCTGCTGCACCCGATTTTCAGAAACGGCAAACCGGTTTACCAAAATCCTACTCTTGCCCAAATAAGAAGCCGCACCCGGCAACAACTTGCTTTATTTGGCTCTGTGCAGCACTCCTACCCTACCGGTTTGGCTGCCGGCTTACACCGCATTAAGCAAGAGCTCATGCAGGGTTATTTAACTTAGCTGATACTCTTCTAACTGTAGCAAATACCTAAACATACCGGCAAGGCGCGAAAAAATCAATAGATAAGCGCCCTCATCGGTGGGGTTATCCTGAAAGAAGTTCCACGCCACCGTCCAGTAATAGTCTAATGTTTGCCCCGATAACAAGATGGCTTTGAGCTGATTTTTTACCTCCTGCGTAATAGGATACGAGAGGAACTGGTAGCAGACATCGTCAATAAGGGCGTTTATATCGGCAGGGTTGGGCAGCAAGGCTGCGTAGGCTATGGGGTCTATTTTAACCACGCCGGTATCATTATAATTAAAACCGGCAAACATCATGTAATCTGTATAAAGCAGCCGGCGCGGGTAGGAGTCGGTAGTAATCCACAATTTATTATACTGGGGTGTTTGGTAGTATGCCGGCCAGCCGGCTACATCGGGCGGGTCGCCGGGAGCTTGTTTAAAATCGAGGAGCAACCCTTCTAAGGCTTGTGCAAAAACCCAGTTTTCATTGTAGAGGGTATCGGGCGGAAAAGGCATATCAAACTCGCGTGCCTGCCCTATAAGGTAGTCCACCGGACTTTTTATGACAGCGCCCATGTTGAGTGGGTCAAAAAAGTGAGCGCTGTTAAATAAAGCACGCAAAACGGGCACAATATCATAGTTGTTATCTCTGAAAATTTGTGCCAGCGGGTCAATAACGTTTATTTCGGTATCCTCGTCTATGAGGTGATATACAAAAAACCGATACAGTTCGCGACAAATAAAACGGGCGCACTCGTCGGTATTGAGCAGCATATTCAGGAGTTCGTCTAATTCATTAGCTCCGTTTCCGCCGGCTTGCCCTGCAATAAGGGTATTGTTGTAAAAAGGCGAAAACTGTTTGTTGCCGGTATCGTGATTGGGCGGCCAAAACACCGTACTGAGGTCAAATGGGTTAATAGTCCAGCCGGTAAGCACCCTTGCGGCGGCTTGCACATCAGACTCGGTGTAAAAAGAGCCGGGTCCGGTGCCTATGCAAAAAAGCTCTTGCAGCTCACGGGCATAGTTTTCATCGGGAGCAGAGGCTACATTAAAAGCGCCGTTTAGGTAAATGAGCATTTGGGGGTCGAGGGTAACAGCCCGCACCATTTGCCTAAAATTGCCCATAGCGTGCTGCCTAAGTGTTTGCAAATGCCGGTAGGTAATGCGAGGTTCAAATATCTCGGCAGCTTGGGTGGCAAAGTGATTGTGCCAAAAAAGCAGCAGTTTTTCTATGATGTGGAGTGATTGGTAACGCATATTCCTATGCCACCAGCCTTTTAGCGATATAAATCTGGCAAAAATGATATTGGGGTCATTAGTAAAAGGGGCATTTATCCAGGTTTGTCCTAATGATACATCGGGATCGTTTAAATCGGGATTGTTGTAATTATTAACCGGCGGCGGTGGTGGGGTAATATCGGTACTTAGCAGCATTTCTATTGCATTTTGCCGGTTAGTAGCAAGCAGTGTATTGATGTGTGCGCGCGAAGCGCCAAAGGTAGTGCGCTTTAGCAAATGGACAACGGCTGCTATATTCCATGCGCCGGTATAGGGTTCTAAACCGGTTTGCAACTGCCTTGGTGTGGCGGTTTGATGCGGCACTCGCTTGGGCGGGGTTATAGTGCGGCGCTCAAAGTTAAATTTGCGATCTTTAAATGGAAAAGGGGCGGCATTGGGGGTGAGCATAACAAGAAATTGGAGAGTGATGACAAACCGATGACTATTTTTAGACAATTTATATTAACTAAGCCGGTACAATTGCTTTTTAAAACAAAATGCGCTGTAAAAATCGGTTAAAGTTAGTAAATAGTGGCGTTTTGTGCTACACTTTTCTCAAAATAGTTATGGTATTAGGAAAGCATCTATTTTAGAGCGGTCATATTGAGCAAGGTATAAATGCTGTTTTTAATTGCCAAACAACATTGTAACGGGTGCAGCCCTGATTTGATGTATAAATAGAGATATTCACCCCTATTTTCAGCAAAAAAGCACACAGATAACGCGGATTAAACGGATAAACGCGGGTAAAAGTGTGGGTAGTGAGTAGTTTTGGTAGATAACGTGAAGTTGGAATTAAAATGAACGCCCGATAGGGGTAAAACCTGGATAAGGTTAGTTGCACACGTTAAAATGGGCAGTGCGCTGCACCTCTAAATAACATGGTTTGTAGGTGTTTTACCAAAATTACGGGGCGCTGCCCCTTGCGCGCTACTCACCGGCAGCTATAAAATGGCGCGTTTGGATTTGGAAAGGTGCAGCGCACCGAAATAAATCACACCACCTGTCTGAAATCCTTTTGCGGTAAGCCTTTGCGCAAGCTCATAACTCCAACCTCACGTTATTATATGCTCACTTATACCCAAAATTTGAGCAGGCTCTTTTTATTTGGGCAGGAAAACCCTATTTTTGCACAAAAAATTGCCTAATTCTTTGGTGCAAGCAAAGCAAGCGGCAAATGAGCAGCAAAGTTATTCACCTCACATAGACAATAATCATGAATTTACACGAATATCAGGCAAAAGAACTGATGGCAAGTTTTGGCGTACCCATTCAGCGGGGCATGGTAGCCTACACTACCGAAGAAGCCGTAGCCGTAACCCGACAGTTGCAAGAAAATACCGGCACCGGCTGGGTGGTGGTAAAGGCACAGGTACATGCCGGCGGACGCGGTAAAGCAGGCGGGGTTAAATTAGCCAAAAACCTTGATGAAGTGCGCGAAAAAGCAGGCGCTATATTAGGAATGCGCCTCATAACCAAACAAACCGGCGAAGAAGGTAAATTAGTGCGCAAGGTATTGATAGCCGAAGATGTTTATGCCCCCGGCGAATCGGAAATTAAAGAATACTACATCAGCATGTTGGTTGATAGAGAAACAGGTAAAAATGTTATCATCTACTCTACCGAAGGCGGCATGGATATAGAAGAAGTGGCAGAACATACCCCACATTTAGTTTATAAGGAATGGGTAGAACCCGGCTTGCCGCTTATGCCCTATCAGGTGCGGCGCATTGCCTTTAAACTGGGGCTTGGATCGGGCAGGGCATACAAAGAGTTTATGCACTTTTTACCTAAACTCTATACCTGTTTTACCCAGTCAGACGCTTCTATGGTAGAAATTAACCCCATGCTCAAAACCTCCGACAACCGCATACTTGCCGTGGACGGTAAAATTAGCATAGACGATAACGCCCTTTTCCGCCAACCCCTTTTAGCCGAAATGCGCGACTTGCAAGAGGAAGACCCCACCGAAGTGGAAGCCGGCAAATTTAACCTCAATTTTGTGAAATTAGATGGCAATGTGGGTTGTATGGTAAACGGAGCAGGTTTGGCTATGGCTACCATGGATATTATTAAACTTGCCGGCGGAGCGCCTGCCAACTTTTTAGATGTGGGCGGCACTGCCAACCCCGAAACCGTAGAAGCCGGTTTCAGAATTATTCTTAAAGACCCCAATGTAAAAGCCATTTTGGTAAACATTTTTGGCGGTATTGTACGCTGCGACCGAGTAGCAAATGGTATTGTACAAGCCTACAAAAACTTAGGCAATGTATCCGTACCTATTATAGTAAGATTACAAGGCACTAATGCCGAGTTAGCCAAAGAAATCATTGACCAATCGGGCTTAAAGGTGGTTTCGGCTATCTTGCTAAGAGAAGCTGCCGAAAAAGTGCAGGCTATACTTGCCCAAGCATAACCCCTTTATGCCTACTGCCGGCAAACTATGGCTGCACCAATTTGTTCTATAATCGGGCATTTTACTGTTAGTGGGTAAAATGTCCGATTTTTGTTTCATATTATCCTTGCTACCCACCGTTTTTATGGCATCTTTTAAAAACTACCTTTCCCTCATAAAATTCAGCCATACCATATTTGCCATGCCCTTTGCGGTAGTAGGCTTTTTTTTGGCAACCCAACACTACCAATACCCATTTGAATGGCATAAACTATTGCTGGTAGTGCTGTGTATGGTTTTTGCCCGAAGCGCAGCCATGGCGTTTAACCGCTATACCGACCGTTATTTTGATGCCCAAAACCCCCGCACTGCCCTGCGCGAAATTCCCGATGGTACTATAACCGCCCGCAATGCACTCATTTTTGTAGTGGTAAACTGCCTGCTTTTTATTACCTGCACATGGTTTATAAACCCGCTTTGTTTTATGCTATCGCCAGTAGCACTGACAGTGGTATTGGGTTACAGTTATACCAAAAGATTTACGGCATTATGCCATTTTGTACTGGGTGTAGGATTAGGGTTAGCCCCCGTTGGAGCTTTTTTGGCGGTGAGCAGCCGGTTTGAGTGGTTGCCGGTTATGTATGGCTTTGCAGTGTTATGTTGGGTGAGCGGTTTTGACATTATTTATGCCCTGCAAGACGAAGAATTTGACAAATCGCATCGGTTAAATTCTGTTCCGGCATGGTTAGGCAAACAAAAAGCCCTTTGGCTGTCTAATCTGCTGCATTTTTTTAGCGCCCTACTCATTTTAAGCGCCGGCTGGTATGCAGGGTTTGGCATTTGGTACTGGATAGCATCGGCAGTATTTTTAACCTTGCTCCTGTATCAGCATACCCTTGTATCAGCAACCAACCTGAGCCGCGTAAACCTTGCTTTTTTTACCACTAATGGCATTGCCAGCGTAGTTTTTGCAGTTTTGGTTCTGGTAGAGTTGTTTTGTGGGAGTTGATACATGTGCGGCAGTTGGCTCAGAAAAGCAATAATTACCCCATAATTCTGTTTCCCAATACCATGAAACCACTCTTGCTTTTCCTGCTTTTTTTACCCCTTATGCTGCCGGCACAAAACACCGGTTACCGAAAAACCTATAAACAGCCCTATAAAAACCCGCCCGATACCCTGTGTGCGGTTCACCCCCGTTTTGCCAATGCCCCTGCCGTAGAGCTACAACATTTTACCAATATAAAGGTAAACAACCGCTTTTTTACCACCCTACTATCGGGCAGTGTGCGCACCCATATCCTTACCCAACAAGGAGCGCAAATGTGCAGCGTTTTTAGCCTGCCCGAATCTTTTGACCCGCTGTATGAAAGAAGCGACCTGCCGGCTACGGGCACAAACCAAATTCACCGCCCCAAGTTTTTTGATTTAGATATTCTTTATTTTCATGCCCGCATCATTAAACCCAATGGCAAAACGGTTACCCTACAACCCCAAGACAGTATTCAGGCAGAAGTGATGCACTATGACGGGCTTGCCCGAACAGCCTACTCCTATCACTTTATATTTAATGACTTGCAGCCCGGCGATGTGCTGGAGGTAGAGTATGCCTGCTACCTGCCCTTTATGATTGATTACCGCCGTATTTTTATGCACAGCCTATTACCCATACAAGAGCGCATTTTTGAACTTACCCTACCCCTTAACGAACAGGTTTATACTTACCTTTTTAACGGACTTGCCCCGCCCGATACCCTCCACAAACCCGCCGAGCGGCAATACCATACCCTCCGTTGGCAAATGTGTAACCTTGCGCCTGCCCTTGCAGAGTTACAGGCTAACGCCGCCCTTAATCTACCTCATCTATTTTTCTATTTTCATAACAAAGCCTTTGGCGATTATGAAAACGACCAAATTGTGCGCTTCCAGCCATACACATGGAGCTATTATGCGTATGACATGGTGGGGTTTAGAAGTATTAATTTGCAAAAAACACAGCGGTTAATGAGCTATAAAGAAATTGCCCTCAATATATTTTACCAAAAACAAACACAAACTTTTACCCATAAACAAGCGCCCCAAAAACTAAACCGGTTAATAGAAACACTCAACACCCGGTTTGACTACCGCACCGAGCCCGATGCCCTCATTACTGCCGATGAGCGCGTGGCTAAACTGGGTGCCTTTTACAGAGAACGCCTCTTAAAAGAACTAAACCACCGCTTGTTTTACCATAGTATGTTTGACCGAATTTCAACCGTTCCTTTTACCGACGTAGTTACCGAAGGGTATATAGGTCTTACCGATGCCAAACGCGAAAAAGTAGCTATGAGTATAGCCAACAACTACCTTATAAATACTAACCGATACGAGATTTACGAAGGACTGCTTACCAGATTAGAACAGGATTATTACAAAGTAATAGCGCCCGATGCCCGTATCAGTCGCCTCTTGCCCGATACTTGTTTGCCTGTTTTGGGCGCCGAAATTTTATATGCTATGGAACATAACGATAGCCTGTATTATGTTTTCCCTAAAAACAATAAATTTGGCTATCATGTAAACGAACTGCCCTTTTACCTGCAAGGCATACCGGCATTACATATTTGGCAAATGGCAGATAACCGGTTCAGCCCTAAAGTTACTTTTGTTGCCCCAACACCACTTACCGGTGACACCCAAACCAACCGGCGTTTCACCCAGGTTAATGCCGCTGTTAACCTCAGCCAAAACACAACCGATTTTTATGCTATAATTACCCTATCGGGGCAATACGCTACCTTGTTAAGAGGTTTTTATGCACATAAAACCACCGATTTTACCATAAACCCCCTCTACTACCGGCATCCTGCGCTGCTTACACCCTATACAGTACTGCACAGCCAAAAAATTGAAGAAACGCAGCCGCATTTTCCCTACACTACCCAAATACACCTTACCTACTCCGATAACTCCCTGATAACCCCACTTACCCACACTACCTACCGGCTCAATCTGCACCACTTTGCACAGCATGTTTTTACCCATAATTTTGAAGCCGAAGGACGAAACCAACCTTTTTATCCCGATTTTGCCGGTACTGATGAATTTCAATACACCCTACAGTTTGAGCAGCCCGTATTTTTGCCCGATGATATAAACCAAAACATAACCCTGCATAACGAGCTGGGGCAGTATGCACTTTCCATAACCCAAACCACACCCACTACTATCTTATTTACTTCGGCATTTACCACTACTGCCACCCGTGTTTTGCCCACCAAAACAGCCTACGTTGCCGCCATATATCAACAACTGCAAGCAACAGAGCAGGCAACACTCACAATCCATACCACACCGGTAAACAAAAAATAACGCTATCTACACAAAAAACCCCGCACCTTTGTGTGGGGTGCGGGGTTTTAACAAAAAGGTGATTTGAGCAAATACTTATCGGCTTGATACGCCTAAGGCACGAAGTGTTTCAACGTTAAGGTTACCGGTAGGCAAGCCATTGTCTTTCTGGAACTGAACTAAGGCAGCTTTGGTGCGCGGACCCATTACGTTATCAGCCGGTCCGGGGTCATAACCACGGGTTTTTAAGGCTTCTTGTACTTCTCTTACTTTAGCGGCAGTAACTTTAGCTTCGCACAAAACTTCTACCCAATTAGTAAAACCACCGGTTTTAACCAATTTTTGGCTGGTAATAGTGCTGTATTCAGCCGGAATTTCTACTTCGCGGGTGGTAGCGGGTGAGCGGAGTACTTGCTTGGTTACGGTTTTGTACTCGGCAGCTACTTCGCGTTCGCGGGTAGAGGCAGGTGTTTGTACTACGGCTTTGGTAATGGTTTTGTACTCAGCCGGAATAGGCGTTTCGCGGGTGGTAGCGGGTGTTTTGAGTACTTGCTTAGTTACGGTTTTGTACTGAGCGGGCACTTCGGTTAAACACCAAACTTTACATTTTTCGGGGTCTTCGTTTAAGCAGTTGCGGTCGGCTTTACCTTGTACCCACTTGGTAGTAGCGGGCGAAACCAATACTTGTTCGGTTACAGTTTCGTAAACGGGGGGTACATAGTCTAAACGGCTACCGGCTTCTTTAACCAAAATTTGCTCATCAACGGTGGTAAAGGTAGCGGGTACAATTTCTAATACCTTGTAACCTTCTTTTACTAAAAGTTGCTCAGATACTGTTTCATAAACAGCCGGAACAACTTCAATGCGTGATGAGGCTTCCTTGAGCAGGATTTGCTCGGTTACGGTTTCGTACTGATCGGGGATCAGACACTTTGCATAGCACTTACCGGCTACTGCATTGGGGGGTAAATCCCCATCGGCTTGTGCATAAACGTTTTTCGCAGACAATAAAGCCACGGCAACGAGAAGCAACAATGTTAGTCTTTTACTCATAAAATGCTTTTTAGGTTGTAAAGTTATGTATCAAGAACATTTTTGACAAAATTATGACACAAAGCTACGGCTTTTTCTTTTACTGCACCTTTTTTTAGCAGATTTTTTACACAAAAATATACTTACCTGTAAGTAATTAGCGGGGTAAAATCATGGGCAAAGGGTTAAGGGTTTTGTTTTTTTGCCCATGCTTCCAGTTTAATAATCATCAATAATACTATGTAATACGCTGGTAGTCAGATATTTGCTGTATTTTATTTTCAGAAAGCAATTACTACGAAACTGAATTATTTTTGTTTCAAAATGCCTGCGGTTTATTGAAATCTGGCTACCTGCTTGATTATTTTGAAATTTGCTTTTTTTACTGATTAGCTGTGTATAACTCAACCCGCTACCCCTCTTTTTGTTATGACCACTTATTAGAAGCGGTGATAACTGTTTACCTTGTAGGTTTTTATTAATAAAAATCGCAACTACTTAGGTACAGCTCACCCTGAAAGTTCATGACGTATTTGCAGGCTAACCGGTAAGATTTCAGGCAATACTTTATTTCACGCAAAGGCGCAATGAAAAAAGAGAGGGTATTTGTATGTACTTGGCTAACGGCTATCATTCAAATTTATGGCGTGTTTGCAGGCTAACCGGTAAGATTTTACATAAAGAACGCAAAGTTGTTGCAACCTGTGGGCTAACCTTAGTGTTCTTTGCTGCAAATGAAGCACATTAACGCCCCCCCTAAAAACCCACCTTACTGTTAGGGCATGAATAGATATAGCGCTTTTTTGCGTGTTGGCAAGAGCCAAATGTAAACATACTGAGTAAATAAAGTTGCATACTATTATCTAAACAAATACGAGTAGTGGCATAAAAAAAGCGCCTGCCGGGTTAATTCGGCAGGCGCTTTGTCATTTAAAACAGCATTAGCGTTAGATAAGCGTAGTCTTACCTTGGGGCTGCATAAACTGGTTTATTTTTTTCGAGTGGAGATTGGTAAATTTGGCTAAACAAACCCCAATCTACTTCTTTATAGTAATTTTCACCAAAGTATTTGAGGAGTTTATCCATGCGAACCGGATTTTGGAAACCGGCTACCGGCTGCGGGTTAGAAACTGCCTCATCAAGGAAAATTACAGACGGGTAATTCAGTCTGCCGCGGGTAAGGTAAATTGCTATTTCGTGTACGCCACGTCCGCTGGCGCCATCTTCGGGGCGAAAAACGTAAGGCTGGTCTCTAAAAACAATGGTACGCTGAGCCTCCGCATCTAACTTCACCGGGTAAAAGTTTTCGTTTATGTAGGTAGCAATGTTAGGATGCTCAAAAGTGGCTTTTTCCATTTTCAGACACCACGTACACCAATCGGTGTAAAGATCCACAAAGAGTTTTCGGGGTTGCTCCTGGTTTCTTTTTACGGCTTCTTCAAACGACATCCATTGGATTTTTACTTTTTCTTCCTTGGGGGTTACGTCATTAGCTCCATTGTTTGTTAGCATGGAGAAAGACATGAACAGTAGGCAGGAAAAAACCGTTAAAGTAATCAGTACTCTGCTCATAGCGTAATGCTTTTAAATGAGTGATGAAGGCATTTTTTGATTTTCAGAATAGATGTACTTCAAATCAGGCGCAAGGTACGACTTTTTTTTGCTTTTTTCCCAAAAGGGCTATTTTTTGACAAAACTAATACAAAATGAAGAAAAAATTGGTGGTAGGCATAACCGGAGCCAGTGGTTCGGTGTATGCAAAGGTACTGTTTGACCGCTTGTTACAATTGCAGCAACAGTGGCTGGAGGTGGGTGTGGTTATGTCTGATAATGCGGTGGTAGTGTGGGAGTATGAGTTAGGCAACAGGAGTTTTGCAGAATATCCGTTTACCTTTTATGAGAAAAACAATTTCTTTGCTCCTTTTGCATCGGGCTCTGCCAAGTATGACACCATGATTGTTTGCCCTTGTTCTATGGGTACTATGAGCCGTATTGCTCATGGTTTTTCTGACGACCTCCTTACGCGTGCTGCCGATGTTGTACTGAAGGAGCGGCGGCGGCTTATTTTAGTGGTGCGCGATGCTCCCTACGGACTTATTCAGCTTCAGAACATGACAACCATTACCCAGTGTGGCGGCATCATTTGCCCGGCTTCTCCTTCATTTTACAGTCGTCCGGCTTCTTTTGAGGACTTGGCTGCCACTATTGTGGACCGTGTGCTTGACCTTGCCGGATTTGATTTAAAAGGCTACCGGTGGGGCGAAACAACACAATAATAGCGCTTTAAAAAAACGGAAACTTTTGGCAAGTGGTTAGTAGGCTATTGCCGGAGTTTCCGTTTTTTATGTTGTTGTTTATTAGTATTACTGTGCGGTTTCGGTTTCTTGCTGAAGCAGGTGTACGCTGCGCTGTATAAATCGGGTAAGGTCGGGTCCTTTGAGCAGGTTTTGTTGAAGCAGGGCTAAATCGTACAGTTGCTGCACCATGTCTGCCTGGCGCTCCTCGGCAAGGGGGTGGTTTATGAGGTTTAGCAGCGCCGGGTGGTTGGTATTCAGCACCACGTTAAACATATCGCCAAACATATCATCGCGCTTGCCGCCGCTTATGTTAGACATATCTTTCCAGCGCCTGATAAACTCGGGGCGGGTAATCAGTACCGGAGCATCATCGGGCGCTAGTGGGCGCATCATCACCATTGCCGAATTGGGGTTAACCACCTTGTTGAACAGGTTTTGGAGGGTTTCCTCTTGTTCGGCAGACATAACCGACTGGTTAGCGTCTTCTTTTTCAATGAGGTGGCTTAGCGTATCGGCATCTACACGCTTAAAAGTGAGGTCTTTTAATTTACCCTCTATATGCCCTATAAAGTGGGGGTCTAAAAGGGCATCAAATTTAAGCACATCAAAACCGGCGTTTTTAGCGGCGGTTTCATAGCTGTGCTGTTCGCCGGCGCCGTTAGAGTATAGGCATACTATTTTGTTATGCTTATCGGTTTGGAGGGTTTTTACCTTTTCGGTGTATTCATCGGGCGTAAAAAACTGTCCGTCAATGTTTTCAAATAGGCAAAATTTAGCGGCTCGCTCGCTAAATTTTTCATCGCTGAGCATACCATATTTTATAAGTACGCCTACGTCATTCCATTTTTGCTCAAACTCGGGGCGGTTGTTTTTAAACATTTCCTCCAATTTGTCGGCAACTTTTTTGGAAATGTGTTTGTTAATGGCGCGCACTTCGGGGTCGGTTTGTAGGTAGCTGCGCGATACATTGAGCGGAATATCGGGCGAGTCAATTACGCCATGTAAGAGCATCAGGTAATCGGGTACTATATTTTCTACATGGTCAGTAACAAAAACCTGATTGCAGTAGAGGTGAATGCGGTCTTTTCGTATTTCGTAGTTATTGAGCAAACGCGGAAAATAGAGTATGCCAGTGAGTTTAAATGGGTAATCTACGTTTAAGTGAATCCAAAACAGGGGGTCTTCTGCCGTGGGGTAGAGTGCATGGTAAAAGTCTTTGTACTGTTCTGGGGTAATATCGGCAGGTTTGCGCGTCCAGAGCGGGTTAGGGTCGTTAATGATATTATCCACCTCTATGGTTTGCGGCTCTTGGGTTTCGGCGTTTTCGGGTTGTTCGGCATCGGGTTCTTGGGTAGGCAGTTGTTCGGTGCGGGTGCCAAATTTTATAGGAACAGGTAAAAACCGGCAGTATTTGCGCAGCATATCGGCAATGCGGCTGTTTTGGAGGTATTCTGCATAGTCTTTACCTAAGTGCAGCACTATATCGGTTCCGCGGTCGGTTTTCTGGTCGGTTTCGCCTATTTCGTAGTCGGTACTTCCCTCGCACACCCAGTGAACGGCTGTGGCATTGGGCTTATAGGATTTGGTAAAAATTTCCACCTTATCAGCCACCATAAAAGCAGAGTAAAAGCCCAAACCAAAGTTGCCTATTATGGCATTGGCATCGGTATGTTTGCTCAAAAACTCCTTAGCGCTTGAAAAAGCAATTTGGGTAATATAGCGCTCTACCTCATCAAGGGTCATGCCTATGCCGCGGTCAGAAATGGTAAGCGTACCGGCATCTTCATCAATTTTCACCTCTACGGTAAGGCTGCCTAACTCGCCGGTGGCTTCGCCCTTAGCGGCAAGCGTTTTTAGTTTTTGGGTAGCATCAACGGCATTAGATACCAACTCGCGAAGAAAAATCTCCTGTTCCGAGTACAGAAACTTTTTAATAATGGGAAAAATATTCTCGGTCTGAACACTGATAGTACCTTTTTGCATAAGTACAAGGTATGGTTATGTAGTGAATAAATTGTTGAACATGGAAGTATTGCCAAAACTATGCCAAGGCTAAAAACCCGACTTTTTGTCAGTCAGATACACTTTTCTGTCCCCCAACCGGTTGCATATTGTCAGTTTTTTTTGCCGGTTATGCCCATCAATGTAAACCGTAGAGCAAACACACCATCGGGTAAAACTATTACTAAGCTAACTTGTTTATACATAAGAGGCTAAACTATGTAACCCGATATTCGTTGTACGCCAAAAAAGTTGTAATTTAGCCCGATTTTTGTGCTTTGGCTACTGAAAGGTTAATTATGCGTACTGCGCTCATTGGTTTTAGGAGTTTAAACCGGCTCTGCCATTGCAAAATACAAAAATACCGAAAATGTTTGTTTGTAGTATTTTCTCCCCAACCATAATGCATAATTTATTTTATCACTTTTTAAATGCTAAACCAAACCATTTTGCCAACAAAAAGCGCTAAACATGCAAGATAGAATTAAAGCAAAGTTTGCCGAAAAAGCCCTGCCCTTTGCTAAAGAGGTGCGAGAGTATGTAAAAGAACACGGCAACGTAATTATTGACACAGTTTCCATATCGCAATTATACGGCGGTATGCGCGATGTGCTGAGCCTCCTTACCGAAACCTCTTTATTAGATGCTCACAAAGGTATTAGTTTTAGGGGTTACTCTATACCTGAGCTGAAGGAGTTGCTGCCCAAAGCGCCCGGCTGCACAGAGCCGCTGCCCGAAGGCATTTTTTACCTCATGCTTACCGGCGACCTGCCCACCCCCGAAGACGTAGCGCTGGTAACTGCCGAGTGGCAAAAGCGCAGCCCTGTGCCTGCCGAAGTTTTTGCTGCCTTAGATGCCTTGCCCACTGATACCCACCCTATGACCCAGTTTAGCATAGGTATTATGGCTCTCCAAAACCAATCGGTTTTTGCCAAAGCCTATGAGGTGGGCATTAACAAATCTGACTACTGGGATCCTACCTATGAGGATACCATGAACCTCATAGCAAAATTGCCCCGCATAGCTGCCTATATTTTTAGAAGGGTTTACCACAATGGCAGCCATATAGAGCCCGATGCTACGCTGGATTGGGCAGGTAATTTTGCCCACATGCTGGGTATTGAAGACCCGCAGTTTAAGAGCCTTATGCGCCTGTACCTTACTATACACGTAGATCATGAGGGCGGTAATGCATCGGCACATACTACCCACTTAGTAGGCTCTACCCTTAGCGATGCCTACCTTTCTTTTTCGGCAGCCATGAACGCCCTTGCCGGTCCGCTACACGGCTTGGCTAATCAGGAGGTAATACGCTGGATTTTTGACATGTGCGAAGAACTGGGTACTAACCGCCCCACCAAAGAGCAAATTGAGCAATATATTAGAGATACCCTTGCCGGTGGTAAGGTGGTGCCGGGCTACGGACACGCCGTGCTTCGCTCGCCCGACCCCCGTTTTATTGCCCAAATGGAGTTTTGCAAACAACATTTTCCCGATGACCCTATTGTAAACGTGGTGTGGGACATTTTTGACGTAGCCCCCAAAGTACTGGGTAGTTTAGGTAAAATTAAAAACCCATGGCCTAATGTAGATGCCCACTCCGGCGCTACCTTAGTGCACTACGGGCTTAATCAGTACAATTTTTATACCGTGTTGTTTGGGGTATCGCGTGCGTTGGGCGTACTTGCCTCCTTATGCTGGGACCGTGCCATGGGGCTGCCTCTTGAGCGTCCTAAGTCAATTACTTTTGAGTGGATGAAAAATTTTGTTGAACAACAAAAAGCCCAACAAACTGCTAATAACTAACCCTCTTAGTTCAAACCATTTTAAAAAGCCTGCAACGTTTGCCGCGTTGCCGGCTTTTTGTATCTGTGTATCCATAATGGTACTTAGCAGATGGTAAAAAGTACTACCCACGCATCACTAACAACTCATCTCTCCTTATTCACCTCTAATCACTCCTAACATCTTAGTAAGGTTATGTCTAAAATAAGCGACCAAGATATATTAGATAAGTTCAGAAACCCCGCCACCAAGGAAGCAGGGTTTTCATTGCTGATGAAAAAGTATCAAGAAAAAATATACTGGCTCATCAGGCGTATTGTAATTGACCACGAAGATGCCAACGACGTGTGCCAAAACGTATTTATAAAGGTATGGCGCAACTTAGATAATTTTAAAGAAAACTCACAGCTATATACCTGGCTTTACCGAATAGCCACCAATGAATCGCTCACCTTTATAAACCAAAAAAACAAGAGAGCCTCCATTCAGATTAGTACCGAAGACTATGACCTTACCAAACAATTAGAAGCCGACCCTTATTTTGAAGGCGATAAACTGCAAATACAATTGCAAAACGCCATAGCTTCTTTGCCCGAAAAACAACGCGCCGTTTTTTTGCTGCGCTACTATGACGAAATGAAATACGAAGATATGTCGGAAGTATTAGAAACATCAGTAGGAGCATTAAAGGCATCGTATCACCATGCGGTAAAGAAAATAGAAAAATATCTCACCGGGCTTTAAACCGCCTGCCCCATTAAGCATCTAAACGAGGTATTTACGCAAAAAGACACCATGAAACCGCAAAATGCCATATCATCTGAACTGCTTGCCTTAGCGCCGTTTTTGGCTACGGTAAAAAGGGATAACACCTTTGGTGTTCCTCAAGGTTACTTTGCACAATTAGAGCAAAACACGCTCAGCAAAGTACTGGAAGCCAATGAGCTGAATGCCCAAGCCCCCGTAACCATGCTACTGCGCCAAAAGCAAGATATGACCGTTCCAAAAGATTACTTTGAGGAACTGTATCATACAGTAATGGCAATTAATACAGCAGAAAAAACCGCAGCAACCCTTGAAACCATACCCCCCGCAGCCCAAACACCATTTACCACCCCCAACGGTTACTTTGACCAACTACACCAAACCATACTGCAACAAGTAACCGACCTTGCCCAAGATGAACAAGCCGATGAAGCCCTTATCTTAGCTGCCGCTAACGAAGGTCTTACTACCCCTGCCGGCTTTTTTGCCGAAATGCAAACCAATATATGGGAACGTATTACTAACCTTGCCAACGAAGAAGCTAACCTTAACACCCATACCATAGACCAAGCAGCCGCCAATGATGGTTTTACCACCCCAGAGGGTTACTTTGCCGAAAGCGCCGAAGCAGTGCTGTATGCAGTAACCGACCAAGAGTATTTGCCCGATACCCTGCAACAACTTAAAACTGCCCCCGCATTTGGTACGCCCCAAGGTTATTTTGACCAACTGCCACAAACCATTCTGCAAAAAACAGCCCAACAACCCCAAAGCGCAAAAGAGATTAGCCTGCCCGCACAGCAACCGGCGCTGCGCTACGCCCTAAGGGTGGCTGCCGTAGTAGCCATGTTGTTTGTTGGCTGGCAACTGCTCAACCGTTCGGCTGACACGGGCAATAATGGTGAGTTAGCCCTGCTTACCCCCAACCCCGCGCTGCTTGCAAAAATGGAAACAGCTATGATAGAAGCCGGCATTACCCAAAAAGACCTGCAATACTACATTAGCAACAATGCCGATGAGTTTGCCAATTTTGACCTTGAAGAACTCAACATAACCGCTTCTGACCTCAGTATAAAAAATACAACCTCCAAAAGCATTCAACTAACGCCCGAAGCAATGGATATGTTGGATATATCTGCCGACGACATTGACCAATTTTTAAGTGAATAACGCTAACCCATTCCACAGTATGAAAACCTTACTCAAAAATACCGCCTTTGCCCTGTTTTTGCTGTTTGCACTATTAGGCGCAACTACCGGCGGTTTTGCACAAGAAAACTCCGAAAATCAGGAGAAAATTAAATCAATGCAGGTAATGTATTTTACCGAGCAACTTCAACTCACGCCCGATGAAGCCAAAGGTTTCTGGCCCCTCTACAACGAGTATAGAGACGAAGTAAAAAAGGTGAACCAGCAAATACGCGGTTTAGAAAACGACAGCTCATTGAGCGCCGAACAAAAACTTGCCCGAAAAAACCAATTGGAAGAGCAAAAACTTACCCTCTCTAAAAGGTATCAAGACCAGTTTAAAAAAGTGCTGCCCATAAACAAGGTGGCTATGATAGACAAAGTAGAACGCGATTTTAAAATGTGGCTTCTAAATCAGGTAAAACAACGCCCATAACAAGCCACAAAACTACACGCCGTTTTCAGTAAGGTTTTCTCAAAAATAAAGTGTTCATAGTTTCGTATATAGCACAGTTTAGAGTGGTGAACTCCCCGGGGCTTAATCGGTTCCGGGGTTTTTTACTTTTAAGTAGTTTTATTTCTCGCAAAGGCGTAAATTAGTTGTTAGTACTGATTACCAGCCCGATTTTGTTTCTCGCAAAGACGCAAATTAGTTGTTATTTCTTAGTACCCACCACTGAATACCAACTACCCGATACTATCTATTATCTACCAAAACTAACCACTAACCACTACCTAATTAAAGCCACTCGCTCTCATTTTCGGCATTAGCCATAATGGCTTTAAAATAGTTGTACGTTTTTTGCATACCCTCTTGTCGGCTTACGGTGGGTGCCCAGTTTAGCAAGGTTTGGGCTTTGGTAATATCGGGCTGGCGCTGCTTGGGGTCATCGGTAGGCAGGGGTTCGTAAATAATTTTAGAGGCAGTACCGGTAAAATCTACCACTTCGTGTGCAAGCTGAAGAATGGGTATTTCTTCGGGATTACCTATGTTTACCGGCAAATGATAATCGCTCAGCAATAAGCGGTAAATCCCTTCCACCAAATCAGATACATAACAAAAAGAACGTGTTTGCGTGCCATCGCCAAACACAGTAATAGGCTCTCCTTTTATTGCCTGACGGAAAAAAGTGGGCAGCGCCCTGCCGTCATTGAGGCGCATACGGGGTCCGTAGGTGTTAAAAATGCGCACAATTCGGGTTTGTAAACCATGAAAATTGTGGTAAGCCATGGTCATAGCCTCTAAAAATCGTTTAGCCTCGTCATACACGCCACGAGGTCCTATGGGGTTTACATTGCCCCAGTACTCCTCGGTTTGTGGGTGAATGGTAGGGTCGCCATAAATTTCGGAGGTAGAAGCCACCAAAATGCGCGCTTTTTTTGCCAAAGCCAACCCCAGCAGGTTATGAGTGCCCAGCGAACCTACCTTCATGGTTTGAATGGGCATTTTAAGGTAGTCAATAGGACTGGCAGGTGAGGCAAAATGCAAAATATAATCCAACTTACCGGGCACATGCACAAATTTAGTTACATCGTGGTGGTAAAATTCAAATTCGGAAAGCGGAAACAAATGTGCTATGTTTCGGAGTTTACCGGTGAGCAGGTTATCCATTCCTATTACCCGATAACCTTGGGCTATAAACTTGTCGCACAAATGCGAGCCTAAAAAGCCGGCTGCGCCGGTAATGAGTATGCGTGGCATAATTTGGCAGAAGTAAAGTTAATAAATACCTGTAAGGCAGAAGTACTGCGCAAAGATAAGGGCTATTTGTGTGTGGTGTATGGGTAAAACAAACAGAAAAACCGGCATTGGGTAACAGCACAAAGGCATTACATCGGGCTATTGATACAAACTAACGCCAGGCACTTGCCTGTTGAGAGGATTGTCTTAAAGATTATTTTCCCAAAAAAATTGAAACCTACAGCCGTTTTGTACAACCAACCGGTATGTTTACTTTGTTTAGTTGTGTTGGAAGCATCAAATTTAATGGGGCACAATTTGTTTATGTTCAACCAATTAAGGGTAGTAGAATTGGCAAGCGTACTTGCCGGACCCGCCGTAGGCATGTTTTTTGCCGAGTTGGGCGCAAAGGTAATTAAAATAGAAAATCCGCACTGTGGCGGCGATGTAACCCGAAGCTGGAAACTGCCGGCAGAAGACCCTAATCCCGATGTATGGTCGGCGTATTACAGTAGTGTAAATTGGCAGAAAGAAACCATTTTTGCCGATTTTACCAACCCCCAACAACGGCAGCAGTTATACGATTTGCTCAAAACAGCCGATATAGTCATCACCAATTTTAAACACGGCGATGACCTGAAATTTGGCATGGACTATGCCACCTTATCCCACATGAACAACAAGCTCATTTACGGACAAATTACCGCCTTCGGACCCCAATCGGACAGAGTGGGTTTTGATGTGGTATTGCAGGCAGAATCGGGATTTATGTATATGACCGGTTATGAGGGTTTTGCACCGGTAAAAATGCCCGTTGCCCTCATAGATTTGCTGGCTGCCCACCAGCTAAAAGAGGGTATCTTATGCGCCTTACTACAACGCCAACAATTGGGCAAGGGCTGCTTGGTAAGCGTTTCGCTCTTTGATGCTGCCTTAGCTTCGTTAGCCAACCAAGCAACCAACTGGCTCATGGCAGAACATGTGCCAATGCCTATGGGCTCACTGCACCCCAATATAGCTCCCTATGGCGAAGTGTTTACCACTGCCGATGGCTTAGGTATAGCCCTGGCAATAGGCAATAACAAACAGTTTGAAGCGCTCTGCCAAACCCTAAACCTGCCGCACCTACCCCATGATGCCCGTTTTACCAACAACCAAAACAGGGTAAAGAACCGAAACGACCTACAACAATTGCTGGCCGAAGCCTTTAAGGTTTTTGACAACCGGCATGAACTGCTTCAATTGTTTATCCAAAACGGTGTGCCGGCAGGCGCTATAAGGTCAATGCCACAGGTTTTTGAATTGCCCCAAGCTAACAATCTCATTTTAGAACAAATTACCCCAAACGGGCAACTTACTAAGCGGTTAAAATCTACTGTTTTTACCATAACCCCCTACCAATAACAAAATTAATTTTTTCTTACCGTTTACCTTAATTAAAAAGCAGTATCTTAACGTAATTTTGTGAAGGTTTATACGTTAGTTTATACGTTATTTGAACGTGTAAGCATCAAAAATTTAAATTGACCCATTTTTTTACAAAAAACGAAACAAAAAATTGCCTTAAACAGCTTAATAATGGCAAAAAAAGCTACATTTGTGAGGCAAACCCTTGTACCATAACATAAGTAAATCAAGAACCCATGTTTTTAACAATTCACATTCGCAAATTTACTGCCTTAGCAGTTGTATTTTTTTGTTTAGCTGCTACATATACGGCAACCGCCCAGGAGCAGCCCGCAAGCGCCACTACCGATGCAGCAAAAACCGTTTACCGCATTCAGGTTGGCGCTTACAAGGTTATTCCACCGGGCAAGTTTGATAATTTAGCAAGTATAGGACCGGTATCTTTAGATGACACCGGTAAGGGCTTGCGCCGTATATGGGTAGGCGAATATGCCGACAGAGAAAAAGCCGAAAAAGCCTTAAACAAGGTGAAAAATTTGGGCTACCCCAATGCTTTCATAGTAAGCCAAGCCGTACAACCCATAAAATCTTCTGCTACTGCCACCCAAGCTCCGGCAAACAACAATGCATCGGTTGCAAAACAGGAAACCGTACAAAAACCGGAGTACCAAAGCATACCTACTACTCCCGCACAGCCCACAGTAGCGGAGCCGGTTTACCTTATTCAGTTGGGTGCTTATACAAAATATGACCCCCAAGAAATAAAAAAATATAGCAACATTCTTGACCTTGGGCAACTGCTCATGGAAACAGAAAACGATAAGACCCGACTCTATTTAGCCCGATTTGCCGGTAAAGCAGCAGCCGAAAAAGCCCTTGCCACCGTAAAACAAAGAGGTTACTCCGAAGCCTTTATTAAAGAAGAAAAATAAATCTGCCAAAACAAATTGCCATTTTTGGGTCATTATACACGCTACAAACAAGTGTATGGTTAATTACAACCAATAAACCCCGCACCCAATTTCTCTTTGCCCTAAACCCAAACAACAGTAAGTATTTTTTACCAAACCAACACAACAACATGAATCGTTTTTATACTACACTTGTCGTCATGTTTATTGTTTTGGGGCAACTGTTTTTTGTGGCTATGCAGGCACAAACTACCGCTCCTACACCCACAGCCATTGAGCCGGTTTACCTTAAAATTCAGGTGGCTGCCTATAAAAACCTTCAGTATGCACGGCTCGACAGCCTCTTTGCCATTGGCAATGTGTATGACGAAGATGCAGGCGGCGGCATTCATCGCATTGTGCTGGGTTATTATACCGATGCCCCTACTGCCAACAGAGACTTAGAAAGGGTAAAAAAAGTCGGTTTCCCAAAAGCATTTATCACTACCTATAAAGGCAATTTAGACCCTGCTATCTGCCGTCCGTTAAATCCCCAAAACGTACAACCCGGCAATCCTGCTACTACTCAGCCCGCCAACCCGGCAGCCGTTAATCAACTGCCCCCTGCCGGTTTGCCGGCGCCGCCTGTAGCAAGTGCAAGCAACCAAACATTGAAAAAAACGGGGTATATAATAGAACTGGGAAGTTTTACCAATATAGCTGAGGTAAATTTGGGTAAAGTAACACATTTGGGTGAACTAAATGTGGAAGAAAACGCCGGACCCGCTAAAATTATACTGGGACCTTTTGCAGAAAGAGATGTAGCAGAATCTACCTTAAACATTGTAAAAGCAAACGGATTTCCAAATGCTACTATAAAAACAATTGTTTCCGACAAGGCTAACAACGATAAAAACAGGTTTCAAGCGCAAATAGTACCCAATACCGACCAACAAACAACCTACCATTCCAATGATCAAACCTCGTCTGGTGAGCAATTGCGTATCGGCGCACCTATCGGTACTGCCTTATCCACTGATGATGTGGTACAACTAAGCCATTTTTTTACTGAGGTAAAATTTGCTTCCGTTAAAATCCCTACATATGACCCTACTTATGAACCTGCCCCACCAACAACCAACACAAATATCCCATCCGAAGCAGTTCAAATACAAAGCCTTTATGGAGGCAAACTTCCAAAAAGATTCATATATTTATTCAATAACAACCAGCCTACCAACCTTACTTACTTTGCACTTTACCGGTATGCCATTAACCCACAGTACGATGGCTATGTAATAAGAAGCGGCAAAGGTAAATATGACCAAGATAACGAAATTAACCTGTTTATCTTTGACAAAGCAACCCGTTCTTTTATTGACAAACGATTAATCAGTACTGCACAAGGACTACCCGATGGGTTTAAAACAGTAGAATCATGGCTAATGGACCTGAATGCAGATGATGTGCCCGATTTGCTTAACTATACCATCATAGAGCAAGTAAACCCGCAGAACAACCAAATTACCAAACAAAGCCGGTTTACAGCTTTTGTTTGGGTTAACAACCATTTCCTAAAAGCTGATGTGATAGACGAGCCGCTGCTGCGTCAAAAATTAGAAATAACAGAATAATTTCAAAAAAACTATTGCCCGGCAATTGTCCACATCAAAGCCGCAAAAAACGCTACAAATTGTTTTTTGCGGCTAAATACTTACCTTAATCACCCTAAACCTACCTAAAATAGCCCCCATGTATGCCGTAGTGGATTTAGAAACCACCGGAGGAAGCGCCAAAATTAACCGCATTACCGAAATTGCCATTTATATTACCGATGGCTCCCAAGTTTTAAACAGTTTTACCTCCCTTGTAAACCCGGGCGTAAAAATACCCTCGTTTATTACCAAACTTACCGGTATTACCAATGAAATGGTAGCCACAGCGCCCCCTTTTGAAGAAATTGCCCAACAAGTGGCACAAATTACCCAAGATGCCGTGTTTGTAGCCCATAACGTAGATTTTGATTACGCCTTTATAAAACAGGAGTTCAAGCGATTGGGTTACGTATTTGAACGCCGCAAACTATGTACGGTAAACCTATCCCGAAAAATCTACCCCGGTCAGCCCAGTTACAGCCTTGGCGCTATTGCCACCCATTTTGGTATCGGTATTCCAAACAGGCACCGCGCCCCCGATGATGCCCTTGCCACCACTTACCTTTTTCACAAACTCATTCAGTTAGATACGCAAAATTATATCCAACAATCCTTGGATAATATGAATATCTATCAAATGCTGCCACCCGGCCTGCCGCCCGATGTAGTGAAAAATCTGCCCGAAGAAACCGGCATATTTTACTTTCACGATGTAAGTGGCAAGGTTATTTTTATAGACAAAAGCTCCGATATTAAAACCCGTATCCTGCACTACCTCCAGCCCACTAACAGCCATAAAGGAAAACCGGCTAAGATATTCCTTAAAACACACCATATCTCTTATGAAGAAACAGGCTCCGAACTGATAGCCTCCCTACTCATGCAAGCCGAAATAGCCCGACTTAAGCCCGCACATAACCGCATGGCTGCTGCCCGAAAAGACCGGTTTGGCATTTTTACCAACACAAATGAGCTGGGATACCAATGCCTGCAAGTAAAATCTATTACCACCGGTACTAACAACGCCCCTCCCCTTATTGGTTTTGCAAGGCAAGATTATGCGTTAAAAGCACTCCAAAAACATGCAGCAGATGCCCAACTATGCGCCCATTTCTGCCATATTGACCCACCTGATAATAAAACTAACCAACAAACCCAACCTTGCTCTTATTACCACACGCATACCTGCTTGGGAGCTTGTTTAGGGCTCGAAACGCCCGCCCAATATAATGCCCGTGTGCAAAAAGCTACCGTACAATGGCAACTGCCTACCCCTAATTTTTTTTTGATTGGAGAAGGTAGAACCAATTCCGAAAAATCTGCTATTCAGGTTAAAAACGGACGCTTAGTGGGTTATGGTTTTTATGAGCCCGATTTTGTTACCAACTTAACCGACCTTGAAAACTGTATTAAACCCATTACACCTGCTGCTGCACAGGAAGCGCTAAAATTACTGAAAGCACACCTCAAAAAAAACAAGGTGGATAAATTAATAAAATATTGACACGTTTTTGCCTGCTTTGTGTAACATGGCTCCAAATTACTTTAATAGGCAACTGGTTAAAAACAAGCCCACTATCAATAACAGTTATTTGCCAACCTCTATCTCTGGTTTGGTGTAAAAAAACGATAGTTGCCCGATATACAGACCCTAATATCATTTCCTTTAAGAGCTTTCCTTATGTTTTTGTAAGCGCTAATGCATAATTCGGGATATAATGACTCACCCTCTTAAAGCAAACTGACCCACCCTGAAGGCTGTAAATTTGATGTAACCAATTTTCATATTTGTAGTTCACCCAAGACAAACAAATATAATAACATATTTTATTATTTTAATTTCTTGGTCAAGCATTTACGCAACATCAACCGGTTGAGCGGGGCATCTATTGCCCACCACCTTTAAGCGCTGCTTAGGCAAAGTAAACTATGACAAACAAACGATAACATTGTTCTTAGCGGGTAGATATTTATGAAAACCAAATGAACAATGTAGCCGTTACCCCCCGAAACACCCGTCTCTATATCTACACCACATGCGCAGAACACATGCCGCTTTAACACCAGCACATAAATACATCAACTCCTAACGCCCAACTTTGAACAACAAGCACAGCAAATTGGCAATACCCACCTTATACCCCCAACCCATACCGCACCCAACAAACAGAGCATAGGCGGGTGTTACCTGATGATGGCAATT
>DDVC01000216.1:0-181 GCA_002345145.1 Bacteroidetes bacterium UBA2322
ACCTAATCGGCAGGGGAAACATTTACCGCAACTTTCGTGTGCGGTAAACTCAAACAGGTGTTGCAGGTAGGTGATAATAGGAAACTCATCGGGAATACAAACCACCGATGCGTGCCCGAGCAAAAAGCCGTTTTGGGCAAATGACTCAAAATCTACGGTTAAATCAAAAATCTTGTGTACG
>DDVC01000216.1:469-4109 GCA_002345145.1 Bacteroidetes bacterium UBA2322
TAAAGCCCCTGCCCAAATCCTCTATAACCGATAGCAATGGCGTACCCATATCTACCTCATACAACCCCGGTCGGTTAAAATGCCCATCGAGCGAGAGTAGTTTAGTGCCCGTTGACTTACCCCTGCCAATGGCGGCAAAGGTGGCTCCGCCGTTGGTTATAATATACGGCACACAAGCAAGGGTTTCTACATTGTTTACCACCGTAGGCATGTTAAACAATCCTTGTTGGGTAGGATAGGGCGGGCGCACACGCACTTCGGGTCTTTGCCCTTCAATAGATGACAGCAGGGCGGTTTCTTCGCCGCAAATATACGCTCCCTGAGCTTTGATAACCTTGAACCGGAAGGTAAAACCCGAACCAAGTATATCCTCACCCAATAACCCGCGACTGTAAAGGTCTTGTATGGCTTGTTCTATTGCCATAACCGACTCAGGGTACTCTGCCCTAATGTATAATACTCCCCACGATGCACCCATCATATACCCTGCCAGCATCATACCCAACAGTACCGCGTGTGGGCGTTGCTCCATAAGGTAGCGGTCGGAGTAGGCGCCCGGGTCGCCTTCATCGGCATTACAAACCAAAAACTTTTGCTCGCTCGGTGTATTTCGGCACGATTCTAACTTAAACGACATGGGGAAACCGGCTCCTCCCCTACCCCTCAAACCCGATGTTTTTAGCTGTTCTAACAAAAGCAAAGGGTTGGTTTGCAGGGCTTGGCGCCAAAGTTGGTAATAGCTGTCCACATTGGGCAAGGGTGCGGTTAATACGGGTGTGCCAATATGTTTTACCGCATACCTGTCTGCCCCCGATTGTATGCCCGATAAAACCTTGTCTAAACGCCCAACCGAACTGCCCGAATAATTTACCCCGCCTACTTGAAAAGCGCCGTTTTCGTGGCATCTGCCTAAGCAGCACATTTCGCCTATTTCATCGGGAGCAAAGTGCCTGAGCAGTTCGGCTTTTACCGCCTCTTGTGTGCCGGCGGTAAGACAAGCGCTGCCATTGCAAACATAGGCTTTTTTGCCCTGATTTTCGGGCTTTAAAAAATCGTAAAACGTGGTGGCACCGTATAGAGTGGCATTTCCCATCAAAAAATCTTCTGCCAACTGCTCTATATCGGCAATGGAAGGTGTGCCGGTTTGGGCGGCTTTATTGGCAAGGGCTTCAAACAGGTTGTGTTCTAATCCTTTTCGACCCGATAAAAACGATAAATTTTTTGACATGGCAGCACGGGTTGGTTGGTTGTAAGACAAAGGTATTGGGTTGTGGGTAAAAAAGCAACTTTTTTTACCCTGTTTTTAGGTATTAACCAACCTGCTTGCTTTAACAGCAAAAAAACGGACGGGTTATGGCTAAAATAGAAAGCGGCTCCTGCAAAATTTGCACTACATTTGCATTTTACCACCACAAACACCGTATATGCTCTCTTACCAAACGCTTCAAGAATTAGTGCAGATAGACTCGCCTACGGGTTTTACCCTGCAAGCCGAAAATTATATTTTTGGGCTGTTAGAATCTTATGGGTTAAAGCCAAAGTTTACCCGAAAAAGAGCGGTAACCTGTGCCTTGGGCAGTAACCCAAAATTGGTTATTGCTGCACATACCGATACGCTGGGCGCCATTGTGAGCCGCATAAATGCCGATGGTACGCTGGGTTTTTCGCTATTGGGCGGACCCCTGCTCAACAGTTTTGAGGGCGAGTACTGCCGCATTTATACCTTATCGGGCGGGGTTGTTACCGGCACTTTGTTGCCTAATAACCCTTCGGTACACGTAAATGCCGACATTAAAAATACAAAACGCGAGTTGGCTACTATGCACATACGCCTTGATGAGCCGGTTTTAAGTGCGCAAGATACGAAGGAGCTGGGTATTAACGTGGGCGATATTATTTGTTTTGATACCCGATACCAAGAACTGCCTAACGGGTTCATAAAATCTCGATTTATGGATAACAAAGCCGGCTGTTTTGTGCTGTTTGAAATAGCCCGTCGGTTTGCCCTGCAAAACAGAACCGCGCCGGTGGAGTTGTTTTTTTCTAACTACGAAGAGGTAGGGCACGGGGCTGCCATTGGGTATGCTCCTACGGTAGAGGAAATGCTGGTGATAGATATGGGCGTGGTGGGCAGTGGCTGCGAGGGTAGCGAAATGCACTGTTCTATTTGTGCCAAAGACAGCAGCGGACCGTATGATTACGCTTTTAGGAAAAGGTTGGTTGATTTAGCAGATAAAAACCAAATACCTTACCGATTAGATATTTACCCCTTTTACAGCTCTGATGGTTCTGCCGCTCAACGTGCCGGAAACGACCTTAGAGTGGCGCTTATAGGACCGGGTGTGGCGGCATCGCACGGTATGGAACGCACACACAAAACCGGTATTGAAGCTACTATTGACCTTTGTATGGCGTATATAGCGGAGAGTGAAGAGTGAAAAATTAGGTCGGGAAAGTGAATGAGCTAAAATAGCTTACAAAGGACTTCTTTCCGATATAGACTCAAAATAGGCGGCATTTAGCACACAGATAACACTGATGAGGCTGATTGTTGCCGATTTTTTGAATAATAAAGGCTCAAGTTTTGATTTCGGATATCGGGGTAAATTCTTTTCTTCCCGATAAAAACAGCGTTTCAGTGCGCTGCACCTTGTTTATTGGTATGTAACGTGGTTGCTACCTATATTTCGGTGCGCAGCGCCTTTTAATAACACGTTTGCCTCTATTCTACCAAGATTTAAGGAGCGCTGCACCTTGTGTGCTAATTGCTGCCGGTTTTTAGCTCATGTAGGCGGCAAGTACTTTGTGTGCCATTTGCACCTCTAACCAAGGCTGCACCTAACAACACCCACTTTTACCCTATAACCAATTGGCTGTGCCAACTTTGGGCGAGCGGAATTTCCCAGTTGGTTTCTAAATCTGCCTTAGTGGTAATAAGGTTGTTAAACACGTGGGTTTGCGGGGTAATAATGCCCTGCGCCGCCAATTGTTCAAAATCGGGTTTAGAGGATACCACTATTTGGGCATCGGCATTGCGCCACGCCACCGAGAGCCGGTCAAAAAGCGATACGCCGTATTGTTGCTCTATTTGTTTGAGCAATCGGGTAGAGGCATCTATGGAGCAGCCACCGGCGGCAAGGGCGGCTTCGTCTATCATGAGTACTATAAACCGGCTGTGCAAAATGCCTGCCCATGCTTTTAGTAACTGCCCATGCCTAACCCAGTTGGTGGCAAAGTGGCTGAGTTGCGGCTCTATTGCTGCTATTTGGGCGGCGGTAAATGGGCGGTTGCTTTGGTATATCCAAATGCGCGAACCGGCGGGCATATCTTCATAAGTGGTCATAACAATAAGGCTGATGGGTGATGGGTGGATTTTTTACCCCAATTTAACAATGTTTACCCCAATTTTGCTCGGTAAACACCCTCTTTTTTTACATTCCCGATGGGGTAGCAAGGCGCTGTGGGTGGGTGGATGGGTTAAAGTGTGGGTAAACTGAGTGCAGGTTTTTACCTTTTGTATGGTTTAACGGGCGGTTTTTAAGAAAATAACCCATAAATGCGAATGACTGCCTACACGTTGCAGGGTAAATATGCCCGATGAAAACCCCCAAACCCGATTTACAAGCGTAAAAAGTCAACT
>DDVC01000242.1 GCA_002345145.1 Bacteroidetes bacterium UBA2322
CGGGTCCACTCCACTGGTAGTTGGCAGCTCCTGCCGGCGAAGCCGTTAACGCTATAATGCCGCCGGTACAAGCGGTGGTATTGCCGCTGATAGTTACCGCAGGCGCCGCACCTACCGACACATCTACCGATTGTGTGGTAGTACAGCCATAAGTGTTGGTAATGGTTACGGAGTAAACGCCTGCCATAGCAGCAGTAGTATTGGGTCGGGAAATAGTTGCCGTTCCGCTGCTGAATCCGCCCGGTCCGCCCCATTGGTAAGTTGTTCCGCCCGATGCGCTTAGGTTAATGGTTTGACCAGTGCAGTAACTCGTTGCCCCACTAATCGTTCCACTTGGATTAGTATGAACAGTGGTGGTTACGGTGATAACCGAACTACAACCTATGCCCGCACTCACCGTTACAGTATATAATCCCGACATAGAAACATCGGCATTGGGGCGGGTAATGGTGGCGGTTGATGCGCTGAATCCATTTGGTCCGCTCCATTCGTAGTCTGTGCCGCCGGTGGCGGTTAGGCTAAGGGTTTGCCCTTCGCACACATTGGTTACCGTGCCAGTTACCGAAGCCGATAAGGTGGTATTGGGGGTAATGGTGAGGTCAAGTATTTCGGTATGGCAGCCGGTTACATGGGTGTAAATGCCCGATTGGGTGTAGGTTTGCCCGTTTACTGCCCAATAGTAACCCAAACAGATAACTACCTGCGTAGTATTAGAAGTAGCCGGCAAAATGGTAAGGTCTAAAATTTCGGTATGGCAACCCGATGTAAAATTGTAAATGCCCGATGTGGTGTAGGTTTGCCCGTTTACCGCCCACGTATAACTGCCACAACCGGTAGTGGTAGTGGTATTAGTAGTGGTGGGCGTAACGGTTACCTCTGCACTTGCCGATGCCGTGCAGCCTACTGTGCCGGTTATGGTTACGGTATAATTGCCCGATGTAACAAAAGTGTTTTGAGCAGTATTGGGCGTATTGCCGCCACTCCACGCATAAGCGCTGCCGCCGCTTGCCGTTAGCGTTACACTACCGCAGCCGGTGGTAGCGCCGCTGATGCTTGCCACAACAGGGTTGTTGATGGTAACGGTAAAGGAGCAGGTGCCCGTATTACTTGCTGCATCGGTAGCGGTTACGGTTACGGTAGTAGTACCTACCCCAAAACTGCTGCCCGAGGCAGGAACAGCTACAGACGAAGCAGAGCAGTTATCGGTAGCGTTGGGTATGGCAAAGTTTACTACCGAAGTACAGCCGCTTGCATCGGCAGTTTGCACTATGTTGTTGGGGCAGTTGGCAACAGGCGCTTGGGTATCGGTTACGGTTACGGTAAACGAACAATTAGCATTGTTATTGGCGGCATCGGCAGCCGTAACGTTTACCGTAGTGGTAGCGCCGGCGCTAAAAATACTGCCCGATGCGGGTACGGCAGTAATGTTTGGTGCAACGCTGCAATCGTCTAAAACAAACGGAACGGTAAAGTTCACCACTGCCCCGCAAATGCCCGGGTCGGAGGGTACGCTTATGTTAGTGGGGCAGGTTATGGTGGGCGGGCGGTTGTCTATTACCTGCACCGTAAAGGAGCAAGTAATGGCGTTGTTGGAAGCCGCATCGGTAGCGCTAAGGGTAACCGTAGTAGCGCCAAGGCTAAAAGCTATATTACCACTGCCACTGCCCCGCGGCACATTGCTTACCGTGTTGGGCAGTCCATTAGCATTGTTAGTAAAAGCAGCGTGCCAAACGCCGCCGGTGCAGTTATCACTCATCGGGTTAGCTATGGCGTACAAGCCGGTGCAGGAGGGTAGCGGATTGGCAGCAGTATATACGGTTTGATTGCCGGGGCAAGTTAAACCGGGCGCTTCGTTGTCATTTACCGTAACCGTAAACGAACAAGACGCCGTATTACCCTGCTGGTCGGTAGCGGTGAGGGTAGCAGTAGTAGCGCCTATCGGGAAGGTAAGGATGCCACTGCCACTGCCGGCAGATATGCCACTCAGCGGAGCGGGTATGCCATTGGGGTTGCCGCTAAACGTTGCCCCCCAAGTAGCGCCCGTGCAGTTGTCGGAAAGTACGGTATTGGGTATGGCGTATCCACCCGTACAGTCGCCTGCGCCGTTGCTTGCTGTGGTAACGGTTTGGTTGGTTGGGCAAGTGAATACGGGCGCTTCGTTGTCTATGAGGGTAATGGTAAAATTGCAGGTGGCGGCGGGGTTGCCCTGAGCATCTACAGCGCTAAGGGTAACATTGGTTACTCCCCTGTAAATGGTAAGCGCCGCGCTGTTGCTGCCTTCTGCTATGCCGCTAAAGTTGGCGGGCATACCGTTTGCATTGCCGCTAAATGTTGCGCCCCAGGTAGCGCCCGGACAGTTATCGGCTAAGGGGTTCATAATGGTATAAACGCCTGTGCAATCGCCGGCGCCATTGCTACTTGTAGTAACAGTTTGGTTAATAGAGCAGTAGAGCATGGGCGCTTCGTTGTCTATCACTGTAACGGTATAGGAGCAGGGCGTAGCTGCATTACCACTGGCATCGGTAGCTGTGTAGGTAAGGGTGGTATTGCCTTTTTGCAGCACAATATACTCAATGTTAAAGCCATCGGGCAGGTTGGCAATGGCATTAGGATTGCTTACCGGGTTTCCGCTGAATGAAACGCCCCAAGTGCCGCCGGTGCAGTTATCTGCCATCGGGTTGGGCATGGCATAACCGGCGGTACAGTCTCCCGCTCCGTTATTATCGGTATAAATGGTTTGCGGGGTGGGGCAGGTTACGATGGGGTTTTCGTTATCATTAACGGTTACGGTAAAGGAGCAGGTGGTAGCATTGTTGCCCTGTGCATCGGTAGCGCTGAGGATTACGGTAGTAGCTCCTTTTTGGAAGGTAACCGTACCGCTTGCGCTGCCGTTGGCTATGTTGCTAACAGTAGAAGGGTTGCCGTTGGCGTTGCCGCTGAAAGCTGCCCCCCATGTACCGCCCGGGCAGTTATCTGCCATTGGGTTGGGTATGCTGTAACCGCCGGTACAATCGCCCGTACCATTGCTGCTCGTAGTAATGGTTTGTGCTGTGGGGCAAGTGAGGGTGGGGTTTTCGTTATCATTAACGGTTACGGTAAAGGAGCAGGTAGTGGCATTGTTGCCCTGTGTATCGGTAGCGCTGAGGATTACGGTAGTAGCTCCTTTTTGGAAGGTAATGGCAGAAGAGGGGCTGCCATTAGCTATGCCGCCCACTGCCGATGGGTTGCCATTGGCATTGCCACTAAAGGCTGCGCTCCAAGTGCCGCCCGGGCAGTTATCTGCCATAGGGTTGGGTATGGTGTAGCTGCCGGTGCAGTCGCCGGTGCCATTGCTGGTGGTGGTAACGGTTTGTGGAGTGGGGCAAGTGAGGGTGGGCGGTTGGTTATCGGTAATGGCTACGTTGAAATTACAGCTTCGGGTATTATTGGCTGCATCGGAGGCAATGTAGGTAACGGTGGTAGAACCTGCATTAAAGGTTTGTGTGCCAACGTAGTTGATGCCTGTTGCCGCAGAAGCGCCTGTGGTGGCATTGGTCATAACCCAAGTGAGTTTGGTTACGCTGCAATTATCGGAAAACGTGGGGTTGGTAGTGGTGTAACTTCGGGTACATACACCAAGGTTAGGTACGGTAGAAACTGAGTTGGGGCAGGTAAGGGAGGGTTGTTGGTTGTCAACAACGGTAACATCTTGGGTACAGGTGGCAGTTTTACCCGCTGCATCAGTGGCTGTCCAAGTTACCTGAGTTGTACCAACAGGAAAAGAAGATGGAGCGTTGTTAGTAACGGTTAAGCCAGTAATAGTTTGACCGGCAACCCAGTTGGAGGCAGTTCCGGTTAAAGCAAAATTGTTCAGTGTGCCATTTACCCCGGTAGTTGCAGTAGCGGTGGTTAAACCGGCATTGTTTCCACCGGCAATGCCCTGGTTAAATTTGTAGTACTGCACCAAACCCGATTCTGTACCTGTAAGCTCAAAGTTCATAGCGGCGGAGAGCTGTGCAGGTGTTCGGGCTACATTCCAAACCCTAAATTCATCAAATATGCCATTAAATGCGTCTTGCGCTGTATTGCTTGCATTGCTTCGGGCTCCTATTCTGAATGGGAAAGTATTGGCGCTTTGGTTAATACTGCCGGATGCCGTATTTGTACCGCCTGCTACCCCATTTTTATAGGTAGTATAGGTATTGCCGGAGCGTACTACAGCTAAATGTGTCCATACGCCGGTAGTTAAGGTTGCTGTAGAATAGTAAGATACACTATGAGATGCGTCTGCAAAAGCAAATAACAAAGTATTTGACCCACTGGTAGCTTCCATCCTAAAAGCCGGAGCCCCTACACCCGCTTTATCTTGTGCAAATAAAACCGGATATCCGCTTAATGAAGTGGCATACACCCAAAATTCAATGGTAAAATCGCTTGTGCCCAATGCCAAAGCGGTTCTTTCTATGTAGTCGTTGCTACCATCGCATTTAATGGCATTGCCTGAGAGCCCGCAATTATCACTTACCGTTGGCGCTGTAAGCGTGGTAGTAGCCGTACAAAGTCCGGGGGCGGCATTGATGGTTACCGGACCGGCACAAGTAATGGCAGGCGGTTCGTTGTCAGTAACAGTAACAGTGAAACTACAACTTCTGTTGTTATTAGCCGCATCGGTAGCAGTGTAGGTAACGGTGGTAATGCCTTTGTTAAAGGTTTGCGCGCCAAGATAATTAATGCCTGTTGCAGCCGAAGTACCGGTGGTAACGCCGGTCATAGCCCAAGTGAGTTTGGTTACGCTGCAATTATCAGAAAACGTGGGGTTGGCAGGCGTGTTATTGGCAGTGCAAACGCCGGAATCGGTATTTACCGAAACAACTGCGGGGCAGGTAAGGGTGGGTTGTTGGTTGTCAGTAACGTTTACAGTTTGGGCACAGGTAGCTGTATTACCTGCTGCGTCTGTTGCTGTCCATGTTACGGTATTTGAGCCTATTGCATAGGTAGAAGGGGCGTTATTGGTAAAGAGCGGGAAGGTAAGTCCCGGCACCCAGTTAGAAGTAGCGCCGTTTAATGTAAAACCGGTTAAGGTGCCGTTTTGTCCGGTAGTAGCGTTTAGGGTTGTTATGCCTGCATTGTTGCCGTTGGCTGTGCCTTGATTGAATTTATAGTAGGCAACCAATCCCGATTCATTACCTATCAACTCTGTACCCATAGAGGCTTGAATTTGAGTTTGCGTGCGGGCAGTGTTCCATATCCGCACTTCGTCCACCGTTTGCCCTGTTGCGCCAAAGTAACTGCCCACATACAAGTTGCCGGTAGAGCCGGTGTTGTGTGTGTAGGTTTTGGCATCTGCCACGCCGTTTACATAAAAAATAATTTGCGTTCCGGTTAGTACATAAGCCACATGGGTCCATGTATTGAATGGAACGGAAAGCGTAGTTGAGCTAATATCATTAAAAGAACCCCAGAGGTGTGGTCGCATGACCCCGCTAACAGGATAGATGGCACAGGTAAAATTGCCCCATGAAACAATGTGATGTAAGCTGCTGATGTTGTTAGGAATTTTCACCCAAAACTCCACTGTTCGTACATTGTTTCCGGTAGGAAGCCCTGTTATGGGGGCGGTTACTTCTGCCGCGCCGGCATAATGAAGCGCATTGCCCAAACTTCCGGCACAGTTATCGTTTACTGTTGGGTTTGTTAGGGTGGTGGTTCCGGTGCAAAGCCCGGGCGAAGTGTTGATATTTACCGTACCGGCGCAGGTAATGGTGGGCGGCGTAGTATCGGGCGTAAAAGTAATGTTGATACTTGACGTAGCTGAGCAACCATTGCTACGGGTTATGGTTACGGTGTAGGTATTGGCAGCGGTAAAAGTGTTGGCGGCAGTGCTGGGAGTACCGCCGCCGCTCCACGCATACGTACTGCCGCCGGTGGCAGTTACGTTAATACTGGTGGTGGTACAGGAGAGTGCTGTGGTGCCGGTGTTGTTGGTAATGCCGGGTGTAACCGGCGTGCATACACCCGGTACGGTGGTTACACTATTAGTGGGGCTTACCACCAAATTATCTGTATTGCACATACATCGGGTAAGTACCGTTATGGGGGTGGTTTGGTTGTAGGTAGGCAGGGTGGTTGTCCAACTGCTTCCGCCATTGGTAGAGTATTGCAAGGTACTTCCGGCGGGGCAGGCGGTAGCAGGCGGGGCTATAACGCCGCCGCTAAGGGCACAGCCGGTGCAGGTACTTTGGCTGCTTACCACTACGGGGGGGGCTGCTGCGGTTAAGGTGGGGCAAACTCCTCCTTCATAAGCACCCAAGTCCACTGTCGTATTTTGTATGCGGGCTGCGCCTATGATATCGGTGGTAATGCCGGAGGGAATGAGGCTGTTATCGCCGGCATTAATGGCGGGGCTGCTGCTTAGCAGGCGGATGCCGTCATCTGCCGTGCGGTGTATATTATCAGCGCCATCGGGGTCGGCGGCGTTTACAAACACGGGGTTGACATTGCCATTTGCATTTGGGCAGTTGGTACAACTGCCGTAACCGCCTTGTACTATGGAGTTGTTAACGGTGGGTGTGCCTTGTATTCCTGAGTTATTAGCCCAAATGATACAGTTATTGACAATGGTGGCGGAAGTAGCATCCATACCGCCTCCGCTTGTGGGAGCTTCGTTATCGGTAAAGGTGCAGTTACTAATGTTTGCAACGCCGGTATGCATACCACCACCGCTACTGGCTCTGTTTTTAACAAAAGCGCAGTTAGTTACCATGGGGAGAGCGGTAGAAGTGCTTCGTATTCCGGCACCGTTAGCAGCCCCGTTATTAAAGAAAGTGCAATGACTGATGGTGGGAGAAGAGGAAAGTTCAATAGCTATTCCACCCCCATTACTAGCTCGATTATCAATAAAAGAGCAGTTACTGATGGTAGGCGATGAATTATTATTTCGTATTCCGCCGCCGTTATCCCCATAATTACGGGTAAAAATGCAGTTACTGATGGCAGGTGCAGACGCACTGATATTATACATGCCACCGCCACCTTGTGTGCTTATGGGAGCATCATTACCGGTAAAGGTAACATTGGTAATGGTGGGAGAGGAGGCATGGTTATACATTCCGCCTCCTGAGTTCCGCTCAATACTTACCCCTTCTACAGATATACTACCGGTATTTTCTGCATTCCCACCGCTTACCGTAAATCCGTCTAATATGGTGGTAGCAGCATCAGATACAGAGAGTACTACGTGGTAGGCGTTTTCAGTATTGCCCGTTATGCTTAGTAAGATATTTGTGCCGCTAATTACATCGTCATTATTAAAATCTCCGCTGAGTATGGTGGGGTTGGCGGTGATGTTTCGGGTGCCGCCGCCGGTGGGGAAACCGCCGTACAAGGCTACCCCATTGGGCAGGTGGAAGGTTACATCGCGGACATCGGCGGTGGTTATTTCAAAACCACTATTATATGGTTTTTTGGTTGGCTTGTATGTACCGGCTGCTACATTGATGGTATTGAATACTGCGGAGCAATGTGCCAAAGCCAATGCTTCATCTAAGGTTTTAAAGGCGGTAGCCCAAGAATAACCATTTCCGCTGCTGCTAACGGAGGCATCTACATATAGTGTGCTTCCTACCGAAGCAATAACCGTGTAACCGTAGTTGCTGCCGCCATTGTTTTCGAGGTTTAAGGTACTCATGTCGTGCGCTACCTGTCCATGTGAAGTTACACTTGCATTGATGTTTGCCAAGGTTCTGTTGCTGGAATACACATAATAACTCACCACACTTGATTCAGGTAGAGCAGGTATGGTAGCGATGCCTAATGTGCCGCTAAAAGTAGCTTGCACTATGGTAGAAGTAGCATAAGCATCGGTAGTATATCGCACAAAAACGTTTTCGCCCGATGTAAGATTGGCAGAAAGGACGATACTTATCAACACCGACTGATTGGCGGCAGGCACTGCCAAACATCGGGCAACTGAGGTGATGCTTATAGGATTGTAAGCGGTTTCCAATACCGCCATATACAAATTATTGGGAGCAGTTTTGTCTTCTATATTAAAGGTATAGTAGCGTCCGCTAACAGTAGTAGCTAAAGTGCCGGAACTGCCGCCGTTGCTGCTATTGTATAACGCAGAGCCGGTACCACCTACGGGTGGTATGACCGTATTAAAAGCTACGGCACTTGTGCCCGATGCGTAAGGTCGCCACACATTGCCCGGATAGCTGCAAGTTTCCGGAAACTCCCATGTAACGCCGGATGAGTTTTGGGTAGCTTGTATACGCGCCTGACGAAATGCGCCTAAATCGGTAAGGGCGGTGCAGGTAAACGGGCTGCCATTGAGGTTGTTGGTGCCTACTGCTCCGGGTTGAGCCATTACTTGGTTTTGGTTGGTAATAACCCAATAAACTATACAGGCAATAAAAGAGCGCAAATTGGTTTTTAAAATTTGACCTTTCATAAATAAGAGTTGAGTGATATAGGTTGGATAAAATTTGATTTCAATAGCAAAGGTAGTTAGGTATTTTAAAATTGCGCAAAAAATGTTTTTTTTGACAAAATTATAGCACATAGACGATACCGCAGCGCCTGTAGCAGCGGTACTTGCACCGCAAATAGGCGCAACAAACCGGTTGTCCTATTAACCGGAAAACGTATAATAATAACGTAAGGTTGGAATTAAAATGAACGCCCGATAGGGGCAAAGACTGTGTGTGGTTTAGCTGCACTTGATAAAATGGGTAATAGATTACGGTGCGCTGCATCTGATAATAAAGGTACGCCTCTGTTCTACCAAGATTGAAGGGCGCTGCCCCTTGTGTGTTACTCACTATCACCCATCATAGATTGAGGCATTTAGTTGTGGGGAGGTGCAGCGCACCGAAATATATCACCCCACCTGTCTGAAATCCTTTTGCGGTAAGCCGTTGTGCAAGCTCACAACTCCAACCTTGCGTTAATTTACAAAAATGGCAACTCATTAGGCAGTACCAAGTTAAGAGGCTAAAGGGATAATAGTATTTTTTTTGTATTTAGTTGCTACCCCGCCATTCAAATTTATGGCGTATTTGCAGGCTAAATTGGTAAGATTTTACGCAAAGAAAAACCGCAAAAGACACAAAGGCTTTGCGAGTTTTGCGGTTAAAGGGATTTAGTTAAGGCTAAGACACAAGGTGAGCAGCAAGCACGTAATTACAAGGTTTTGAGGTACTCCAGCAGGGCAGTGCGTTCTTGCGGGGTAAGGTGGTCGGCAAAGGTATGACCACCGTTGCCGTAGCCTTCTAAGGTGGTATTGTAGGTTTGAGCGTTGCCGGCGGTTTCGGCAGTATAGTTCCAGCCTAATTTTTGGTAGTTGTAGTCGGTATTGTCAAAAGTGCGTTTCCAGTAGGTAGGACGGTTTTTACTGTCTAACACATCGGCAATGGTGGGCACGGAGCCATTATGAAAATAAGGGGCAGTAGCCCAAATACCGTCTAAGGGCGGCGCCATATAACCGCGTTTGGGTACTAAGTGTGCGGCATTGGGGTTGTTTATGAACCAGCTTTGGCTATGCCAGTTTACATAAGCGGCAGCTTCGTTAAAGTAACCTTCAGCCAGAAGCGGGTCGGTTTTTATAAGGTCTAAATCTACCAGCAGGTTAGGATACGTTTCGGTATCGCCATAAGTGCCGTGGCATCGGGCGCAGGTGGCAGTAAAAAGCTGTTTTCCTTGTTGGGCAAGGGTTTGGTCTATGGTTTGGGGATAAGGCGGGGGTTGTAAAGATTGGAGGTAAGCTACCACATCGGGAAAATGGGAGTCCACTTGTCGGGCTTCGGCAGTGTCTGAAACAGTGAGCAGGTTAGCCGCCATGATCAATCGGGCAAAATCGCCTTCGCCTAAGCCATTGCAGTAGAGGGCGTTTTTCTTTTTGGTATGCCACCAAGCGGGCACGTCCATAGGAGCCATTTTTTCTAAAACAGGCATAACCGGGTCATCAGTCCACACAAAGTTATCGGGGTTTCGGTAAGCGGCTAAAATGGCAAACACGTTGTTGGCAAGGTTTATGCCTCGCACTTCGGCTTTTAGTATTTGTGATAGTTTAAGAGTAGAAGTTCGGAACGGCAAATAGGCTTGCCACTGAGGCGAGTTTTGCCCGAAATTATTAGTTATGAGCAAATCGGCAATGGCAATTAAACCCGATTGGTTGCCGGTATAATCAGCAGAGTTGTTGCCAAGCCCCATAACAAACTGTCCGTTGAGGTATTCACCATGGCATTGGAGGCAATTGGGAGCTACTACACGCACGCCATTAATGGCATCTACGGCTGAAAAACCGGGAGGCAGGGTGGCATTATCGCCTGTTCTGCCCAAACTGTTACCATCGCCGGGCAAAAGTGCGCCCACTAAACTGTACGGGATACCACTGGCTATATAGTTGCCGTAAATGAGGTAATCTCTGCCTGCCTGGGCATCGCCAATTCGCTGGTTGGAGGGTGGAATATAGGTGAGGTATTGCGCCAGTGTGTCTTCGGGTGTGTTGTTATCTTTATCTTTGTCTTTATTGCAGGAGATGCTGACCATGATGGCAAAAAAAGCGCCTAACAAAAGGTAGGTAAAGGTTTTGATGTTCATAGAACAAAAGTTAAAAAATGAAGAATAAAGATTGCTTTTTCCCGATTTGGTTTGTGCTAAATTGAGCGCTTAGGCTGGTAATGGTTGGTGGGCTCAAATGTATGCAGAATTTAGGTTGGTGTTAAATTCTTTGTTTATCACCAACCCCCCAAAGTTAGCAGGTTTAGAAATTAGTTGTATGCTGTGAGGTAAAAAAGCATCGCAGTTTAAACGGGCACAAAAATAGCAAGGAAGCGTTTAGGGTAAAATAGCAGTTAAAAACACTAAATTTTGCCAATTAAAAAAGGCAAAGCGCACCGGTAAGTTTGCTTTGCCTTTTTATTGCAGGTAATTTGCTATGCTTATATTTTTCTGAATGAAAGCATGGGCATATCTGTGTGCTGTACCGTTTTTTGGGTACTGCTGGGGTTAAACAGTTTTTCAAAAAACCCTCTTTTGTGCGAGAGCATGGCAATCATGTCCATATGATGCTCTTTGGCAAACTGCAACATGCCGGTATGGAGGTTGTCGCTTTTTGAAACCTCCAAGTGTATGGGTTGGTTAGTCATGGTTTTTAGTACTTCGCCAAGCGATTTTAAATTAGAGAGCGCACCGGGGTGTTGGTCGTCTGCTTCTATAATATGTACCAGATATAAATCGGGGCTAAAAGGCTGGGTTATGGTTAAAAGTTGTTCAAGGGTTTTTACATCAGCATCGTCAAAGTTGGTAAAATAAGCCACTTTGTTTATGCCATTAAAAACAGCATTTTCGGGCACGGCTAAAATGGGGCAGGTAGCCTGTTCCAGCATTTTAGCGGCGTTGCTGCCAAAGAATACTTCTTTTAAGCCACTTGCGCCTTTGGTGCCCATTACCAGCAGGTCTATGCCAATTTTGGCAGCAACGTGGCAAATTTGCTCTACAATTTCACCTTCCAGCACCAATAAATCTTTGGGTTGGTCTTTCAAGCCCATTTCGGCGGCTTTTTGGGTCATTTTGGGCAGTTCTTTGTTGCGCAAATAAACTTGCTCTTCTTTTTCGTTTTCTACAATTGCCTGGGCGGTGCGGCTTGGGGCACGGGGGTCTATAACGGGAAGTTCAAAAGTGTGAACTGCCGTAACATCAGCGCCTATTTTGGAGGCTATGCCTAAGGCATACACATAGGCATTAAATGCATTAGCGGAGTAATCAGTGGGGACAAGCAGGTTTTTCATTGCCTAAAAAAAGTTAAAAATTGGTTATTGCCTGTATTGGAGGGCAATAATAGGTAAAAAGGGCAATATAGTTAGGTAATCGGGTACATTTTTTTTAAAAAACGTGGCATTACCGGTATTATTCATAAATTTGGTAGATGTTTCCGCGGTTAAAAAACTGCACATTTCTACCCAAAGCCAAAAATTCGGCGGTTTCGGGTTGTTTGGTAAGCAGGTCAAAGTATTCTTTTGAGGCAAACTGAATGCGAATGGTTTTTACCTGTTTTTGATTAGCCACTTCGGTATCAAACCAAGCTCCGGAGTCGGTTTGGTAAACGGCACGTCCTTGTATATTTCGGTACTGGTTGGCAGGTGTATTAGCGGACTCAACATTCATGCGGCTTTGTCCTTGTTTAGTTTGGTCTATATTTTCGGCTCGGTAAAGGTCTTGCACTTCTTGGCTGGAGCGCACACTGCCGGCGCCCTCTTTTCTTTTCATGTTGTTGTACTCATCGGCGGCGTTGGTGGTTCTAAACGAAGGCGGCATGGGGTGTGGCATAGGCGCATCGGGACGAGGCGGGCGGGTAGTGTGAGCCTCGTCTTCCAAAATAAGATAGCTGGTATAGGGTGTAACAATTCCGTATTTTTTGGCAAGTTCTATTACCTGATCTACTAATTCTTTGTTTTCGCCATTCAGTCTTATCTGGTCTAAATAATAACCTACTGCCCGGGCAGCCCAAAGCGGAGGAATAAACTCATTTTTAGTTTGATTATCGGGCAGGGTAACAGGAAAGGTGTATTGTTTGCGTTCGCCATTTACTTTGCCCGATACGATAACTGATGCCTTATCGTTACTGCCAAGTGAGCGATACCTGCCCATAATGGTAAGCGAGGAGCCGCTAAACAGGTCTTCGGGGTCTTTGGGGTATATTTCGAAGGCGTTAATGTTTCGGCTAAAACCTACTTGTACATCGGTTAGTACAGGGGAGTTAATTTTGGTGTAGAAATTAGAAATTTTCACTTCTATATCTTCGGAGGGCAGTATATAACTTCTAAAAGCGCGGGTGGCTTGGGTAATTTTATCGAGCAGGTGGGTATTAAGGTCATCGCCTATGCCAAAGGTAAAAATTCGGGTATTTTGGGTGTTGGCGGCGGTAACTTTTTTGAGCAGTTCGGTTTCATCGGTAGCGCCTATGGTGGGTTTACCATCGGTAATAAACACCACAAAATGGGGTCTGTTGGGTTGGGTTGTAGCTTTTAGGGCTAATTCTAAGGCTTGGTCTATATTGGTGCCGCCCATAGCTTTAAGGTTTGCAACAAAAGTACGAGCTTCGGCTACGTTAGCTTTATCGGCCGGCTCCAATTTATCAAACAGGGGGCGGGCTTCTGTTGAAAAGCGCACAATGTTAAACCTATCGGCGCTGTGCAGGCTATTGATGCAAAAAGTGAGCGCTTCTTTAGCTTTGTCTAATTTTTCGCCCGACATGCTGCCCGATACGTCTAATACAAAGGTAATGTCTTTGTTTACAAGTTGGGTAGCGGCTTCGGGTGTGCCCGGGCTAAGGGTAATGAGGAAAAAACCGTCATCTTTTCCGTTTTGGTAAGCCAGAGCAGAAACGCCCACATTAGCGCTTCCGTCTGAAAAATAGAGTTTAAAATCGGAGTTGGGCTGTAATTGTTTGGCTTCATATCCTATTCGGGCTTCTTTGCCGGTCTTTCGCACTATTTCGGCATTGTGAGTAGGGCAGTAAATGGTTTTCAGGTTTTCATCGGTTTTTAATTGTATGTCAAGTGTTAGGTTTTGCAGGGGTTTAGCGGCGTGTTTGGCAGTATTGAGCGGATAGGTATAAGTAAAGGTGGCATCTTCTTTGGTTAAAATTTCGGAATAAGAAATTTTTATGCGCAAATCGGCATGTGGCTCTATGGGAAACACCCGTACCTTAAACAAATCGTGTTTATGGTATTCCAGCAGGGCGGGGTCGCGCAGGCTGCGCACAATGTCTTCGTAAATTTGTCGGGCTTTTTTAGCATCGAGCAGCTCTGCATGGGTTTCTTTACCGTTTATGAACATAGAAAAATTGGCAATAACCCCTGCCGTAGGAATTGGAAACAGAAAATACCCCTCTAACCTTGCTCCCGATGGGTTGTAAAAAGTTTGGTCTATGGCGGTATAAGCCACCTGCCCTTGTATGTTTACCGTTGCTTTTTCTTCTTTTACCTCCATAGGAAAAGGGTTAAAATTAGGCGGCGGCGGCACCGGACGCGGACGACTAATAATATCCGGTTCAAAAACAGGTTGCCAATTGCTGCCTTCGGGCGCTACTAACATTAAACCTCCGGCTTGCAACAATAGTGGGGTAAAAAGGGTAAAGAGCAGGGCAAAAAGTGCGTTTTTCATGGTTTTTAGATGGGTTTGGTTAGTGCGTTAATGTGGTTTATGCTTAGTATGATGCAGTTGGATGGGTTTTGGGTGTCTGGGTTTAAGAAATAAAATGTGCAGGGTTTTTAGTAACGCAGTATGCAGCAGTTACCAAAAAAATGAGTAACTTTGCCATATTGTAAACCCATAAACCGGTAACTTACTTAGTATGATAACCATAGCCAACCCTATTTACGACTCGGTTTTTAAATTCTTTATGGAGGATACCGAAGTAGCAAAACGCCTTATCAGCAATATCATTGGCGACGAAGTAACAGAACTTACTCCGAAACCACAGGAAATTACCACCCGATCTCAAAAGTATGCCATAGCGCTACTAAGGTTGGATTATACGGCTGTGATAAAAGACCACAAAGGCAAGGAGAGTAAGGTAATTATAGAAATGCAGAAAGCAGAGCAATTTCCCGATATTCAACGGTTTAGGAGATACTTGGGCGAAAACCTCAGCAGGGAAGAGCCCGATGGAACGGCGCTGCCTATTATTTGCATATATTTTATCGGCTTTTCTTTGCTCAAAACGCTACATAACTACGCTGTTCTAAAATCGGACGGACAAATTATAGATGTACTTACCAATACTGCCATACCCGAACAGGAAGAAATTAAAAAACATGATTTTGTGAAACTATTAACCCACACTTCCTATTTTATTCAAATTCCGTTGTTGCCTACCGACTCTCAAAATGTACTCTTAAAACGGCTGTCTGTTTTTAGTCAATATCGGGTAAATCCAATTTTAAAATGGCAAAAACAATATGAAAACTGGGAAAAAATACCCGATAATGATCTTAAATTATTTATTCACCGGTTATGGCTGGCTGTGCAAGACACAGTAGTACAAGAACAGGCTCTGGCTGAAGTTGAAATTGACAGCAAGTTTGATAGTATGGAACGAAAAATTGAAATTGCCGAACAGAAATTAGAACAGACAGAGCAAAAATTAGAAAATACGCTGCAAAATCTGGAAAACGTGCAGCAAAATCTGGAAAACGTGCAGCAAAATCTGGAAAACGCACAGCAAAATCTGGAAAACGTGCAACAAAATCTGGAAAACGCACAGCAAAAATTGGAAAGCGTGCAGCAAAAATTGGAAAAAGCCATCTTAGCTATGCACCATGCAGGTTTAGATGCAGGTAGTATTGCCGGCGCTTTAAACCTTAGCGCCAATGAAGTTAGCGCTATACTGAACAAAAGATAGCCGACTTTGGGTAGGGCGCAAAAAGGATTTTACCCAATAAAGCAAGCCTTTATTTAGTGTTGCCACTCTGTGCCTTATATATAAGGTGGTGGCCCCGCCGGGAATCGAACCCGGATCAAAAGTTTAGGAAACTTCTATTCTATCCGTTGAACTACGGGACCCGATTTGAAGGTGCAAAGCTACAAAAAAACGCTACAAATTAAACGCTTAGTAACTGCACCAATAGCGCTTTTTTACCCATTTACCCACCCTGTTAATATGTTTGGCGGCAAATAATTGGGGTAAAAAAAACCTTTGCACGGGATTGCGCAAAGGTTTTTAGGTTAAAAACAACTTATGTTGCGTAAAATAAACGCTATTTAGTAATGCTTAGTTTCTTAACGGTGGTAGTTTTTCCGTCTGTTACCATAATTTGGTACAAACCGGCGGGTAAATGGGCAGTTTGGAGGGTAACAAAGGTGTTGGGGTGGGTGGTAAAGTGACTAACCGTTTGACCCAATAGGGTTACTACCTGAACACTAAGCTCAGAACCTGCAAAATTGCTGAACGATAGGGTAACTTCGGCGCCGGTAGCCGGATTGGGATAAAGCATTATTTGAGGTTGCTCGTTTTTGGCAACAGGTTGCTCAATGCCTACCGAAACTGCTTCGCACTCCACTAAGTCATACAAAAACTCGGTAATAAAAGCTACCGATGCCGGACGGTTAGCGCCACTATCGTGCGCCATGTGGTCTTCGCCGGGAAAAGAGAGCAGGGCATTGGGGATATTGAGTAAATTGGCGCGTTGGTGAATTATTTCGCTGCCATCAACCTGAATAACGGGTACGCCAAAAGCATTAGCGCTGCCTGTTCCGTAGGGAACTACATTATCGGTTGTGCCATGCAGGCTTACTACGGGCGCTTCGGTTGCCTGCATAAAACCAATACTGCCCAATGCGCCGCAAAGGTTAATTACCCCACTTACTTCTGATGAGTAACCGGCGTTACCGCTGTTGCCTTCAAAGCCGCCATTGGCAGTAATAAAGTCCATGGGTACTATGCCTGACAGGGAGTAGCCTTCAAAATCTTCTTCGCTGCGCAGGTAGGTAGCGTGCAAAGCAGTGATAGCGCCGGCAGATGCTCCACCTACAAAAATTTGGTTGGCATCTATGCGGTAGGTGTTGTTGGTGTCGGCATCTTTTCTGAAATAGCGAACAGCGGCTTTCATATCGCCTACGGCTCTTACTACTTCGTCAAAAAACACCTGTTGAATGGTGCCGTTGAGCAGGGCGGTAAAGGCATAAACAGAAGAGAGTAAGCGGTAATTTATGGAGGCGCAGGCATAGCCTCTTTTAGCAAACTCCTGACACAAGAAAACAATATCGGGGCTGTTTTCATCGCCGGCAACAAAGGTGCCTCCGTGTGCCAAAATTATAAGTGGTCGGGCAGCGAGGGTGTCGCCTATGGGTTCGTAGAAATCAAATTTAAGGATTTTGTTTTGCCCTTCGGCAGTAACGTTGCTGCCGTATTCTACATTGTTAATAACATTTACCTGCGAAAAAATGGGTTGCAGGTAGCGGTCGCCGCATGGTGTTTGTGCAAAGGTAATAGTGCAAAATAGCCCTAAAAACAGGGCAAAAACCAATTGTACTTGTTTGTTCATGGTAAAAAGTGCGCTGATGATGAAACGAAAGCCCAAATTTAGGGAAAAAATTGGAAGCGGGGTTATATTATGCAAGGGGCTTTGTTTTTTTACCGTAGTATTGCGAGGGAGAGTGAAAATTGAAGAGTGGTTAGTTTGGTAGATAGTATATGATAAGTAGTATCGGGTAGTTGGTAGTGAAAAGTGGATACTATGCCCATTGATAACTCGTAGCTCGTAATTTTTCATTTTTCATTTTCCCATCTTTACAAACTATGCGCCACCCGCAGCATACCAAATCTGCCTATATTGGGAGTGCCTACAAAAAACGGGTTGGTATTGTTGCCTATGTTTTGAAGGGAGAGGGTGAGGTCTAATTTGGGGTAGAATGATGGATTCCATTGTACATTGGCGTCTATATCGGTGCGGGGGTTTACCCTTCCTATGTATGCGCCGGAGTTTGCCGGAAAACCGTCTTGCCACCTAAATTGTGCGCCAAGGGTTAAACCGGTTTTGGGTAGGGCATAGTTGGCGCCCAGCCTAAACTTGTGGCGGGGTGCATTGAGGGCTATGTACCCAAACTGCGCTCCTTCTACGCGTATGGAGTCTTTGTCTATAAAGGAGTAGGAGGTACTTAGGCGCAAATTTTTTGATAAATAGAGGGCTGCCGAAAAATCGATTCCGTTTACGGTTACGGCTCCTATGTTTCGGGTGGCTATAACCATTGCCGGAGCATCGGTATTGGTGGGGCTGATGGCTCCTATGGGCAACTGCGATGCGGCATAACTCATTATGGCTACTACTTCGTCATCGGCGCGTCCGTTTCCGTTGCCCGATAAGCCGTAAAAACTGCGGTCGGGATTATCTAAAACGGTAACTAATGCGGCATTGAGCGCCGGCGAGGGGGAGTTTTCTAAGTTGTATTGTACTATGGGCGCCAGGTAAGCAGCTAAGGCATTGGGGTCAAACATTACCAGCGGGGTTATTACGGTGGCGGGGGTTATGTAGTTGTTAAACTGGGTTTGGTAGGCATCTATGGTAAAAAACAGTTGTTTGCCTACTACGCCTTTATAACCCAGCTCGTAGGTTACTACGCCGGCGTTTTGCATGGGTTTTATGTTTTGCAGGTTTTGCCAGTCGGAAGCCGAAAATGTGCGGTTGCTTAGGTTGAGGTCTTTTACCACATGCCCTACATTGGCAAGGGTATCGGGCAAAATAAGTCCTACGGCAAGGTTTACCAAATTGGCAAATTGGGCTAAGGTGCTATCATTGGCAAGTTGTTGTTGTATGCCGTTAAAAATAATATCGAGTGCGCCGTTCCATGCGGTGTTGTTAATGGTTTGGTCGCCCACGTTGTAGTACTGATTATTATTGCCATAGGCGGTGGTGAACTGGGCAAGCCGGGCATTTTCGTATAGGGGGTTGGGTGCAAAACTGTAATTAAATCCTTGTGTATTACCTATGCCGTATATGTTGATGCCGGTGGGAAGACTACCTTGCAAAATATCAATAAATAAGGCACCGGCGCCGGGTGTTTTAAATGCCCGGTTTACCGTTGCCCTTACGGTGTGGGCGGGGTTTAACTTGTACTGCAAGGCTGCGCGGGGCGACCAAAATACTTTGTCTATAACGCTGTGATAATCAGACCTGATGGCGGCTGTAAGGCTGAGTTTGTTTCCAAGCGCTATATCCGATTGTAAATAGGCGCCGTATTCATTTATGTTGTCTTTGTTTTCAAACCTTCCGTTTATGGAGCCTTGGGTATTGGGGCGGGTAAAAAAAGCGTCTAAGCCGTAAATAAACTTAACATTGCCAAAAAGCGAAGCGCTGTGTTGAAGCTGTGCAGCCCAAAGTTTAGATTTTTCTATGGAACGGTCGCCGGTTTGGAGAAAATAACTATCGCCCGAGTTAGAGGCGTTTACGTAAAATTGTGCAAACAGGTTGCGGTATCTTAATCGGGTTTGGGTGTACCAGTAGTTCCAGTTTATGTTTTGGAGTGCGCCCAGCGGGGTCATTGAAATATCGGAAACGCGGTTTAGCCCGCCGGCAAAAATAAGTTCGGTATGGCGTTTGTATCGTATATCGTATCGGGCGTCTATGTTATAGCGTTTAATTTCTTCGTTTCGGGCGTTGTTTACATAATCGCCCCTAACGCCGGCGGCTACTGAATCGGGCGGTATTTGTTCGCCGTTTGCCCTGAGTTCTATTCTGCCCAAGGGCGATTGGATACCTTTTATAATAGTATCGGGTTCGTTGGGGTCGTTATAGCGCCAGTCGTTGCCGGTAAAATAGTTAGCCGATATTTTGTAACCCATTTTTAGGGCTTCCTTTTTTGTTTTGACCAAAGCGGCTTGTCTTACCCCCATTCCCCAAGCCATGCGGTCGGCTGCATTTTTTGAGTCAAATCGGGGGCTTGTGGGGGTGGCTATGGGCAAGGTATCGGCAATAAAACCGCGCATTCCCACGTCAAAATGGATTCTGTTTCCCTGCTCATCAATGGGCGATTTGGTAATGAGGTGCAAAACGCCGTTCATGCTATTGGGTCCGTAAACTGCCGATGCCGGACCGCGCAGCACTTCTATTCGTTCTATATCGTCTTGGGCGGTTGGAATCATTTGCATGGAGTTTGCCCTAAGCGAAGGAATGCCTGTGATGCGGTTATCGGCAAGTATGAGCAGGTCGTTTGAAAATAGGGAGTTAAACCCGCGCACCACTACGTTTGAGCCCTGTATGCCGGTTTTCATTACATCTACTCCGGCTACGTTCTGAACCAAATCGGCAGGGCTTACGGCTATTTGCGCTTTTATGGTTTTGGCTTCTATGACCGAAATAGAAGCCGGCGCATCGAGGAGTTTTTCGCGGCGGCGCGAGGCGCTAATAATTACCGGATTTAGTCCGGTTTCGGTAGGTTTGAGGGCTATATAAATGGCTATGCTACCTCCGGCAATGGCGGTTTGGTCATCGTAACCTAAAAAACTGTACTTTATTTTGCTCAGTTTAGGCACGGTAAGCTGGTAATTGCCATAAAAATCGGTGGTGGCGCCAAGGGTAGAACCCTCTACTACTACCGTTGCGCCCGATAAAGGTTCTTTGGTAAGGGCATCGGTAACTGTGCCGCTAATGGTAACGCTTTCTTGGGCAAATAACCCAATGGTAAAAAACAGCAAATATATTGCTATGGGTAGGTATTGTTTTTGCATGGCAGGCGGGGTTTTTTGGTTTAGGAGTTGCCCATTACAAGTGGGCAAAGATACGCCTTTTGCCTTTATGCACGCAAAACAACGCCGCTACATTTTTATTTGTGCCAATGGGGTGGAGTCAGTAAAGGGGCAGGAATGGTGGGGAAAGCAATGGGGAAATTTATGAATTTTGCTACCTTTGTATGAAATTGTTGGGGGGAGAGAAGTGGGGCGATGTAAATAAACCTGATAAAACTTAAAATTATGCTCACCAAACAAATTATTACACAACGTATAGCCCAAAACAAGGACAAACTAACCAATTTTGGTATTGATTATATTGGGCTTTTTGGTTCTTATGCCCGAGAAGAACAACAAGCCAACAGCGACCTTGATATTTTTATTTCTTTTAAAGAAGGGTATGAAACATTTAATAATTTTATGGACTTATCGTTTTTCCTCGAAGCGCTGTTTAAAGAGGTGAAGGTAGAAATTGTAACTAAAAACGGATTGAGCCCCTACATAGGACCTAAGATATTGAAGGAGGTGGAGTATGTATAAGTCCCCAATTGATTATTTACAGCACATTTTGGACGAATGTAATTACATTGTTTCGGTTATTACGGAGGATAGTAGTAAAGATGACCTGTTGGCTGACGAAACATTGAAACGGGCAATAGTAAGGAGTTTGGAAATAATTGGTGAAGCCACAAAAAAAATATCCGCTGATTTTAAAGTAAGGTGGTCAGCAATTTCATGGAGAAAGATGGCAGGCATGAGAGATAAACTTGTTCATGATTATATGGGGGTAAATTATTCAATTGTTTGGGACGTGGTTAAAAATATAATTCCTATGTTGAAAAAGCAAATTGAAGAAATAATAGAAAAAGAAAATTCCCGATAGGTATCATACAGGGCAACGCAACTATGGTAAAACGGGTAACGCTAAAAGCGGTAAACAGCCCCATGTTTACCATAAACAGGGGCAGGTAAAGAGGTGAAGGCGGATTATTTAGTTAAACTTGGGTTTATATAAAAACCTCATTCGTTTTTTGATACCTACAAAATTGCTACTGCAAGCTGCCCAAAACTAACACATAAAACCCCATACCGACAATACCTACCCTACCTCACCAATATAGAAACGGGGCTGCACCACTCACTTCTGCCTTGGGTGTTAAAACTACGCGCCTGCACCCATACATATTTTGCCGTTACAAGGTTTTCTATTACAGCAGCGCTGGCAGAAAAAGCGCCTGTTAATTGCCATTGCATATCAGCGCTAAACTCATCTTGCGAGTAGCGCCATTCATAGCCATCGGCATACAAAACAGGCGTTACCTTAACCTTAACGCTGCCGCTATGGTTGCCATCGGTAAGTTTTAAGCCATAAGGCATAGCAGGCACGGGGCGTTTAACGCGCTTAGTGTTATATACCTCAAAACCGGAGCTAAGTAACTGCGCCTCATTACCCAATGCCGTACTTTCTACATACATTACCAATAAGTACAGGCATTTTTTAAGCTCTAAGCGTTCCATGTTTTTAGCGGCGGTAAGCGTTTTACCCCCATTATCAGCGGCTGCAAGGGCATTCTCAAACTTAATTTTTTGGTTGGTTAGCTCTATTAGCATGGGCGAGGGCGAAGGATAATAACTGTTTCCGGTTAATGACCTCATGATACCCTCTGTAATAGTAGGTAAGGTGGCATCACTTACACGGTCAAAATTTTTAACAACTTTAAATTTAGACATAAGCGGTAAATTTTAGGAGTAATAGGTTATTAACCCACTTTTCGCACCCACGCAAATAATTATATTTATTATGCTGTTTTTAGGAAATTAAAAATATATTCAATTTCTATAAAAATTTACTTGTACCTATAAGTCCCTGACAATCAGACATAAAATTTTTAGGTGCGGAAGGTGGGTTATTAAACAAAGTGTTTCTTTATGTATTGAGTGTTTTCTTCCATAAAGCAGCATTAAAACCCACTCCAATTCAACGCATTTTCAAGCCGGTAAAGCGTGTTTTCTTCCATAAAGCAGCATTAAAACCCCGAAAAACAAAAAAAAACAACATTTTAACAGCATAATACCGAATTATTTTTGATGATACTTAACAGTTTTTAAAATTTTCCCGATTAGTTTACAACTTACAAAAAGCATTTTTGCACAAATGCAAAGACTTTTTGTAATCTTCATAAGGCAATTTGCATTTTCCTGCATTTAAACCCGAAAATAAGGTGAAATAGTATGTTTTACCCCATTTTTGGTGGTTTTGTTACCACTTTTCACCCCATACCTTATAAAATGGCAGTTTATAAAAGCATTTATCGGCAATATCATCTCCCTCCGCATACCCCCCCTTAACCCAAGCAAAATAAAAGTTTACCCACAGCATTGTTGTACCACAAAAACCGCTACTTTTGTACTTGGCTGTATTGTTTTGTAAATAATTTTGTATTTTAAGAAATGAGTTCATTTTTAAGGGTTCACATAGCAGTAGTTTGTTGTTTAGCAGCCTATTTTTTTGCAGCCGGTAAATTAGCAGCCCAGCCGCAGTTTGCTCCTGCCGGCAGTTATGACCATTTTACCTGCAAAACCCAACATAGGTTTCAATCCTTGGCAGCACAAAAACAAACATCTGTAACCGATTTTGCCGCCGACCAATTTAACATCACCTATGCCCGCACCCATTGGTTTATAGACCCGGCGGTAAATTATATATCGGGCAATATAACCTATCATATTCAGCCCCTTACATCGGGGTTCGATACCGTTTGGTTAGATTTATCGTCCAATTTAACCGTTCAGTGGGTAAAGTATTACGATGAGTACATCGGTTTCAGCCAAACCTTGCCCGAAACTCTTCAAATTTTTTTACCCGATACCTTGCCCACTTTTGCCTTAGATTCGCTCACCATTTCATACCAAGGCGCGCCGCCAAGTACCGGCTTTGGCTCCTTTGTTACCGAAACACACAACGATATTCCGGTAATGTGGACACTCTCTCAGCCCTACGGCGCCAGCGATTGGTGGGCATGTAAAGATAACCTCACCGATAAAATTGACTCCATAGACATTATAGTAACCACTCCCCAAGCCTATCGGACAGCCTCAAACGGCATTAGGGTTTCAGAATATATTGCCAACGAACAGCGCACCGGCCACTGGAAACACCGCCACCCCATAGCCACCTATTTAGTAGCCATTGCCATAACTAACTATGCCGAATATACCGAAACAGTACCCACCCCAACGGGCAATATCGCCATACAAAACTACGTATATCCCGAAACCATAGAAACCGCCATGCCCCTTACCGCAGGGTTAATACCGGTAATGCAACTTTTTGACTCCCTTTTTATACCCTACCCCTACCAAAACGAAAAATATGGTCATGCACAGTTTAACTGGGGCGGTGGCATGGAACACCAAACCATGAGTTTTGTAGGCGATTTTGGTTTTGAACTACTGGCGCACGAGTTGGCACACCAGTGGTTTGGCAATTATGTAACCTGCGGCAGTTGGCATGATATATGGTTAAACGAAGGCTTTGCCACCTACTTATCGGGCTTATGTTACGAACACCTGTTTGATGGTTTCTATTGGATGCCCTTTAAAACAATCCGAATCAATGCCATCACCAGTCAGCCCGATGGCTCCGTTTGGTGCCCCGATACTACCAGCGTTAGCCGTATTTTTAATGGCAGACTCAGTTATGCAAAAGGAGCTATGATTTTACATCAACTCCGCTGGATAGTGGGCGATGTTACCTTTTTTACCGTCCTCCGCAACTACCTTACCAATCCTGCCCTTGCCAATGGTTTTGCCCGTTCTGACCATTTGATTGCCCATTTTGAAAGCGTACACGAGCAAGACCTACATTGGTATTTTGACGATTGGCTCTATGGCGAGGGGTTTCCTGCCTATCAAATAAACTGGGCACAATCGGGCATACAAACGCCCCCCAATACCAATGAGCTAACCATAACCGTTTCCCAAAACCCCTCGCACCCATCGGTCAGTTTTTTTGAACTTCCCCTGCCGTTTAAGGCAATAGGCGCAAACGGCGAAGCCCATGAATTCTCTTTCTTTAACGCCTTTAATAACCAAACCCACACAGAAACACTCAACTTTGAAGTAACAGAGCTCCAATTTGACCCCCATAAATGGCTCATTACCAACAACAACATCATTACCGCACTCCCCCCGCCCCTGCCCAGCAATATAACCGGCAGCATACAAATATACCCTAATCCGGCGCTTCAAACCCTATCCGTAAAATCTACCCTTTTACCCATTCAAAGCCTTGAGCTATACAACCTTAGCGGGCAACAAATGTTGCAAATAAACAACCTGCACACACAGCAGCACACCCTAAACCTCAGCCAACTTACATCGGGCATGTATGTGCTTAAAGTATTCACCCCACAAGGCGTAAGTGTTCAATCGGTGGTTAGGTATTAAAAATAAATCCGTATAGCTAATTCAACCGCCAACCCTTTTAGCCGGCGGCAATCAAATTTGTTTGCATAAAACACACCCTACAATTTATGAACAACCAATTACCCCACGAGGCGCTCCAGCAAATAAGCAAAGACCTAAGTTTGCCCGATGAACAATTGCCCCAACACACCCAAAATGCAGAGCAGTTTAGGGCATGGTTAGCAAAACAAATTGCCTACCAAATGGAAACCGACATGGAAGGTTTTTTGCAAGCCCTTTACCGTTTAGACATTTCAGAAAAAAAAGCCATGCTCGCCCTTTCCAATCAAACCGAACTGCCCCCTGCTTTGGCGCTGGCAGATTTGGTGATAGAGCGCGAAATTCAAAAAATAAATACCCGAAACTGGTACAAACAACAAATGCAACAACAGCCCCCACCACCCGATGATGAAAACAACCCCGATATGCTAATTGCCGATACTTGGGATTAACCATAACCCCTACCCCACCCTACCTAAAAAATGCAACTTTATTGCACAGCATACCATATGCCATTTCTTAAACCCTTGTTTTTACATCCATAGCATCGCGCAAACCATTGCCCATAAGGTTAAAAGCAAGCACCAAAATCATAATAGCCACACCCGGCGCCAAAGCCAAAAACGCTTTTTGCGTACCTATATAACTATAATAATCCTTTAACATAGTGCCCCACGATGGACTGGGCGGCTGCACCCCAATACCCAAAAAGCTCAAACCCGCTTCAATAATAATAGCGCTGGCAAAATCAGAAGCCGCTATTACCACCACCGGACCCACTATATTGGGTAAAATATGGCGGGCAATTATCCTAAAATTTCCAAAACCCAAACTTTTAGCAGCTTCTACGTACTCTTTTTCCCGAACACTCAAAATTTGTCCGCGCACCAATCGTGCCACTTCTATCCACATAGTAAGCCCCACTGCAAGGTAAATCTGCCAAAACTCTCTGCCCAAGGCCAGCACTAAGGCAAAAACCAACAACAACAAGGGTATAGACCAAAAAATGTTTATAAGCCACATCACCACATCATCAGCCACACCCCTAAAATAACCGGCTATTGCCCCCAGCGATACACCTATAAAAAGCGAAATCAACACCGCCATTAACCCCACCGATAAAGAAACGCGCACCCCCAAAATAAGCCTGCTCACATTATCGCGTCCTAAATTATCGGTTCCAAGCCAGTAACGCTGTTGCACTACTTGTTTGCCGGCAATTTTGGTTTTTAACTGTTCAATGGTTTCAGTTTTAGTTTCGCCGGTATATAAAGTAAAACTGAGCGCATTACCTTGTTTAGTTATAGGCGTACCTTCTTTTAGCGCATACACCACATCAGCTATATTAAAGGTATCGGTTTTAGAAACCGCAGCAAAACCGGTAAACCGTTCTGCCAACAAAGTATCGCCCACCATGCTATAACCCGATATGGGAATAAGCCGAAAATTATTTTCCCAACCCGATAACAAAAGCTGCACCCACGATTGACTGCGGGGCATTCCGTTTTTATGCACCTTTAACAAAGTGGCAGAAAATCCGGGTTTTTGGGTAGCTATTTCGGTAATTTGCTCATTGGTATCGGGCGTTTTATCCGGAGCTATAAAATGCCCAAAAATAGCAATACCTATTGCCAATACTATAATAACCATACCTATCATGGCAGGCTTGTTCTTTTTAAAGCGCCGCCACGCCCGTTCATTAGGCGATAAATATACTTCCTGTTTTGGCAAGGGAGTTGTCATTTTTTAAGTAATTGGCAGTAATTTACAACACAAACAATCATTGCAACAGGGCATTTACCTAAAATCGGGAGGTAAAAAATCTACAAATCTACACCAAACAGTTCAGCAAAGCCCAAAATGGCTGCAAACCTAAGCAAATTAAGCTAAAAAAAGTTAAAAACTAAAAATTTAGTTGCACAACTAAGGGTTTAGTTATACCTTTGTATCGGTTTTTAAGCCAAACGCAAAAAACAACCAAACCAAAAGAGCAAAAAACTAAAAGTTAAGTTGTACCTTTGCGCCGCTTTTCAAAAAAGCCAATTATTTTTTAATTGAACAAAATACTAAAAAAACAAGTAAACATGAAAAATTTTCTTTTAAGCGCTTTTGCCGTTGCCTTTATGTTGGTAACAATGGTAGCCTGCAACCAAGCAGAAGGAGACAAAGCTGCTACCAGCGCTCCCGATGCCAACAAAACCACCACTGCTGTTGACCCCAACGCTGCACCCACCGACCCCAATGCTACACCCGCCGAAGACCAAGTAGATCCCAATTTGCCCAAAACCACTATGGAGTTTGCTCAAATGGAGCACGATTTTGGCAACATTAACGAAGGCGACAAAGTATCGCACGTGTTTAAGTTCAAAAACACCGGCAAAGAGCCCCTTATCATTGCCAGCGCTAAAGGTTCATGCGGTTGTACTGTACCCGAATACCCCAAAGAACCCATTGCCCCCGGTGCCGAAGGTCAAATAATGGTTGAGTTTAACAGCAAAGGTAAACCCAACAAACAAACCAAAACCGTTACCATTAACGCCAATACCGACCCCAACCCCACTCGTTTAACCATCAAAGCCGATGTTAAACCCGCTCCCGGCAGCGAATCGGGTAGTGGCGCTCCTGCCGCCGATGGCAACACCATTAAAATTAACCCCCAAGGTGGTCAGGGTAAGTAATCCTTTATTCTTAGCACACAAAGTAGCCGGGTAAATAGCTTACCCCTATACAAAAAAAAGCGACAGGTGTCTTACCTGCCGCTTTTTTGCTTTTTTAACACTCCTTTAACAGGGTTTAAGCGGCAACGCTATATATTTAATACCATTTATTGCCTTAACTTGCACCGCTTTTTTAACAATCCTTAAAACCAAAGTTATTTTTACCATACATGTTATTACAGATTCACCCACAAAACCCCTCCGACAGACACCTTACACAAGTGGTAAACTGCCTTAGAGATGGCGGCATCATTATTTATCCTACCGACACCGTTTACGGTATTGGTTGCGATATTCTGAATGCCAAAGCCGTAGAAAAACTCTGCAATATAAGGCAAATAAAACCCGAAAAATCGCAGTTCTCTTTTGTTTGTTACAATTTAAAACACATATCAGATTACACCCTACCCTTTGATAAGCAGATCTACAAACTGATGAACCGAAATTTACCCGGCGCATTTACCTTTATTCTCAACGCATCTAACACTGTTCCCCGAACCCTGAGACTTAAACGCAAATCGGTAGGCATAAGAGTACCCGATAACAAAATAGCTCTGGCAATTGTAGAGCAATTAGGCAACCCCATTATGTCCACATCATTGAAATATCCTGATGGCGACTTGCTCCAATACCCTACCAACCCCGAAGAAATTTACGAACAATACGGCTCATTGGTGGACATAGTTATTGATGGCGGCATTGGTGGCAATATGCCCTCTACAGTAGTGGATTGCACAGGCAATGATTACCAAATTCTAAGGCAAGGTATAGGCGAGCTTATTGAATAACTCGCCCCTTTGCTCATCGGGTTTAAATACCTGTTGCTACAAACCATATACTAATCGCACCCATTTACCTTGTAGTCTTGTCTCAACCAAAATCTTTATTTTCCACCGCAAAGTAGTGCAGAGACCTTGTGTTATTTATGTAAATGCTGTATTAACCGGTAAAGACCAAAAAACGTAAATTACGGGTACCTGCTATATACGGCGCTTCTTTACCTCTTTGCGCCTTTGCGTCTTTGCGAGAACCATAAAAAGCACATGAAGCATATAATGCTGCTCACACTTACCTAAATAAATACTACTAATCCTATTTTACCAATCCACGCTAACGCCTTTTGTTTATCACTCATCTCTTTGCTACAACCGATGAAATCACTGCTGCTCTCTTTTTTAGTTTTATCAAGTATTTTGCTTTGCCAAGTTCAAGTACAAGCACAACCATCAACCACCGGCGATGTGCGCGGCTTTGTTTATGATGACGAAACCGGCGAGCCCGTAATTTTTACCAATGTTTACTTAGAAAAAACTACCTACGGCGCTTCTACCGATGTAAACGGCTTGTACTCTATAAACAAAGTACCTGCCGGCAACTATACCCTGCTTTGTACCAACGTAGGGTATGATACCACCCGAATAAGCATACAAATAAAAGCAGGGCAAATCGTTAACCAAAAAATCCTCCTCAAACAATCCGACATAGTACTTAAAACAGTAGAAATAGGGGTTAAAAAAGTAGAAGCTCAAACCGAAGTACGCACTTCTACCATTAAAATTACACCCAAACAGATAAACAAAATACCCAGCATTGGCGGTGAGCCCGATTTGGCACAGTACCTCCAAATTTTACCGGGCGTGGTATTTACCGGCGACCAAGGCGGGCAACTCTACATTAGAGGGGGCTCCGAAATTCAAACCAAAGTACTTTTAGACGGTATGACCATTTACAACCCCTTCCACTCGGTAGGGTTGTTTTCGGTATTTGAAACCGATATTATCAAAAACGTAGAGGTAAACACCGGCGGTTTTGATGCCAGTTATGGCGGCAGAGTTTCGGCTGTAATAGATGTAACTACCCGCGATGGCAATAAAAAAAGACATGGCGGCAAAATATCGTCTAACACCTTCCTATCAAAAGGCATTTTAGAAGGTCCTATTACTAAAATGCGTCCCGATGGTACCGGCATGAGCGGCTCCTATATGCTTACTGCCAAAACCTCTTATTTAGACCGTACTGCCCCCTTGCTCTACGATTATGTAAACGAACAGGGACTCCCCTACTCTTTTACCGATGTTTACGGCAAAGTTTCTTTTAGCGCCGATAATGGCAGCAAGTTTAACCTGCAAGGCTACCGATTTGACGATAACGCCTCATTCCAAAAAACCTCTAATTTTGGGTGGAACGCATGGGGCATAGGCTCTAATTTTGTAATTGTGCCTGGTCAGTCTAAGGTAATTTTAGACGGATTCTTTTCTTACTCTACCTATGATATGGAGTTGCAAGAAGCCAACCAAAAACCCCGTACCAGTTCAATAGGCGGCTTTAATACCGGGGTAAATTTTTCGTACTTTTTGCCCAAAGGCGATATAAAGTATGGCATAGAAATGGCAGGTTTTGCCACTACCTTTGACTTTTTTAACCCGCTGGGCATTAAAATTACCCAAGACCAGTACACCACCGAAATCAGCGCTTTTTTCCGCTACAAAGCCATTGTGGGCAAGTTTTTGATTGAGCCAAGTGTGCGCACACAATACTATGCCTCTTTACCCGCGTTTACCTTTGAACCCCGCATAGGGCTAAAATACAACGTAACCGATTTTATGCGTCTTAAAGCAGCAGCCGGTGTTTATACCCAAAACTTTATCAGTACCAAATCTGACCAAGATGTGGTAAACCTTTTTACCGGTTTCCTTTCTGCCCCCGAAGGCGCACTGAAAGACCTAAACGGACAACCCGCAGCCAACAACCTCCAAAGAGCCATACACAGCGTAGTGGGAGCCGAGTTTAACTTAGGCAAATACGCCGAGTTTAATATAGAAGGTTATTACAAAGACTTTAACCAACTCATCAACATTAACCGAAACAAACTCTTTAATTCTGACCCCGATTTTATCATAGAAACCGGCGCAAGTTACGGTATGGACTTGCTGTTTAAATATGAATACAAACGTTTTTACCTCTGGACGGTGTACTCACTTGCTTATGTTACCCGAAACGATGGCATACAAGTATATCCGCCACATTTTGACCGCCGACACAATACCAACTTCTTAGCAAGCTACAAACTGGGTAAAAACGAATCGTGGGAAATAAGCGCCCGATGGAACTTGGGCAGCGGTTTTCCGTTTACCCAAACCCAGGGGTTTTATGAAAGTGTTAATTTTACCGGCGGTATAGATGCCGACTACCTCCAACAAAATGGCACACTGGGTATTATTTATGCCAATGAACTAAACGGCGGACGTTTGCCCGCCTACCACCGCCTCGACCTTTCGGTACGCAAAAACTGGAAATTGGGTAAATACACCGAAATGGAACTAAACGGCAGCCTTACCAATGTATATAACCGCGCCAATATCTTTTACTTTGACCGCATACGATACGACCGCGTGGACCAATTGCCCATTTTACCCAGTTTAGGGCTTTCGTTTGCTTTTTAACCCCATTCTTGCAACCGCTGCTCTCTTGCAATAATGTTATGCTATAAAGGGCACAAGTTGCACTTCTTAAACCCGGCGCTACAATAGCCTCGTATAAACAAACAGCCCCCAAAAGTTTTGGGGGCTGTTTGTTTTAAAACCAAAAAATGAGTGGCAAAACCAAACTACCGGCTTACCCGGCTAACCATAACCGGCACCGGCGAGTGATTTACCACTACTTCTGCCACGCTACCCATAAGCAAGCGCGATATACCGGTACGTCCGTGAGTACCCATTACCACCATATCAATTTTATGGGTGTTCAGGTACTCAAAAATGCCGTCTTCTACCGGGCGCATATAGTCAATGCGTACGGAATCTTTGCGCACCACCTTGTTATCTATAAAGGCTTCAAGCTCGGCGGCATCAAACTCCAGAAAATCACTTGAAGGAGTAAGCACTTTTACTATGTGAACAGTAGCATCAAACAAGTTGGCTATTTCCAAGGCATGGTTAAACAACCCTAAATAGTTGTCGTCTTTGTTAAAATCAGCAAACAGGGCAATGTGGCGCAATTTGTAAGGTTTATGCAACTTATGTACCGTAAGCACCGGCACTTTTGCATAACGCACCACTTTTTGCGTATTAGAACCCAGCACTAATTCATTAAAACCCTTACTGCCATGTGTGCCCATTACAATAAGATCACAGCATACCTCATCGGCATGTTTAACCACATTTTCTACCGTATCGTTAATAAATACCTCCCATTCCACTTCCACATTTTTGAAAATGTCTGATTGAGCGTATGTACTCAGTTTCAGTTTAGTGTTGGCAATAAGCGCTTTAACTTCGGGATAATTTTTTTCCTGTTCAACGGTAAGCCTCTCCCACTCAAGCGGAATGTTGAGCAGGTGAAATAAAAATACCTTAGCATTTGCCTTTTGCGCTATTTGTACGGCAAGGTGTGCAGCATTATGCGCTATTTCAGAAAAATCGGTGGGCAAAAATATCTTTCTCATGTACTTTATTTTGAATTAAAAATAAAAGGCAAAAGATTAGCGAATAACCAATAGCGGCACGTCTTCGTTATAGGTAAGTAAACTTTCGGTTACACTGCCATAAAAAAATACCTCCATAGCTGAGTGCCCTTTTGCGCCCATAATCATAAAGTTAACCTCATGTTTTCGGGCATATTCGTTAATGTGTTTGGCAGGACTTAGGTAGATATTTTCTTCAAAAACGGCTTCTACTTTGGTTTTGTCTATTTCGTACTTTTGCATAAAAATGTCATAGGCATTTTGGGCATTTTCCAAAATAAGGGCGGTAAACTGTCCGTAATTTTGTCCTATGTAGTAGTAATTTACCGTAGGAATATCAAAGATATTGAGCGCTACCACTTTAGCGCCACCACAAACCGCTGCCAGCTCAACCGCCGTTTGCAAAGCCTTTGCCGAGTTTTTAGAAAAATCAATAGGCACTAAAATTTTGGTAATCTGTGGTTGGGCAGTTTGGGGCACAAACAAAACGGAGCTATCAGTTTGTCGGGCAACTTTTTTTGCCACTATGCCGCTTCCTTCCGATATTTTCTTCTTGCCCACCACTACCAAATCGGCATCTTTAACCTTTGCCCAGTGCAATAATTTTTCAAACGGAGCTCCTTCTATTACCTCAAAATCTAACTCAATATCGGTGCGGTTATGCAGCGCTTTTCGGGTAATATCTTCCATCCGATGACGCATTTTTTCATCTAACGACTCCATTTCAAACTCGCTGCCGTATTTCTCTTTTATTTCGTTTGGCACTTCAAAATCGGGCTCTATGTGTACACAATACAACTTTGTACTGCCCACTTTCGACAGTAAATAATTGGTGTACTGTAAAACAGACTCGTCGGTTTTACTTAAATCCAATGCAACCATTACTTTTTTAAATGCTTCCATGATGATGCTGTTTGCAGTTTGTAAATTATTTACGGCAAATATAGTTCTCTGTACCGGCTTTTAAAATGACTTTTGTCATTATAGGCTTAAAAAAACAAACGGTAACCAAAAATAACCGCATTTCAAACCATTTTACCCAAAAAAAGTCTATGTTTGCAGTTTTATGGCTCCCAAGTAACAGAAGTTTTTTAATTTCAACCCGAGTTTGGAAATATGTTAATGACGCTGACAAAAACATACGAGTTTAACCCCGATACCGATTTATTGGGCACGGGTGGTTTTGGCAAGGTGTATAAAGCCTTAGATAAAAACTTAGGAATGACGGTGGCTATAAAAAAGTACAGTGGCAACTTGCCTGCAAAGTACAGCCTGTTTGAAGAAATTAAGCGAGCCATAGGGTTAAACCACCCCAATTTAGTGCGGTATTATGATGCTTTTGAACTACAAGAATCCTCTACCTTTGGCGATACCATTCAGGTAGGCGTGCTGGAATTTATTAACGGTGGCGACTTAGGCAGGCTGCTAAAACAAAAACCCGATTTGCAAACCCTTACCGGAGTGCTGATTGGGATAATGCAGGGTTTGCGCTACTTGCACAGCATGGGCATTATTCACCGCGATATGAAGCCCGAAAACATCTTACTCCACAAAGATACCAACGGCATAACCCCTAAAATTACCGATTTTGGCATCAGCAAAGTTATTACCGACAGCAGCAGTACCGGCGGCTCATCATTGGTAATAGGCTCTATTGAGTACATGGCTCCCGAACAGTTTAATATGCAAAAATTTGGCAATAATGGGCAGTTGCATACCAATTTAGACCTGTGGTCTTTGGGGGCTATTATTTATGAATGTTTTACCGGCGCTGCACCTTTCGGCAAAACACAGCAAGGTTTTTCGAGAGATGAAATCATGCGCAACATATTTGACAAAGAGCCGCCCGATATGGATAAAGTTCCGCAACCTTTTAGGCGGGTAGTAGAGCGATGTTTAGTGCGAAATGCCTCGCAGCGCGCGCAAACAGTTGACGAACTGATGGAAATACTCTACGAAAACCCCGATGCCCGTGTGGTGGCTGCCCATACCATGCTTGGCTCAGGTACAGCGGTTTTACATGCTAATGCAGGCGCAGGTAAACTCACCCACCAGATAGCCGATTATTTTAAAGACCATGCCGGAAAACCCGCTGCAACCACGCCTAAACCCACCACTAAATCGAGCGGCACATCGGTTAGTGCTGACCCTGATGGCTTTAACCCTAAAACATGGTTGCCTGTTGGCATTCCGATTCTTACAGCGCTATTGGGCTACTTATTTGCCGATAATAATTACAGCGTGTTTGGCGGGGTAAATGTAGTTAGCAATACCTATAAAATATATCCTGCCGTTTTTTGTGTTTGCATGGCAGCGGTTAATATAGCTGCGCTGATTATACGACAGTTTAAGGCATTTGAAATTCCGGTGTATGCCCTGTCTTTTATGGCGCTTATTTACTACATCGGAAAAAGCTGGCTAACATGGATGTTTGATGTGCCGGGTTACAAGTTTAACTTTTTTGCCAGCGATTTTGCTAAGTTTTACCCACTTGCCACTGCGGGGGTTATGGTGGTAGCTTTTCTTTTGGCTGCCGTTTTATGGAAACGGCGGTAAGCCATATCTATGTAAATTATTCTTATTTGAGCGTTATACGCTCCCATTTTTTCTCGCAAAGTAGGGTATAAATCAAGCGCTACCTCCCCAATTAAACATAAAAATCCCCGTTTTTTTGTCATCTTTGCGCATTATTTCAAACCCTTTGTACAATAAGGCAATGGCAGTTATCATTTCATTCAGCAATCATAAGGGTGGCGTGGGCAAAACCACCTCTACCGTAAATGTGGGTGTGGCTCTGGCAAAAAAATTAGGTAAAAAAGTATTACTTATAGACCTCGACCCACAGGCAAACCTTACCCAAAGCCTTCCGGTTCCCAATACAGAATTTAACAGCTACGGCGCACTTATTGGTAAACACGCCCTTATTCCGGTACGAGTGGACAATAACCTTTACGTAATACCCTCCAACCTCGACCTATCGGGTGCCGAAGTAGAATTAAGCGCCGAAACCGGCAGAGAATTTATTTTGAGGGAACTTTTAGAGCCCGTTGCCAAAAACTTTGATTTTATACTCATTGATACCCCTCCTTCGTTGGGGTTGCTTACCATAAACGCCTTTGCCGCCTCCAACTCCGTTTTTATACCCCTACAATCTGAGTACCTTGCCCTGCAAGGATTAGCCAAACTTACCGAAATTGTATCAAAAATACAAAAACGCCTTAATAAAAACCTTGAGTTGGGCGGCGTTTTTATAACCCAGTACGACCACCGAAAAATCCTTAACCGCGAAGTAGCCGAAACTATTGAGAAACACTTGGGCAGCAAAGTTATGAAAACCAAAATCCGCGAAAACGTAGCCCTTGCCGAAGCCCCCTCCGTTCATCGGGATATTTTTGATTACAACGCTTCAAGCAATGGCGCTAAGGATTACCTCAGCTTAGCAAAAGAAATTGCCGAAATTTATAAGTGATAATTTATGAATTATGAGTTATGTGTTTCGGATTGTGGATTGCTGCTACCGAATATCAGCCCGATTTTGTTTCTCGGAAAAGCGCAAATTAGTTGTTATTTCTTAGTACTGACTACAGACTACTGACTGCCAAGTACCAAAACTATTCACTTTTCACTACTCACTACCCAAATTCTGCAAATGACCCGCCAACAGGCTTTTGAACTGCTGGAATATTATGCCGATTTATACAATCAAAGCTCGTTTATAGAAAACGACCCCATTTCTGTACCGCACCGGTTTACCCATTTGCCCGATATAGAAATTGCCGCTTTCATTGCTGCCATTCTTTCCTGGGGCAACCGCAAAGCCATCATTAAAAGCGCCAACCGGTTTGTGCAATATATGGATAACGACCCCTACAATTTTGTGCGCCACTGTTCCGATGCCGATTTGAAACCCTTTTTGCAGTTTAAACACCGTACTTTTACCCCCACCGATGCCTTAAGATCGGAAGAGCACACCACTGAACT